>JAMPGS010000142.1 GCA_023663815.1 Clostridium sp.
AGCGTCCCCTCATGTCCTTCCCCCTTAAAATGACAGCCCTTTGCCATAAAAGAAACAGTGACCGGAAGAGGGGAAGCAAACACCAACTGCAGGACAAGCTCCTTTCGCGGAACGCCATGGGCGTCGTTGTAGTAATTGGCCTGAACCTTGCGCGCCTTGAGACTGCAGTTAAACAAATCGTAGCAGGAAAGGATGGGAAGAATTTCCAACATACCCTTGATGTCGTCCGAATTGTGCAAAAGCAGCGTGTGATAGAGGTTGTAATCGTGAGAGTACAAAAATTCTCTGTAAACCTGAATCAGCTCGCCCCCGTTGTAGGCGTCGTCCCGTCCCACGCCCAAAAAACGCTCGATGGACCGAAGCTTACAGTCAGGGAGCTTTAAGAAATTTTTATAAGGGGCAATCCGGCGGTAAATATCCAGCCCCTCCATCTCGCTGAAGCTGCAGGAAAGACCGTACTCGGACGCCTTGCGCTTTATAAAAGGCAGGTCGAAAGAGTTGCCGTTGTAGTGGATTAAGTAGGTATAGGCGCTTGCAAAAGATAAAAATGAACTGATTAGCTCGGATTCTTCGTCTGGAGTCTGCGCAAACCATTGCCGGATTACCCAATTTCCCTCTGAGAAAAATGCGCAGCCAATCAAATAAATCGCGGATTCAGAGGATAAAAAACCCGTGGTTTCTATATCTAAAAATAAAATTTGATTGAGAGGCGCAAGGCGCTGCAATGGATATTTCAGTTCAAAATTACCAAGAATGATTTCTTCTGTTTTCATATGTACCTCTGAAAGTTGCTGTTAAGAATTTTGTGTGCCGCCGGTTCTGACCGCGCGCGCAGCTCTTGGGCGTGCAGGAGCGGGAGCCGCCTCCGCCGTTTCCTCCGCTTTGTCGTTGTCCGTTTCCTCCACGGTTTCTGCGGAAATTCGCACAAAATCCCTTGACGGGGCGTCGGAAGCGGTTTTTTCGACTTCTTCTGGTCCTTTTGCTTCGGCGGGGGGATTGTTCCCGGAATTATCTGCAATAGCGGGAGCAGCGTTCACCGATGAGGTCATGATGCATCTGCCGTCAAAGCTGGCGTTCTCATCGATAACAAGAGATTTTGCGGTGATATTGCCGGAAATTTGGCCGGTGGAAAGAAGCTCCAATTTTCCGTTGACGGCAATGTCCCCAATTACTTTTCCGGAAATAACGATACTCTGGGCGGAAATATTTCCGTCGATAAAACCGGCGGCGCCGATGATAACCTCTTTCTCACAGGTGCAGTTGCCGTTTACGGTGCCGTCCACGCGTATGGTTTCCGGCGCGGTTAAATTCCCGTTAAAGACAGCTCCTTCCCCTATCAGCGTGCCGATTTTTGTCCGCGCATCCGTCGTGACGGATGTGTCTTTACTTTTTCCAAACATTTTTTCATTCCTCCTTTTATCCTTTAGCATCTATTACATTAAAAGGGTCTATAATTTCGCCCTCAAAGATAACTTGATAATCTAATTGCGTATTATCGGCGGTAATTGTAATTAAAGTATCTCCGGCAGAAACCTGCGCGCCGATTTCGGTATTTAAGACGGCTTCCTGACGGCACATATAACGTGTTCTGTGGCCGCTTGCATGTTCTACCTCAAGGATAAGAGGGTAAGTGTCGTCGGAACTGATGACAACCACCATACCGTCGCCGGCGGCAATTACGTGGGTGTCAACATGGGTGTTGAAGGACAGATAAGGCCGTTCTTCGGAAAAAATATCTATCACCATTCCCGTCTCGGAAGAAGGGTAGAGGCTTGGAAACGAGGAATCTGTCTCCGGTTCGGCTTTCGCCGTTTCATCTGCTTTGACGGCTTCCTCTTCTTCCTCGCTGCCGGAACCAGCCATAAGCATATCCATGTTTTCCTTTGCAAGCCGCTGTTTTTCCTCGGTGAGAGCTTCAATTTCAGTTTCCAGCTGCTGAATAGTTTCGTCTTTTTCGGCAAGCTGCTTGTTAAGGGAGGAGGTTCTGCTTTTCTCACTGGAAAATAGGAATGTCAGAGAGATAATGGCAATACAGATAATAAGCAGGACAACAAAAAGCAGGCGCAGGGCAGTCATTGAAAAATGCAGCTGCCTGCTGCTTCCTCCGATGTTGGACATTAGTAATATGGAAAAAGACTCTTTACGCTTGTGTCGTTGCTGTTTCATAAATTTAGGTCCATTCTGCCATGTGGGTGGCGGGGGTTTATAGCGCGCTGTTTCAATCACCATGTGGGATTCGCAACACGCCATTCAGAAAACCTTTGGTTTTCTTCATTCACGGGCGTTCGCCCTATCAAAATGCAAGTTGGCAAAAATGTTTGCAAGCAGTTGTTTTGTTGCTTTGGAAGCTGGCGCATAGGGAATTCGCAGAGTGCTGCTTCAATCGCCGCGTGAAATTCGCAGCGCGTGATTCAGAAAACCTGCGGTTTTCTTCATTCACGGGCGTTCGCCCTATCAAAATGCAAGCCGACAAAAATGCCTGCAAGCAGTCATTTTGTCCCCTTGCATTTTGGCGTTGCTCATTGCTTTCGTGAACATTATATCATATGAAGAAAAGGGGGGCAAATAGTTATTTTTTTATTATTGGGGGCATCATGTTTATTCGGTAAAAATCGAAAATGTGCTTTTGCGAAGTGAAAAATTTTTGATGGAATATTGCAATCGAAATTGTCATATGCTATAATGCTAATAAGGCAAAGCGAGGACATAAGTCCATGTGAACAAAGAGCGAAACCCTAAACCATGTGTCAGCATAGTTTGGGGTTTCTTCTTTTCTTTTATAGTGGCAAAGCACCCACTAGGCTATTTGTTGTCCTTATCGCTACGACTGTCTAACCATTTGATGATATAGTGGCAGGCTACACCACCCATGACGGTAACGAAAAGCGAGAACATAATTTCCATGTCAACACCTCCTCCCGTTGCCGGGTGTCGGTTGGACAACAAAAGCAGTATAGCATATCTTTTGACATTGTTCTACATTTTAGGTGAAAATTCTGGGAATACAACTAAAGAGAATTTTCTGATTTTATTTATTCAGAAAGATAAAATAGTTCCTAAAAGTGCATTTTTGAGCGGGACATGGAAATAAAGGGAATGGCATTGTTGTGAACAGTTTCGGTTGTCAATTCGACAAAAAAATAGTATATTTATAAAAAGGAAATGTATTTGGTTAAAGCGGCTTTAAAATATAGTAGTTCAGCGTGAGAATAGGTAGACTTAATTTAAGCAAAGGTCACGCGGTGATGCTGGCGCAGCGTATGGTTTTTGCTTGTGGGAATTAATATAATAAGGAAGGAAGGGGAGAAAGTGGCGAGATTAACATTTGTCGGGGGAATTCATCCTTACGACGGAAAGGATTTGTCGAAAGATAAGCCGATTCGGGAAGTTTTGCCTAAGGGGGATTTGGTTTATCCCATGTCGCAGCATATTGGGGCTCCGGCTCAGCCGATTGTGAAGAAGGGCGATAGGGTGCTGGCCGGGCAGAAAATTGCCGAGGCAGGGGGATTTGTGTCGGCGCCTGTTTACGCGACGGTTTCGGGAACGGTAAAGGCAATCGAGCCAAGGCGGGTAGTGACGGGCGATTTGGTGACGAGTATTGTAGTTGAGGACGACAAGAAATATGAGGAGGCCGACTGGCCGGAACCGGCGCCCCTTGAGGAGCTTACCAGAGAGGAAAAAATTAATCTTATCAGGGAAGCCGGTATCGTGGGCATGGGCGGCGCGGGCTTTCCCACGGCGGTCAAGCTTTCTCCCAAGGAGCCGGAAAAAATAGAGTACGTGATTGTAAACTGCGCGGAGTGCGAGCCTTATCTGACCTCCGATTATCGGAAAATGCTGGAGGAGCCAAGGGAGCTGATAGGCGGTCTTAAGGTCATTTTAAGCCTTTTTGAAAATGCCAGAGGAATCCTTGCGGTGGAGGATAATAAGCCGAACTGTGTCGCGAAGCTGAGAAGGCTCACGAAAAATGAAAATAAGATAACTGTGAAGGCTTTAAAGACAAAGTATCCCCAAGGGGCCGAGCGTCAGCTTATCTATGCCACCACGGGGCGGGCCATCAACTCTTCCATGCTTCCGGCGGACGCGGGGTGCGTGGTGAATAACGTGGACACGGTGATTGCCGTTTTCAACGCGGTGACTTACGGTGAGCCTTTGATGTATAGAATCGTGACGGTGACGGGGGACGCCATTGCGGAGCCCCAGAATTTCAAGGTGAGGATAGGCACTAACTATCATGAGCTGGTGGAGGAAGCGGGCGGCTTTAAAAAGCAGTCTGTTAAAATTGTATCCGGGGGCCCTATGATGGGCTTCGGCATTTTTGATTTGGACGTGCCCACCACAAAAACCTCCTCGGCGCTCCTATGTCTTACAAAGGACGAGGTTTCCGCCATGGAGCCCGGCCCTTGTATTAACTGCGGCAAGTGCGTGGAGGTTTGTCCGGGACGGGTGGTCCCGCGGAAGCTGGCGGATTACGCGGAGCATTACGACGAGGAAGCTTTTGTAAAAAATAACGGTATGGAGTGCTGCGAGTGCGGCTGCTGCAGTTATATCTGCCCGGCGAAGCGTCCTCTCACGCAGGTCATTAAGTCCATGCGGAAGATGCAGCTTGCAAAGAAGAAAAAATAATGACAGGCATAGGCTAGAGTGTCTGCGAATTTTAAATTAGGAGGAAAAATAGAATGAGCGATTTGATGAAAGTCTCCTCCAATCCTCATATCCGGTCAAAGGTTACCACCGGAAATATCATGCTTGCGGTGGTGATTGCCCTGCTTCCCGCAGCGGGCTTTGGTATCTATAATTTTGGATTGGACGCGCTTATTTTAATATTGATTACCGTGCTGACAACCGTGCTGACGGAATATCTTTATGAAAAGCTTATGCGCAAGAAGGTGACGATAGGCGATTTTTCAGCGGTGGTGACGGGGCTTTTGCTGGCGTTGAACCTGCCGCCTGCCGCGCCATGGTGGATTGCTGTGATTGGCGGCGTTTTTGCTATATTGGTGGTAAAGATGCTTTTCGGCGGGCTGGGGCAGAATTTTATGAACCCCGCGCTGGGGGCGAGATGCTTTCTTTTGATTTCCTACACCTCCATTATGTGCAACTTTGACTGCGACGCCTATACGGGGCCCACGCCTCTTGCCAGCCTGAAAGCGGGGGAGAGCGTGGATATTTTGAATATGGTCATTGGAAAGGTGGGTGGAACCATCGGGGAAACCTCCATGATTGCCATTGTGCTTGGCGCGTGCATTTTGATTCTTCTTGGCATCATTGATTTGAAAATTTCAGGAAGCTACATAGTGACCTTTGTTATCTTTATTTCTTTATTTGGCGGCCACGGTTTCGACCCGGCTTATATCAGCGCGCACCTTTCCGGGGGCGGTCTGATGCTGGGGGCGTTTTTCATGGCGACGGACTATGTTACAAGGCCGGTGACGCAAAAAGGGCAGTATCTGTACGGCGTGGTATTAGGTATTTTGACGGGAATTTTTAGAATCTTCGGCCCCTCGGCGGAAGGCGTTTCCTATGCCATTATTCTGGGTAATCTGCTGGTGCCTTTGATTGAAAAAGTCACTATGCCCACCGCCTTTGGAAAAGGAGGGAAGAGAGCATGAAAAATATGATAAAAGATGCCGCCGTCCTTTTGGTGATTACTTTATTTTCAGGATTGATTTTGGGCGTGGTTTATCAGATTACCAAGGAGCCTATCGCGCAGGCCGAGGCGGAAGCCGCCGCAAAGGCTTACAGCGAGGTATTTCCCGCCGCGTCGGAATTTGTGTTGACAAAAAGCGCGGAGCCGGAGCGCGAGGAATGGGCCGTGGCAGGCTTTGAGGGCGTTACTGTTGAAAATGTTTTGGAAGCCTTGGACAAGGACGGGACAAAGCTCGGCTATGTGCTCACCGTTACCAGCCATGAGGGCTATGGAGGCGATATCACTTTTACCATGGGAATTGACAACGACGGCGTTTTAAATGGAATTTCTATCCTCTCGATTTCGGAGACAGCCGGGCTGGGCATGAGGGCCGAGGAAGTGCTTGTCCCTCAATTTTCAGGGAAAAGCGTCGCATCCTTTACCTATACAAAGACCGGGGCGGCTTCGGACAATGAGATTGACGCTATCAGCGGCGCGACTATTACCACAAACGCGGTGACGACGGCGGTAAACGGGGGGCTTTATTATTTTCAGACACAGTTAGGAGGCGGCGGATATGAAGCAGAATAGTATATCGGAACGGCTGATAAACGGGCTTGTCAAAGAAAATCCCACCTTTGTCCTGATGCTGGGTATGTGCCCCACCTTGGCGGTTACCACTTCGGCGGTAAACGGTTTGGGAATGGGACTTACCACGATGGTAGTGCTGGCGCTCAGCAATATGTTTATATCGCTTTTGCGGAAGGTGATACCGGACAAGGTGAGAATTCCCGCGTTTATTGTTATCATCGCTTCTTTTGTGACGGTTGTGGAGCTTTTGCTGAAAGCGTTTATTCCTTTCTTATATGATGCGCTGGGGCTGTACATACCGCTGATTGTGGTGAACTGCATTATTTTGGGACGCGCGGAGGCCTATGCCTCTAAAAACGGTGTGATGCTTTCCCTCTTTGACGGCATTGGCATGGGGCTTGGCTTTACCGTTGCCCTGACGATTATTGGGGCCGTCAGGGAGCTTTTGGGAGCGGGAGCCGTATTCGGGTTTTCGGTGATGCCGGAAAGCTACGTGCCCTGCAGTATTTTTGTCATGGCGCCGGGAGCTTTCTTCGTGCTGGCGGTGCTGACGGCAATTCAAAATAAGGTGAAGCTTGCCGGGGAAAAGAAGGGAAAGGATATGTCCAAAATACAATCCGGATGCGGATTTGACTGTATGAACTGCAGCGAGGCGGGCTGCAAGGAGCGGCGCGCGGAGGAAAAGAAGGCGGCTATCCCGGAACCGGATTTGGAGATTATTGAAATTACCGACGATGAAGAGGATTTCGACGAGGCGGCGGAAGCTGACGAGGATGCAGAAGAAAGAAAAAACGGCGCGGAGGAATCTGCTGGAGCGGCAGAAAGACAGGTAGATGACGCGGCGAAAGTTGACAGAACTGCAGAAGAAAGGGAAGATAGTGTTGCGGATTTTGCTAGAAAGGTAGAAGCGCAGGCAGATGCTGGGGCGGAAATTGAAGAAGCTGTGGAAAGAAAAGATGGTGCAATAGAAGTCAACGAGATGTTGAAAAGAAAAACAGACGGCATGGCGGAATCTGACGAGATAGCGGAAGTGAAAACGGATAGTGCGGCGGCCGAAAGCGGCCCGATAGAGGAAAAGGAGGAAGAGAATGGTTAAAGATTTATTGATTATATTAATTTCATCCTCTCTTGTCAGCAATGTAGTTTTAAGCCAGTTTTTGGGGCTGTGCCCATTTCTTGGGGTGTCCAGAAAGACCAGCACGGCGGCAGGCATGGGAACGGCGGTTATTTTTGTTATTACGCTGGCGTCGGCGGTGGCAGGGGCAATTTATAAGTACATACTGCTCCCCTTTGATTTGACTTATCTGCAGACAATCGTGTTCATTTTGGTAATTGCCGCGTTGGTGCAGTTCGTGGAGATGTTTTTAAAAAAATTTGTAAAATCGCTTTATCAGGCGTTGGGAGTTTACCTGCCTCTTATCACAACCAACTGCGCGGTGCTGGGCGTGGCCCTCACTAACGTTCAGAAAAATTACGGTATTTTAACCGGTATCGTGAATGGATTTGCGACGGCGGTGGGTTTTACGATTTCGATTGTGATTCTGGCGGGAATCAGGGAAAAAATGGAGTACAACGATATCCCGGAATCCTTTAAGGGGATGCCCATCGTATTGGTTACGGCAGGTTTGATGGCGATTGCTTTT
>JAMPGS010000143.1 GCA_023663815.1 Clostridium sp.
CAGTTCATTCAAAAAATTTCATTTTAGGTCTTGACTTTTAATAGTTAGTCTTTCGCTTAGGCACAAACAGGTCATGAAAAGCACTTTAGCACTTCACAGTGCGAATCTTCTTTCGCTCTCCTCATTTCTCCATGCAATTTAGCCCATACTATCGCCAATCGTGCCGCTTATGCCTGCACATCCAGCTTTCGCCCACCCGCCGCGCGGGATGCGTGCTGCGCACGCCACAACTTTCCTTCCGCACCCCCGCGCACAAAAACGGGACGTACACTTCTGTACATCCCGCATACTTTCTTCCTTTTACGCAACCTTTTATTCTTCTTCCTTAGCGGCTTCCTCGGACTTTTCGGTTTTTTCAGCCTTCTTTTCCGTGTCCTCTTCCTCGTCCTCGAAGAAATCATCGTCAAAGTCGTCGTCGAAATCATCGTCAAAGTCATCCAAATAATCAGGCGTAAGATAACGGTACACCGCGTAAGCAATCGCCGCTACTGCTGCAACCGCGCCAATTACCGCCAATATCCAGAGAAGGGTGTTATCCTTCTTCGGCTCCTCCCTGTGATTCCAGTAGTCCTTCAACTCCTTCACGTCGTGGGTTTTAACGAAGTCCATTAATTCCTCAATTTTGCTCCATGTATTCATTGCGTATGCCTCCCTTTCCTGCAATTATTTTCTTTTTGATAAAATGGTTTTTGAATTATTATTTCCTTCTTTCATAATAATATAACATTTACCGCGGAAATTTACTATACCCATTTGAAAAACTTTACAAAAAATTCAAATTTTCTCCAGCTTTGCAAATCCCGCGTACATAATTTTCCGGCCGCTGCCGTCAAAATCAACGGTGACCTTATAGTCCCTTGGGCCCGGCTCCAAATCCGCGACGGTTCCTTCCCCGTACTTTATATGCTTTACCCTATCGCCCACGTCATAGGCCGGTTTTCCGCCGCTTACAGCTCCTGTTCCCTTTTGGATTCCCGCCGCCGCTAGGGCTCCCAGTCCTCCTCCCGCTATAAAGGGTTTGTTTTCCGCAGCGGTTCTTTTTGGCTTTAATACGGCCGCCGGCTTATATCTTGCCTGCCAATTACCGCTGCCGGATTTGAAGGAGACCGTTTTTTCCGAAAAGGAACCTGCCTTCTCTGAAGAGGAATCTGCCTTTCCCAAAAAAGAAACTGCTTTCTCTGAAGAGGAATCTGCTTTTCCCGAAAAGGAACTTGCTTTCTCCGAAGAAACTGCTTTTCCAAAAAAAGAATCCTCCTCCGGTTCTCCATCATCTAAAAGCTCGCCGGGAATTTCCGTCACAAAACGGCTGACCGCGTTCATGTGCGTTTCTCCCCTTATCATGCGAAGCCTTGCGCTGCAGAGCGTCAGCTCCTCTTTGGCCCTGGTAATTCCCACATAGGCAAGCCTGCGCTCCTCCTCAATCTCCTCCGGATTGTCCGACGAGATAGTCATATAACTTGGAAACACGCCGTCCTCCATGCCCGCCAGATAAACATAAGGAAATTCCAGCCCCTTCGCGCTGTGAAGCGTCATCAACAGCACCTTATTGCTGCCGTTTTCCACGTTGTCAATATCCGCAACCAGCGCCACTTCCTCAAGAAATTCCCGCAAAGTCGGCTGATTGTGAACCTCCTCAAAGGAAACAATCTTGCTGATAAGCTCGTCGATGTTCTCAATCCTGCCCTCCGCGTCGTCGTCATCGGAGGCCTCCAGCTCCTTTACATAGCCGGTAGTCTCAATCACATCTTTTATCAAATCGCTCAGCCCGTAAAACTCCATTTTTCCCTTAAAGGCCTGTATCATGGTTACAAAAGGCCTGATTTTTCCGGCGGTTCTTCCCATGCCCGGAATCTCCTCCGCCTGACAAAGCGCGTCGTAAAAGCTCATTTCTTCACTATCGGCATAATCCTGAATCTTGACAACCGTCGCCATCCCAATTCCCCGTCTGGGCACGTTGATGATGCGCTTTACCGCCAAGTCGTCCTGCCCGTTGTCGATGGTTTTTAGGTACGCAAGCAAATCTTTTATCTCTTTTCGGGCGTAAAAATTGGTGCCGCCGACCACGTTGTAGGGAATCCCTTCCACCACGAAACGCTCTTCCAAAAGCCGCGCCTGCGCGTTGGTTCGGAACAAAACCGCGCAGTCGCTGTACTCCGCTTTCCCCTTCCTGCATTTTCGGGCAATATCGTCCACAATATACTCCGCTTCCTCAAAAGCATTCATAAACTGCCGGAAACGCACCTTAGGGCCGCTTCCCTTGTCGGTCCACAGGGTCTTGCTCTTCCGCCCCTTGTTATTGCGGATAACCGCGTTGGCCGCGTCCAGTATGTTCTGGGTGGAACGATAATTTTGCTCCAGCCGGATAACCTCCGCTTCCGGGTACACTTTTTCAAAATCAAGGATATTTCTGATATTGGCTCCTCTGAATTTATAGATGGACTGGTCGTCGTCGCCCACCACGCAAAGGTTGTGATGACTGTCCGCAAGGAGCCTTATGAGCTCAAACTGGGCCGTGTTGGTATCCTGATACTCGTCCACCATGATATATTTAAAACGTTTCTGATAACCGCCAAGCACTTCCCTATCCGCTTGAAACAGCTCCACAGTTTTTACAATCAGGTCGTCAAAATCCATGGCGTTATTTTTTTTCAAAGCTAATTGATATTCATGGTAGGCCTGCGCAATTTTCTGCTTCCTGAAATCACCCGCCGCCCCAAGGGCGTATTCCTCCGGGGATATAAGCTCGTCCTTGGCGGAGGATATGGCGGAAAGAATACTCTTTTCCTTCATCTGCTTTGTGTCAATCATCAGCCGCTTGCATATTTCTTTCATCACGGTTTTCTGGTCGTCCGTATCGTAAACCGTAAAGTTGTTTTCATAGCCCAAACGGTCGGCGTAGCGGTGCAGTATCCTTAAGCATGTGGAGTGGAACGTGGTCACCCAAATGCTGTCCGAGCCCATGCCCACAATCTTCTGCACCCGCTCCTTCATCTCCCCGGCCGCCTTGTTTGTAAAGGTAATCGCCATGATATTCCACGGGTTTACCCCCATCTCCTCAATCAGCCATGCAATTCTGTGGGTCAAAACCCGCGTCTTGCCGGAACCGGCCCCAGCCAGCAATAGAACCGGCCCTTCCGTGGTAAACACCCCTTTTTTCTGCTGCTCGTTTAAAGTATCGTATATACTCATTAAAAACTCCTCAATAATATTGCTGACTTAACCAGATAATCAGTGCAAGCAGTAAAACGGCCGCCACAGAAGCGATAATCACCTTGGGAACAGAAATAGGCGTCTTGCCGGAAACCTTTCCCGTCTGGCCGTTTACCATAAACTGGTATATTTTGTCCTTGTATTTATAGCTGGATATCCACACCGGCAGCAAAAGATATTTATACGTCAAATGGCTGAAACGGGTGCTTATCCTGAGATTCCTCACCTGATCCGCCTGATTTTTCCGTATAATTTCTTTTTCAATATTGCCGTTCAGCTTATATTGAATACTCTCCTTCCCCATCTCCCATGCTTCCTTGATTCCAACCGCGTAACGCTCCGCGGCAAAGCCTGCCACATACTCCGGCTTATAAGCTTTGTTTTCCGCCGTGCGATAGGGCTCGATTCCCATTAGCATAGACTGGTTGTGATTGGTAGTCGCGCAGACAAGCTCGTCGTCGAAAGCTTCCCTGTAATGTCCCGCCACCGGACGCCATGTGGTTTCCACCACCCTGTCCCCATTAGGGCCCTTTTTTACCTTATCGCGCCCAAACTCCCCTTGGTAATCGGAGTCCGTCTGGGCGTCAAAGGTCCAATAGGGAAGGTACACTCCCTTGAAATGCTTTGCCTTTGCGCTTTCCTTTGCAAGCTTCGGACAAAACCACTTTTTCTTTATCCATGCTTTAAAAAGATTGGAAGCCTGCTTATCCGTGACCTGAAAAGGAACCACTCCGCCCGGCGCCATGGTATTTTTATCGGAGGCCTCCATTACCTGATTGGAACCGCAAAATGGACACACCGCAGAAATTTCAAGGGCATCATAAACCGACTCCGCGCCGCAGGCCTCGCAGATAACCGTTTTCTTCTCCGTGCCCCAATCGCAGTTTTCTATTTTTTCCGCGCTCTCAAAATCCAGTTCCTCCGCCGAGGAGGCTTCGCCGCTCTCGGCCGTTATTTCCTCCGTGTGCCCGCAGTAGGGACAGCTTAGCCCGCCGGTTTTGGGGGCGTAATCCATTACCCCGCCGCAGGATGGACACTTCCTATCCGTCTCCTCCAAGGTATCCACTGTTTTAGCGTCTAAGTTTGTGTCGAACTCGCTCATAGGCCTCCTTTATGGCAGAGGCCATTTTTTATGGCCTGCCGTCTCTTTTTATGTTGCTTTTGTTTTTTCCTATTTTATAAGCCGTATTGTGCCGCTTTTTGTTTTTTCATATTTTATAAGCCGCATTGTACTGCTTGTTCTGTTTTTTGTGTTGCTTCATATTTTGCAAATCGCATTGTACTGCTTATGCTGCTTTTTGTTTTTCTTCATATTTCATAAGTCGTATGTACTGCTTATGTTGCTTTGCATTTACTTCACATCATTTTCGTCGAAGGGGTCTCCACATTCAGGACAGAATTTCGGAGGATTCTTGGGGTCCTCCGGCTCCCACCCGCATTTGTCGCATTTATACAAAGGCGCTCCCGCCGGTTTCTTTGCGCCGCACTCGGAACAGAATTTTCCCTTATTTACAGCTCCGCAGGAACAAGTCCAGCCGTCCTGCTTCGGCATGGGAAGTCCGCACTCCGAACAGAATTTTCCGGTATTTCCCGTATGGCCGCAGCTACAGGTCCACCCGGAAGCCGCTTTTCCCTGCACCTGCTGTGCTGGTGCTGACTGCTGTGCTGGCGCTGACTGCTGGAATCCGGCGTTCGGCGCCGCTTGCTGCGCTCCGGCGTTTGGAGCCGTCTGCTGTCCCATCTGAAATAGCTGCTGAGCGTTCATTCCTCCCGCCGCGGAAGCCATGTTCATGCCCGCAAAGGCCATCATAGGCCCCGCCGACGTATTGGAGGCCGCCGCTTTCATCGCCTCCGCCTGCGCGCCTGCCAAGGTGGCCGCCGCCATATTGGGATTGCGCAGCACCGCGTTTCTCTGCAGCTCCTTAATCATGGCCTCGTCTTCCTCGGAGGCTTTCATAGCGTTGATGCCAAAGGATACGATTTCAATTCCGCGAAGCTCCGCCCATTTTGCGGAGAGCACCTCGTTCAACGCATCCGCCAGCTCCATGGTGTGGGCCGGAATTGCGCTGTAACGGACGCCCATTGCCGATATTTTTGCAAAAGCGGGCTGCAGGGCCGTCATAAGCTCCGTCTTTAACTGGCTGTCAATCTCGCTTCTCTCGTAATCCTCCGTCACATTCCCGCATACGTTCATATAAAACAGCAAAGGATTTGTAATCTTGTAGGAATACTCTCCGTTGCACCGAATTGAAATATCGATGTCAAGGCCGATATTTTGATCCACCACGCGGAAAGGCACCGGATTGGCCGTTCCGTATTTATTCCCCATAATTTCCTTCGTATTAAAATAGTAAACCCTCTGATCCTTCGCCGTGTCGCCGCCAAACGCAATACGCTTGCCAATCGTCGCAAAGGTCTTTTTAATGTTCTCGCCCAAATTTCCGTAAAACAAGCTGGGCTCCGTCGAGGTATCGTATGTAAACTCCCCCGCTTCCGCGCAGAATTCAACCACTTTCCCTTGGTCCACAATTATCATGCACTGTCCTTCATTGACCGCAATTGCCGAGCCGTTGGATATGATATTGTCCTCTCCTCGGTTGTTTCCCCCGCTCCTTTTGCTGGTGCGCTTTTTCCCCTTTGCCACCAACACGTCCGTATCCAGCGAATCACAGTAAAAATATTCCCGCCACTGGTCTGCTGCAACGCCTCCGGCTGCGCTGGTAATCGCCTTAATTAATCCCATTCTTCTCCTCCTTCTTTCCCGTCAGAAATTCCGCCGTTTTTGCAGTCAATGCTCCCGGCAAAGGCGGAGGACGTAAATGTACCGCCGCCCTGTACGCAGATAAACCTGACAGGAATCAAACGCTGCCGCTTTTCGACGCCAGCTTGTGATTTAAAATCCTTATTGCTTTATTATATATTTTTTGTCATTTGTTGTCTATCAAAAATCATTTGTTCTATTCTTATTTTAAATATAACTGTACAATCGTCTGTAAATTATTTTTTCAATTAAAAAACGGACAGGCGACTTTTTTTCTTCTTTACATAAAATAAAGCATCACACGCCGGTCAAATCAAACCGGCCCATAAATGAATTCACGGAGGTTAGGTTATTATGAAAAGAACTTCAAAGTCACATTTACTGAAAAAAACGGCCTCGCTCCTTCTCCTTACGCTTCTCCTTGCGGGGAGCCTGATTGGCTGCGGAAGGACGGCAAGCGGCAATGGAACGGCGGCGGGCGTCGGAAAAAAGGCGGTTACCTTAAACGAAGTAGCCCATTCTATCTTTTACGCCCCTATGTACGTTGCCATTGAGGAAGGCTATTTCGAAGAAAACGGCATTGAGCTGACCCTTGTCACCGGCTTTGGCGCCGACAAGACCATGACGGCCGTCCTCACCGACGAGGCGGACATCGGCTTTATGGGAAGCGAGTCCACTATTTATACCTATGCCGGCGGAACGCAGGATTATGTGGTAAACTTTGCGCAGCTCACCCAGCGGGCGGGCAATTTCCTTGTGTCGCGGAAACCGATAGACAATTTTAGCTGGGATATGCTGAAAGGCACAAACGTACTCGGCGGACGGGCAGGCGGTATGCCCCAGATGGTGTTTGAATTTATTTTAAAGAAAAATGGAATTGACCCGAAAGCCGACCTTTCCATCGACCAGAGCATCGATTTCGGCTCTACTGCCGCCGCGTTTTCTGGAGGGCAGGGGGATTTTACAGTTGAATTCGAGCCCCACGCCACCTCGCTAGAAGCAAAAGGCGACGGCTACGTGGTGGCCTCCCTCGGCGAAGATTCCGGCTATGTGCCCTACACCGCCTTCAGCGCAAAACAAAGCTATATCGAGAAAAATCCCGATACCATTCAGGCCTTCACCAACGCCCTGCAAAAAGGCATGGACTACGTTGCCAGCCACACGCCGGAGGAAATTGCAAAGGTAATTCAGCCCCAATTTGAGGAAACCGACCTTTCCACTTTGACGACAATCGTCGCCCGCTATCACAATCAGGATACTTGGAAAAACAATCTGATTTTCGAGGAGGACGCCTTTACCCTTCTTCAAAATATTTTGGAGGAGGCCGGGGAACTGCCTAAACGAGTTCCCTATGAAGATTTGGTGAATACTGAATTTGCTAAAAAAGCGGCTGAGGCTTCCGCAGGCAAATAATTGCTCCCTATATTTGCTGAATCCAAACCGCGTGAAAAATTTCATAGCCAAAGGCGCCTTAAAAACCTTGACAGGCAAAGTACACCCTATATAATAAAACTATGCAAGCTTAATTTAAGGTCTCGTATTGCTACGAGACCTTTTTCATTCCGCGAACCATAACCTCCGTTACATCTATCACCCTTCTACCAATAAAGTCCCCCGTTCATATACGCCCAGTCCACCAATCCCATCACCATAGAAAACACTGTAAGCACCGCGGTAAGAATCATGGCTACTCCGTCATACACCACCCTGTTTTCCTCTAAAACCTCTCCATTTTCTCCCCGCATCTCATAATTTTTCTTTGCGCTGCCA
>JAMPGS010000144.1 GCA_023663815.1 Clostridium sp.
GAAATGATTTCCTTTTAAAAATCATATTGTATAATTCTTTGTTTATGTCCATGACTTCGTCCTCACAAATTCCAATTGATTTATAAATATAATTATAGCCCACTTTTAATAGGTACACAATTCCGAAAAGGTAGAACTTTAAAACTGTGCTGTGGAAAATTTGTCTTGATAGTGTTGTTGAGAAATTGATGTTGTTGAGAAATCTTTTCATGTTTCTTTTGAGAGAACGATAGAAGTGCGGGAAAGGGAGGAATGTGATGCGGGGTAAATGGGAACTGGTAAATAGCATGTGATATGTAAATTTATAAGTAACATATAGAATGTAAGATTATAAATGACATGTGGAGTGTAAGATTATAAATAACATGTGGAATATAAGTTTATGAATGACATATGAAGTGTGCGATTGTGAATGATTTGTAAAAATGTAAACTTCAAGTTAAACCCCGTTGACAATTTACCTTACAGATTGTATACTGAATAAAAATATAAGTTTACAATTGTAAAAGGAGGCGTTTTAGCATGAATACAAAGCATTTGGCATTGACGGGGGTAATGGCGGCGGTTTTGTGTATTTTGGGACCCATATCGCTGCCGATTCCGATAAGTCCCGTGCCGGTGTCGCTGGCGTTTTTTGGAGTTTATTTGACGATGTATATTCTGGGAATGAAGTTAGGGTCGATAAGCGTATTTATCTATGTATTGTTGGGATTTGTGGGGCTTCCGGTGTTTTCGGGATTTGGCGGAGGCGTCGGAAAGGTGCTTGGCCCCACCGGCGGTTATATTATGGGATATTTTTTTATGGTGCCGATAATTGGATTTTTTGTTGACAGATGGAAAACAAATTATGTGATGATTATTTTGGGAATGGTATTAGGGACGGCGGTTTGTTATCTGTTTGGGACGGTATGGCTTGCCCACCAGGGCGGCATGAGCTTTGCCGCTGCCTTTGCTGCCGCCGTGCTTCCTTTTATCCCAGCGGACAGTGTAAAAATTATCCTTGCGGTTTTGGTGGGGGAGCAGGTGCGCAGGCGGCTGTGGCAGGCTGGAATTTTAGAGAACGGAGTGGGAAAAGAAAGCAACTGCAATCGCGCCAGGGCCTACGTGGGTTCCGATGGTGCCGCCCACGGTGGTTATAGGTAGGCTTTTTACCGCTTCGTTCCAGAGAGCCTCGCTGTCTTTTATGTATTTTTGAATCAGGGCGTCGCTGAGGCCGGTGTATCCCAGAAAATAAGGCTTTGAGAAGTCGATGCCGCCTACTTTTTTAATGTGCTCGGCAAGGAGGTTATTGCCGTGTTTGGAGCCTCTGGCTTTTCCAAGCATGGCGACTTCTCCGTCAACCACGCCCACTACGGGCTTGATGGACAGGACGTTTCCGGCAAAGGCCACAGTTTTTGAGATGCGGCCGCCTTTTTTCAAATATTCTAAAGTATCCAGCAAGGCGATAAGCTGGATATTTTTTTTGGAATTTTCCAGCTCGGCCACAATGTCCTGAATGTCCATGCCGGAATCCTTGAGGCGCAGGGCGTATTCTATCAGAGCGTGTTCTCCCACGGTGACATTCATGCTGTCAACCACAAAGGCTTTGCCCTCAAACTCCTGCGCAGCAATGCAGGCGCTTTGGTAGGTGCCGGAAAGCTTACTGGAAAGCGTAATCACAAGAGCCATGTCGCCCGCTTCCGTTACTTTGCGGATAGCCTGTGAAAAATCATAGGGGGAAATCTGGCTGGTGGTGGGTAAATCGTCGCACTCCACCAGCTTTTCATAAAACTTGCTGTGGGACAAATTGATTCCGTCGAGATACTCCGTCTCGCCAAAGGTGATAGTCATGGGCAGGACGGTTAAATCCTCCCGGCCGGGGTTTACAATGTCGGACGCTGAATCGGTAATAATTTGAATTTTCATAAAATCTCCTCTTTTATCAAATATGTACTCGGACGGACAAAAAAATTTTCCGCACGGTTCGGATATCATTCTAGCATGAATTTTGGAATTTGCAAGCCTTGGAAGCAGTTTTATGTTTTAGAAGCGGTTTTATATTTTGAAAGTAGTTTTATGCCGTTCTTGCCGATTGTCGCGGCCGGGGGTATAATGTCTATAGTTTTATAGCAAACTTGACTTTTTTGGGCAGTAAGCTAAGCGGTTTGTTTGCAGATGTTTGGCGGCGTGGACTTGTTTGCAAGCATTGGGCGGCTATGCAAAAGTAAAAAACGTCTTTACAGGTATGCGCCTTGCGGAAAGAAATATCTTTTGTCCGAAGAGAAACAGGCTCTGCAGCAAAATCTGTGAATGAATCAATAACCCCGTTGTATGTGGCGAGGTAATAGCTTTGCTGCCCGCAGGAATAAAAAGAAAAGAGGAGATATAAGAATATGAAAATTGGATTTATAGGATGTGGAAATATGGGGGGAGCCATGATGAGAGGCATCCTTCAGTCAGGGAAGGGCAGGAAGGAAGAAATGATGGCTTCCGATATGCTGCCGGAGCTTTTGTCCGCCAGAGAGGAGGAGCTTGGAATTTTAACTACCGGGGATAACAAAAAAGCCGCGGAGTTTGCCGAGATTTTATTTTTGGCGGTGAAGCCCCAGTATTATCAATCGGTAATTGCGGAAATTAGGGATGTGATTTCGGAGGAAAAAATCATTGTGACGATTGCGCCGGGGAAAACCTTGGAATGGCTGGCCGGAGAATTTGGAAAAAAGGTGAAAATAATCCGTACCATGCCCAACACGCCCGCGATGGTGGGGGAGGGCATGATGGGCATGTGCCTCAATGAACATGTGACAGGAGAGGATATGGCTTTCGTGCGCGATATCTGCAGCGGGTTTTGCCGCACTGAAATTGTGGGGGAAAATTTGATGGACGTGGTGACTGCGGTAAGCGGAAGCTCGCCGGCCTATGTGTTTATGTTTATCGAGGCGATGGCGGACGCGGCGGTGGCCGATGGAATGTCCAGAGCGCAGGCTTACAAATTTGCCGCACAGGCTGTGCTGGGAAGCGCGAAAATGGTTTTGGAGACGGGAAAGCATCCGGGAGAGCTGAAAGATATGGTTTGCTCGCCGGGCGGAACTACCATTGAGGCGGTGCGGGTGCTGGAAGAAAAAGGAATGAGAAGCGCGGTCTTTGAGGCGATGAAAGCCTGCGTGAAAAAATCAAGGGAAATGTAAAAAAATCCCTCCGCGGCGTATGGGCAGCGGAGGGGAAATTTTCCTATTCGATTGTGAGCAGCTTTCAAAGTGTATTGAGACTGTCTGCAAGCGATTGGCTTTCAAAGCGTATTGAGACTGTCTGCAAGCGATTGGCTTTCAAAGCGTATTGAGATTACTTGCAAGCGGTTAGCTTTCAATCTGCTTGCAGACAGTTGTTCAACTTTAATCTTTCTGTGCGTTTCCCTCCTTCGCGGTGGCGGTTTTGAAGCCGTCTATCACTTTTTCAATCAGCAGCTTTTTGACATAAACGTCATAGCTGAGCATAGAGATAAAGGAAAAAAGCTGCAGTACCTCTCGGTCCTCCTGAGGGATATCCATGAAAGTTTCCTTGGAGGTGGCGAATTTTTTTTCAATATCCTCCTGCAAACCGGCAATGGCGTCTTTTTCAAGGCTGAATACTTCCTCATAAATGGTGCCGATATTCGTATCTCCGCCGATGTGGAAATATTTTTGCGTGAGGGGGCCGAGAAGGGTCTGAATGTCGTCGATAGAGAGAATCCCTTTATAATAATAAATAAAGATAAGCAGCACAATATGTTCCCTGCTGTATTTCTTCTTGACAGGAGGCGGGAGAAGATTATTTTTGGCGTAATTATTAATCATGGTTTTTGTCAAAATTTTATCTTCTTCCGGATTTCTGGTGGTATTTTTTAGGCGGCTTTCCATAAAAGTAGTGACCTGATCCATATACAAATCAATGTTCGGAATGTCGTCAAGAGAAATATGCTTTATCCTGCCGAGACTTTCTATGATACTGTTCAGTAAGTTTTCTCTGTCGATTGTCATATAGTCTCCCTTGTAAAAAAAATCCTGCTTTGCACGTGATAGAAAAGTATAATTTATGTTCATTATATAGTATTTAAAACCACATGACAAGATTTTAAAATAAAAATAATTATGCGCCGTCGAAGCAAAAATAATTGCGGAAGAAATTGTATACTGCCAGAAAACAGCCTTGTATATATATATGAAATATTTAATCCAAATTTAAAAGGTAATGGCTACCTTAAAATCGCCGTATTTTCCTGTGGCATAGTCAAAGGCTTTTTCCCATTCTTCAATGGGGAAGGTTCTCGACACGACGCCGTTCGTCTTTAAATTTCCGTTGGCGATATTTTCAATCACGAAGGGATAGCAGTAAGGGCTTAAATGCGAGCCAAGAACGTCCAGCTCCTTCCTGTCCCCAATGATGGACCAATCGATGGTGGCCGGCTCCGCAAATACGCTGAATTCCACGAAAGTCCCCAGCTTCCGAATCATGCCAAGTCCTTGCTGTACGCTTGAGGGGTGGCCGGTTGCTTCAATATAAATGTCGCAGCCGTAGCCGTCGGTTAAGGCAAGCACCTTTTCGATGACATTTTCCTTTCCGGGATTCATCACTATATCCGCGCCGAATTCCTTTGCCTTTTCCAGCCGGTTGTCCGCCATGTCCAGTGAAATCAGTTTTGCGGGATTCTTCATTCTCGCGTAGGTAATCATTCCAAGGCCCAAGGTGCCTGCGCCGGAAATAACCACAACGTCCTCATTGCCGATTTTGGCGCGGTCAACGGCGTGCTTTGAGCAGCCGTAGGGCTCGATGAGCAAGGCTTTTTCAAGAGGCATGTCGCAGGGCACCCTTGAAATCACAGAGGTTTTGGGATAGCGCACGTATTCCGCCATTCCGCCGTTGTTGCCTGTTTGGAAGCCGAAAATGGAGTGAGGCTGGCACATCCAGTATCTTCCGCTTTTGCAGAAGCGGCATTGGCCGCAGGGAACAATCTGGTCTGCGGTAATCCGTTCGCCCAGCTCAAAGTCCTTTACATTTTCGCCCATTTCCACAATGTGCCCTAAGAATTCATGGCCGGGAATAAAAGGAGGCTCCACCCACATGGGCTGCATACCGTCGCCCCAGAACATGGCGGCCCCATGGTTGCATTTCAAATCTCCCGCGCAGATGCCGCACCCCTCCGTTTTGATGATGATGTCGTCGGGGCCGCATTTTGGCGTGGGATAGTTCAGTTCCAGTTTGTAGTTGCCTTTTCCGTAAGCAACCAACGCTTTCATTGTTTCAGGAATTTTTTGCATATCAATCTCCTTTCCCGCTTATGCAAACAAGGCACAAGCAATTTGTAAATATAAGGTTGACGTGTGGAGCAGGGCAGCCGTTGCTGGATATCAGGCCGTCGCGCAAGGCGATGTATCCGTTGTTGGTCATCAGGATAATGCGCAAAGCGTGATATCCGTTGTTTTATGTACTTCTAATTTCATGCTAACACAAAAGAATAAATTTTTCAAAAAATTTGAAGTAAGTTTAGAGAATCTTTCGTTATAATAAGTGAAGCAGGAAAACGAAAAGGAGGTGGAGAAAATAAGTACCATGACGGGCAGGAGACAAAGCAGCGCGAAGGAGCCTCCTGCGTTGAAAAAAGCAGCCTGCACAAAAGAGTGGCTGGCTAGGCTGATTGATACATATGATAAGCTTGTTTTCTCCATTTGCTATAAAATAACCGGCGATTATTTTATGTCGGAGGATTTGATGCAGGAAACCTTTTTAGCGGCTTTTCAGAAGTATGATACCTTTGACGGGGAAAACGAGAAGGCGTGGATTTGCAGGATTGCCACCAATAAAAGCATCGATTATATGAGAAGCGCAAGCCGCAAAAGCGTGCCGGTGGAGGACGCCTTTTTTGAGCTGGAAGCGGAGCAGCGAGGCTCCCCTGAGGAAATTTGTATGGAAGAGGAAATAAAAAGCAATCTTGCCGGAAAGTGTGAAAAGCTAAAGCCACCTTATAATCAGGTGGCGAGGGAATATTACTTGGAAGAGCGGAGCTCAAAAGAAATTGCGGCAAGGCACGGGAAGAGTATCAAGACAATTCAAACCCAAATTTACCGCGCACGAGAGATGTTAAAAGATTTGTGGTAAGGAGGGGCCCACGGAGTGGGAAGATTCCTTATCACCCAGCAGGCGCTGCGGACAAAGTCCGCATGGAATGAGCCTGCATCAAGCCCTGTGGTAAGGAGGAAAGGAGGAAACGGCATGAATGGATACCTGACGGACGAGGAGCTGAATCTTTTCATTGAGCAGCTAGAGCGGCAAAAGCTGTACGCACCGCCCCACATGAAAGAGCAGATTTTAAATCAGGCGTTCCCCGAAAAAACCGTGGAGGCTCTGCCGAAGTCCGGGGGCGGAGAGAGAACAATTGCATTTTTTTCATATCGTCTTAAAATTATAGCGGGAATGGCGGCGGCTGTCTTTATGCTGGCGGCGCTTCCTGTTCAGGAAAAAGAAGGAGGGTATGAGGGGACTGCCGGTGAGCAGAGCCGGGCGGAGTGGCTGAAGGAAGAGGCCTTGAAGGATAAAGACAGAATAGACATTAATTATATGCTCAACGAGGGTACGCGTAGGGCAAATCAGGAAATTAATTCATGGTTTAATAAAATAAGCAATTGGCAGGAAAAGAATTTTTATCAAAAAGATGGAGGAATTTATTATGAAAACTAAGAAAAAGAACCGATTTTTAACTTTTTGTTTTTCCCTTATTCCGGGGGCGGCGGAAATGTATATGGGCTTCATGAAAACGGGGCTGTGCTTGATGCTTCTTTTCGCCATACTTATTATGCTTACCGCATGGCTGATGCAGGGAGTGTTGAGCACGCTGGCGGTTGTAGCATGGTTTTACAGCTTTTTCCATGCAAATCATTTAGCAAGCTTAAACGACGATGAATTTGACGAGGTGAAGGACGAATATCTTTTTGGACTTGATTCGCTTCCGGGAATAAACAACTTTGTGAAAAAAAATCAAAGATGGATAGCGTACATTTTAATTTTCTTGGGAGCGTGCTTTCTATGGAATTCGACGGCAAACCTGCTGCGGGATTTTCTCCCGGAAAGATATTATTTTATTTCAAGGATTATGTGGCGGATTGGAGATTATGTCCCCAGCTTTCTGGTAGGTATCGGCATTATTGTTTTGGGCATAAAAATGATTGGCGGAAAGAAGGAGCGGCCCCTGTTGGAAAACCATGAAACAAAGGAGCAGGAAACGAAGGAACGGGAAGCGCGGCGGGAGGAATAAGCTATGGAAAAGCAGACAATCAGAATACACAGAGTAGGCTCGGTTACCTTTGGGCTGGTTTTGATTATCATTGGAATATTGTTTTTGCTGAGGCTGTTTTTTCCGAGATTGAATTATGAAATGATTTATCATTTCTGGCCTCTGATTTTGATAATGCTCGGCGTGGAGGTGCTTTTTGGCAGCGCGAAGAAAAATTATGAGATACGGGGAGAAAATGGAGA
>JAMPGS010000145.1 GCA_023663815.1 Clostridium sp.
AGAGAAGGAATTCATCCTGAGTACTATCAGGCAACCGTAACTTGTAACTGTGGCAATACGTTTGTAACAGGTTCAACCAAAAAGGATATTCACGTTGAAGTTTGTTCTAAGTGCCATTCATTCTACACAGGCCAGCAAAAGACAGCTAGAGCGGCGGGACGTATTGATAAGTTCAACAAGAAATACGGTGTAGAAAGCAAATAGGTTTGCACGAAAAGGTTGGGGTGTTGCATCTCAACCTTGTTTTTTGCGCAGGGACACACAGGAGAATAAGCCGCTGGCGCAGCGTGCGCCCCGTGCGGCGAGCAGGGGAAAATTTCCCTATTTGATTTTCATAGGAAAATTCTTTGAGAGCTTACACAGGAGTATTATTATGAAAAAAAAGAAAATCAACCGTTCATCAGGGATTGGCGGTCAAGCGGTTTTAGAGGGCGTCATGATGAAAAATAAGGACGATTACGCGGTGGCGGTGCGTAAGCCTAACGGGGAAATCGAAGTGGAAGTGGAGGTATTCCGGGGCTGTCTGCACGGGAGCAAGGCGACAAAAATCCCTTTTATCCGCGGGGTGTTTAATTTTGTGGATTCCCTGCGGCTGGGAGTAAAAACGTTAAATTATTCGGCTTCTTTTTATGAGGACGAGGAAGCGGAGGAGACGAAGCTGGACAAAGCTCTCGATAAGATATCGGGAGGCAGAGCCGAAAACATTCTCATGGGAATCACGACGGGTATTTCCATTCTGCTGGCGGTGGGTATTTTTATTCTGCTGCCTTATTATCTATCGTCCCTTTTATCCGGGTTTATCAGGAACGCCTCTCTTTTGGCGATTATAGAGGGGGCAATTAGGATTTTAATTTTCTTCGGCTATGTGGTGGGAATCAGTTTGATGAAGGATATTCACAGGCTGTACCAGTACCATGGCGCGGAGCACAAGTGCATCAATTGTATTGAAAAGGGACATGCCCTCACCGTCAAGAATGTTATGCGGAGCTCGCGTATTCACAAGCGCTGCGGGACAAGCTTTTTGTTTTTTGTGATGTTTGTAAGCATTATTTTGTTTTTCTTTATCCGGGTGCCGAACCCAGCCCTCAAGGTGGCGCTTAGGATTGCGCTGATTCCGGTGATTGCGGGCATTTCTTATGAGATTATCCGTCTTGCGGGGCGAAGCGACAATCTTTTGATACAGATTATTTCCGCGCCGGGCATGATGCTCCAGCGGCTTACTACAAAGGAGCCGGACGAGAGTATGGTGGAGGTTGCCATGCGCTCGGTGGAGGCGGTTTTTGATTGGCGGGCTTATTTGAGAGAAAATTTCGGAGAAGAAAAAGATTCGCGTTCGGAAGAGGACTTTCGCGCTGAAGAGGATTTGCACTTTGAGGAGAATTCTCGTTTGGAAGAGGATTTGCACTCTGAAGAGAATTCTCGTTTGGAAAAGAATTTTTACTCTGAGGAGGAATCTCGTTTGAAAACAGAATTTCGCCCTGAAGAGGGTTTTGTCTCGGAGACAGCGTCCGAAGAAGATAGGGAGTGAGCTATGGAGTATCGGGCGTTGTATCGTTGGGGTGAGGAGCAGCTTAAAGAAGCGTCCATAGAGGAGGCGGCTTTAGACGCGCGCCTTTTGCTTGAGGAGGTTTGCGGCGTCGATAGGAATTATCTTTTATCCCATGGGGAAAATCAGGTGTCGGAGGAGCATCAGCGCGACTATAGGGCGTGCATTGAGCGGCGGAAGCGGCATATCCCCTTGCAGCATATTCTAGGGTATCAGGATTTTATGGGGCTGAAATTTCAGGTATCGCCCGACGTGCTGATTCCCAGACAGGACACGGAAACGCTGGCGGAGGAGGTTTTGCGCTATCTCCACGACGGAATGAGAATTTTAGATATGTGTACCGGCTCAGGGTGTATTCTTTTGAGCTTGCTGCGCTATTCCAACGACTGCGCGGGCTATGGCTGCGATATTTCGGAGCGCGCTTTGCAGGTGGCGAGAAAAAACGCGGAAAGGCTTGAACTGGAAGCGGAGTTTTTTCAAAGTGATTTGTTTGAGAAGGTAACGGGAAAGTATGAGATTATCGTGTCAAATCCGCCCTATATTCCAAGCGGCGAGATTCAAAATTTGATGGAAGAGGTTAAAAATCACGACCCTGTGGAAGCATTGGACGGCGGAAGGGACGGGCTGGATTTTTACAGAAAGCTGACAAAAGAGGCGAAGGAGTATTTATATCCCGGCGGGATGCTGTTTTTTGAGATTGGATGCGGGCAGGCGGATGCCGTTATGGGCTATATGGAAGAGGCGGGTTATAAGGAGATAACGCTCTGTCAGGACTTGGCGGGACTGGACAGGGTGGTATATGGAGTTTGGAGGTAAAAACCGTGTTTGACAGATTGGAAGATTTGTTAATTCGATTTGAGGAGATTATGGGCGAGCTTGGCGAGCCTTCTGTGGCGAACAATCAGGAAAGATTCCGCAAGCTGATGAAAGAGCAGAGCGACCTTACGCCCATTGTAAACGCATATAAGGAGTATAAAAAATGCGGGCAGGACGCGGAGGATTCCCTTGCCATGCTGGAGGAGGAGACCGACGAGGATATGCGGGAGATGCTAAAGGAGGAGTTGAACGCGGCCAAAAAGCGCATTGAGGAGCTTGAGGGCGAGCTTAAAATTCTGCTTCTTCCCAAAGACCCCAACGACGACAAGAACGTGATTGTTGAAATCCGGGCTGGCGCAGGCGGGGACGAGGCGGCTCTTTTTGCGGCGGAGGTTTATCGGCTGTACGTGCACTATGCGGAGAGCCAGCGGTGGAAGGTGGAAACCATGAACGTGGACGAAATTGGAATCGGCGGCATGAAGGAGGTAAACTTTATGATTACCGGGCAGGGCGCTTATTCCAAATTGAAATATGAGAGCGGCGTGCACCGGGTACAGCGTGTGCCGGAGACGGAGTCGGGCGGGCGTATCCATACTTCAACTATCACGGTGGCTGTGATGCCTGAGGTGGAGGAAGTGGACGTGGTGATTGACGAGAAAGATATTCGGATTGACGTTATGCGCGCGTCGGGAAACGGCGGACAGTGCGTCAATACCACCGATTCGGCGGTGCGGCTTACCCATTATCCCACGGGAATTGTGGTGTACAGCCAGACGGAAAAATCCCAGTTACAGAACAAGGCAAAGGCCTTTGCCTTGCTCCGCGCAAAGCTTTATGATATTGAGCAGCAGAAGGCTCACGACGCGGAGGCGGAGCTGCGCAGGAGCCAGATTGGCACCGGAGACCGCTCGGAAAAAATTCGCACTTACAACTTCCCGCAGGGGCGCGTGACCGACCACAGAATCGGCCTTACACTGTATAAGCTTGACAAGGTGATGGACGGGGATATTCAGGAGATTATCGATGCCTGCATTGCGGCGGACCAAGCGGCGAAGCTGGCGAAAATGAATGAGTATGCGTGAGGGTATGACACGATTCAACTGGTGACAATCAGCCGTCCGTCGGCTTATGGAGAGTATGAGCCTTATCATTTTGTGGATACGGAGCAAGAGTTTGAAGAGGAATTAATGCGCATGTAATATTAGCCTGTCTGAAGCATGATACTTTAGACGGGCTTTTTCTATTGATGAAACGGAAAAAATATTGGATAATAAACCATAATAAAGCCTGTTGCTGAACAGTAGAGTTTAAACGAAAGCTTGCGGAGGCTGTAAAAAGGTTGAGGAGAAGTTATGAAGGAACTGCGAAAAGGCTGAGGAGAAGCTATGAAGAAGCAGCAAAAAGGTTATGGAGAAGTTATAGAGGAGCCACGAGAAGCTATGAAAAGCCGCATGGGAAAGGAAGATTATGGAAAACAAGGGAAAGATGGGGTTAGCGATTATTTTTTTCGTATGTCTTGCCGCGCTTGCAGCCGGTACGCGCCTTCATTGGAGCGATAATGCTACAGGAGGAAGGAATCATAAAGTAAGGGCGATGGAAATACCGGAGAAAATTTTGGCGCAGACGCCGGGAGAGGGTGCGGAGTACATTGGTAGAGAGTATGATAAGAGCATTGACGAGAAGTATAGCAAAAATGTTGATGAGAGTTCTGATGCAGATACGGACAAGTACTTTGAGGCAGATGCTGCCGGAAAGCCAGCTAGGAGCACGGATAAGGAATTTGAAGGAGCGTCTGAGAAAGAAACGAAAGAGGAATTTGACGATAGTGGCGATAGCATGAACGGAAGGCCCGACGGGGAATCCGCCGAAGCTTCCGACGAGGAATGGGAAAGGCAGTTCCTAGAACAGTATCGGGGAGATTTTGAAAAAGAGTGCCAGCTAGAGGAAGGCGGGATTCGCTTTCGGATGGTAGTTTTGGATGCGGCCCTTGGAAGCAGATGGTACGGGCTGTTGAAAAGTATGGATAGAGGCCTGTCATGGCAGGTGGTTTCATCCTCCCCCTTCGGTGGAGATATGGGAATGGGTGTTGACTTTACCTTCCTAAATGAAACCCTTGGCTTTGCCACTCTGATGCACAACGGCGGGGACGAGGCAGACTTGTATGTGACAGAGGACGGCGGGAAGAGCTATCAGCCGGTTGCAATTCAAGGGCCGCAGGCGACGTTGGAGGGCGGTTATCAATATTATCCCTATGATTACCCGGAAATGCCCTATGAGGAAGGCGGAAAGTTGTATGTGCTTTGCGGACAGGGGGCCGACGGGGATTACGCAGGCGGGGACGCCGCAGGCATGGCCCTGTTTGAATCCATGGACGGAGGGCGCACCTTTAGCTATCAATACATAAAGGAAGGGGAAAAGGATTGAATCAGATATTGTCTTTTTTATATCGTATCGGAATCAACGATATTTTTGGACTGCTGTCGTTTATTGGGTTTGGGTATTTTCTGTTTAGGCGTTTTGTGCTACGAAAGCCTCCCGCCGGAGTTGCCGTCTCAAAAACAGTTCCGCGGGAGCTGTTTCAAAAGTGCGTGGCGCTTCTTGAAAAACGGGAGAAAAGAGAGTTTGGCGAGTATGTCATACCGGGGGATATTGCCAGAGCGCTTAGCATGAACATTTGTGACGAGATTTCCCTGAAACGGCTTTTATGCAGTATCTGTAATCATTTGGGATTTGATGGGGATTTTATCAAGCTGATTGTGGAGACCGTGCCGGTGCCGGAGCACGCCGGGCAGATACGCACGGATTTGGCCTTTACGACCATACGGCTGGAGGTAAAAGATTTTTATACCTTGGACGTGGTGGCGGCGGTGCTTGCCCATGAGGCAATCCACCTTCATTTGTATTATGAAGGGATTGAATTGAAGGACGTCTGGGAAAATGAAATTCTCACAGACACGGCGGCGGTGTATTGCGGGTTTGGCGAGTATATTTACAGGGGCTATGCGGTGCGGCGGGGGGAGTTTGCCTTTTCCTATCAAAAGGTGGGCTATATCAAGCAGGAGGATGTGAGATATATTCAGGAGTTGATGAGCCATGGATGAACATAGGGTTCGGATTGTGGATATTGCGGAGGAGCTGGGCTTGAGCACGGCCACGGTGTCAAACGTAATTCACGGAAAAACGAAAAAGATTTCAGATGCAACCGTGCAGAAGGTTCAGGAGCTTTTGGAGAAAAGGCGGTATATTCCCAGCATGGCGGGGATTTTGCTGGCGCAAAACGATTCCCGTATTATCGGCGTGGTTGTAAACGACCATGAAAAGTACGAGGAGCGCGTTTTGGAGGATACTTTTATTTCGTCCGCTATAAGTTATCTGTCCAGAGAAATTGAAAAAGCGGGCTGCTTTATGATGGTGAAGGTGACGGACGCATGGAATGAAATTGTGCGCTTTGCTTCCATGTGGAATATGGAGGGGCTGGTAATTATGGGCTTTTGCGGGCAGGATTATAAGAAGCTTCGGAGCCTTATGCATATTCCCTTCGTAGTGTACGACGGTTACTGCGAGGAGACGGGGCGCATTTGCAATATCACCATTGATGATTACGACGGCGGTTTTCAGATGGGAAGCTATTTTAAAAGCATGGGGCATCGAAAGGTTCTTTGCATTGCGGACAACGATATCTGCATGGACAGGCAGAGATATTTAGGGTTTCAGGCGGGTATGGGCGGAAGAGACGGATTGCAGAAGGAAAACGGGGGAGACGATGCTTTGCGGCTTGAGATATGTGAAAAAAACGGTGCATTGCAGGTGAAGGAAGTCGAAGGAGACGGCTTGCGGGAGGAAGAAGGCAGGAGAGACGGATTGCAGGAAGAAGAAAGCAAGAGGGACAGCTTGCGGGAAGAAGAAGGCGGAAGAGACGGCTTGCAGAAGGAAAAAGGCGAGAAGAACAGCGTTTTGCAGGCAGAGGAAAGCGTGCGTGTGGACTTCCTTCAGGTACCCATGTCGGAGGCGGGGCGCAGAAGCTTTTATCAGGAGCATTTAGAGAAAATAATGAGCCATACGGCTGTTTTTGCCGTGTCGGATTATTATGCCGCGGAGCTGATTCAGTTTTTGCAGGAGAGAGGTATTCAAACACCGGAGGATATTTCCGTTGCGGGCTTTGACGATTGTCCTATAAGTCGGAGGATTTATCCAAAGCTAACCACTATAAGGCAGAACGGAAAAGAGCGGGCGGAGCTGGCCGTTGCCATGTTAAAGGAGTTAAAAGAGGGAAAGGGGGAGGGCGAGACTTATACGCTGCCGGTGGAGTTAGTCAAGCGGCAGAGCGTTAGCAGACTGCACAAAGATAGAGGCGTTTTTTTGTGATAGGTTACGCGTTTAACCTATTGTAAATTCTCCATATGTAAAATAAAATGAAGAAAACCGGCAAGGAAAACATATTGTGGAAAAAGCTTTTTACAAACAACAAATAAATTTGCGCACCGATGTTGCACAGGGGCGAAACGGAGGATTGTGATGGAACAAAAAACGCCTTTTTATAAGCTTGTAATCAATATTGCGCTGCCAATCACGCTGCAGTGGCTTTTGCAGTCCTCATTCAGCGTGGTAGATCAGATTATGACGGGCCAGCTTGGGAGCGGCAGTATCGCGGGAATCGGGCTTGGCGGTAAATTTTCTTCTATTTATTCGGTATTGGTGTCTGCCATTGCGGCGGTGGCGGGAATTATGATTGCCCAATACATGGGCCAGAAGGACGGCAAAGAGGTTGGAAGAAGCTTTTTCGTCAATTTGTCGCTGGCGGTTTTTCTGGCGGCGGCTTTTACGGGAATATGTTTTGCTTTTTCCGGGCAGATTATGAATATTTATACAAAGGATGCCGTGACAAGGGAGATTGCGGCGGGGTATCTTAGAATCATTGCAATTTCTTTTATACCGATGGCAGTATCTATGCTGTTTTCTACGCTGCTCCGCTGTATGGAGGCGGCTTCCCTCCCGCTTTATGCCAGCATTTTTGCGGCGGTTGTCAATACGGGGCTGAATTATG
>JAMPGS010000146.1 GCA_023663815.1 Clostridium sp.
GCGAGAACTTGAAAATAGATAGAAAAATAAGAAAAATCACTTTGAAATGATTTATTTTTAAGAAAAAGTCATTTGAAAGTGATTTTTTCTTGAAAATAAATAAAAAAGGATTATACTAAAAGGAGAAGGAGTTTAAGAACATTACCTATATTGGAAATTTAAAGCATTGTCGAAAATCATATATCAGAAATTTAAAGCATTGTCAAAAATCATATCGGCGGACACCGGCGTTTTGAATTTAAATTTTGCAGGCGGCGAGCCAAAAAACAGAAAGGACTGCAGGCTATATGGAGAGAAATATTATGAGCGAATTGATTGCGTGGAGAAATAAGCAGGCGGGAAGGATGCCGCTTATTTTGAACGGGGTCAGGCAGGCCGGAAAAACGTATATTCTCAGGGAACTAGGGGAGCGGTGCTTTAAAAACTGTATTTACGTTAATTTTGAGAGAATGGAAACGATAGCCGGTTTTTTTGAGGGAGAATTAAACCCGGATAGATTGATTCGTTTGTTGGAGGAATACTTTTCTCAAAAGATTGTGCCGGACGAGACGCTGCTTATTTTTGATGAAATACAGGCTTGCGAGAGGGCCTTGACCTCCCTAAAATATTTTCAGGAGGAAGCGCCGGAATATCATGTAGCGGCCGCCGGGAGCCTGCTTGGCGTGGCAATCAACCGGGAAAAGTATTCTTTTCCGGTGGGCAAGGTTGTAATAAAAACGTTGTACCCTTTCGGATTTGATGAATTTTTGCGGGCGATGAAGCAGGAAGCTCTTGTAACGCTGATTTGGGAACATTATGGACAAAAAAGGGAAATGCCGGATTCCGTCCATAAGGAGCTTCTTGTGTGGTATCGCAGGTATTTAATAACCGGAGGGATGCCTGCCGCCATCAAAGAGTATATGGAAGAAAAATCCCGGATTAACGTGCCGGAAGTACAGAATATGATATTAAATTCCTATACGGCCGATATGGCAAAATATACCAGCGATAACGAGAGCGCTAAAATAAAAAATGCGTTTTATTCCATGCCTGCCCAGCTTGCAAAGGAAAACAGGAAGTTTCAGTATAAGTTAATCCGAAAAGGAGCTACGGCGGGTTTGTTTGGGGATTCCATTGCATGGCTTGTTTTTTCCGGCACGGTGTTGCAATGCGATAGGATTACAAGAGGGGAACTGCCGCTTACGGCATTTCGGGATATATCGGCGTTTAAGCTGTATTTATCCGATGTAGGACTTTTGACTGCGTTTTCCAATATACCGGCAGAAAGCATTATGCGAAACGAGCTGTCGGCTCTTTTTAAGGGAGCTTTGGCGGAAAATTATGTGGCGCAGGCGTTGAAAGCGAAAGGGTATCAATTATATTACTGGACGGCGGATGCACCCGCCGCGGAGGTGGATTTTGTAATACAAAAAGAGGGAAAAATAGTGCCGATTGAAGTAAAATCCGGTGAAAATACCCACGCCAGAAGTTTAAAGCACTATCAAAAGCTGTACCAGCCGGAGTTAGTGATTCGCATCTCCGAGAAAAACTTCGGATACGAGGAAGGCGTTTTTGCAGTCCCTCTTTATGCGGCGTTTTGTATTTGAGCTTTGTGGGGGCAGTTGTCGGATGTGATTGTCAGATGCAGCAGTTAAATATTGCAATTGTCAGATACAGTTGCGGGATATGATTGTCAGATGCAGCAGTCAAATGCAGTCGCTGGATGCAGTTGTTAAATGCTGAATGTACAGTTGTTTTGAATAACAGCCAAAGTGAAAAAGCGGAGAGGTCTTCTCTCCGCTTTATACAGCCAATTGCTTAAGAAAAATATTTTGCAACAGATTTTTTTATCACTTTTTTATCACTTCCCCATCATCTTTATCGCCGCTTCCTCCGCCGCCGTAAAAGGCGTTACGTTGATGCTTCCGTAAATTGGCGTGCGGTAAACCGGGATATCCTCCCCAAAAAGATTAAAATAAGCGTAGGAGGAAGTCAAATTGATATTTGTATAGTTGCCCTCCGCCACGACTTCGGGGTTGCTTCCGTCAAGCTCCATCCGCATCAGCGCGGGGCTTTCGGAGGAATTTCTTTGATAATAAATGTAAAAGTCGCACACATTGAAGGTGTCTACCCTATCGGTGGTGAGAATTTCCACCACGTTGTCGGAGAGGGAATAGCGGCAGAGCCGGTAATTGGAGGAGACGTCCATGTAGTATATGTAGCCGTTATGGTAAACGGGATACCAGAGATTTCCCTGATAGACGGTGGAAATAGTATCCGTTCTGGTATCGAGGGCGTAAAGGTAATGGTCCTTTTCCGTGCCGTTAAAATAAATCGTCCCGTTATTGCAGGCATTGGGATTGATGATGCTTTCGGACACCAGTTGTTGGCCGCTCTTGTCGGTTTTTATTTTATAGAGCTTGGTGTAATCCGTGTTATTATAACGCTGGTAATACAGATAATCGCCGGAGAGCTGCAGGGCGGTAGAAACCGTCCGGTCAAGGCATTGCAGCCGGGAGCCGTCCAGCTTGGAGCGGTAAACGCCGTAGGAGCGAATCACGTAACCGAAGCCGGTGCCGCCCTCGGAATTGTTCATATAAAAATAAAGGTAATTTCCGCCCACATTGATGGAATTCACTCTGGAAGGGCTGATTCTGACAAGCTCGGTCTCGTTTGCGTTCATGGAATAAAGGCGGCCGCCGTCGTAAGCGTTGGAAAAATAAACTTTCCCATTGTCCTCCGCAAAAAGCCCGCCGTTATTCAGGTTGCCGGCGGTATTTCCGGTAACGGAAATGTCGTTTGAGGGAACCCTGTCCATAAATGCGGAAACAGCGTTGCCAACTAACAAAGCAATCAGAATGATACCTGCAATTAAAAATATTTTCCAATTCTTTTTCATGTCAAAAACTCCTTTCACAGCAGCCAAAAAACAGACTGCCCTCTGCTTTTATTATAATAAGTTGGAGTTTATTACGCAACAAAAATAGAATTTATGTTATACGGTTGAAAAATAAAAGAGAACATCAATGTGTGAAATAGCCAAACTGGATATAAACGCGGGGCGGACGCGTATTAAATGCCTCAATCCCCGCCGGCGGTCTGCAGCTTTACCATATGGGGATAAATGGTCCCGGTGCGCAGTAACTCCTGCGGCGTTCCCTGTTCGGCAACCGTGCCGCCGGAGAGAACGACAACCTTGTCCGCGCTGCTGACCGTTCTCATTCGGTGGGCGATAACTAGCACGGTCTTATTTTTTATCAGCCTTGACAAAGCGGTTTGTATCAGCGTTTCGTTTTCCACGTCAAGGCTTGCCGTGGCCTCGTCCAATAGGATGATGGGAGCGTTTTTAAGGAAAGCGCGGGCAATGGAAATGCGCTGCCTTTCGCCGCCGGAGAGCTCGCAGCCGTTTTCCCCAATCATGCTGTGATAGCCTTCCGGGAGCTTTAGCGCGAATTCCTCGCAGTTTGCCAGCCTTGCCGCCGCGATTACCTCCTCGTCTGTGGCGTCCTTTTTTCCAATTCGGATATTTTCCATGATTGTATTGTTGAACAAGGTGACCTCCTGAAACACGATAGAATACAGGGACAACAATGTTTCGGGCTCTATCTTTGCGATATCCATGCCGCCCACGGTAATTTTTCCCTTATCGATATCCCAAAATCTCGCCGCAAGGCGCGATACGGTGGTTTTTCCGCCGCCGGAAGGGCCTACTAAAGCGGTGACTTCCCCTTGTTTTGCGGTAAAGGACACGTCCTTTAAAACGGTTTCCTCCGTATTATAGGCAAAGCCTACATGGTTGAACACAATATCGCAGCCTTTATTTGTCAATTGATTACTGCCCGTCTGGATAGGGCGGTCTAAAATTTCATTCATGCGGTTTATATTCGTTTTAGTGGCGATAATTGCCGCAAGATTCTGCAGCGCGCCCTCAAGAGGAGCGTACAACCTTGAGACTACAAGCAGAAACATAAAAAACAGCGGAATATCGATTTCGCCCCGAATAAGCAGCGCGGAGCCTGTAAGGGCAACGGTTGCAATGCCGAATTTTAATAGCAGCGTTCCTGAGACGACAAACAGGGCCGTTCCAAGTTCCGTGTTGACATGCCGTTTTTCCGCATAGTCAATTTTTTTGTAAAGGCCTTTTAAATAGCGTTTTTCCGCGTTGTTTGCTTTTAAATCCTGCAGGCTTTCAATACATTCCTGAACTCCGTTTTCAAGGGCCACGCCGGCGGCCACGAATTTTTGGTTAAAATATTCCTGTACCCGCGCCGAGAAAATCGTGATTGCAAATGCAATCGGCAGAACCCAAATTGCAGCGAGGGCAAGACGCCATTCGTATGCAAAAAGGCAGAGGCCAATCAAGGTGGTTGAGATAAGAGAGCCCACCAGGCCCGGAACATAATGGGAAAACGCTGTTTCAAGGGTTGCGCAGTCCCCCATGATGGTGTTTGTCAAGTCGGCAAGGTCTTTTTTGCCGAAAAAGGACAAGGGGATTTTGCGCAGACTTTCGGCTAGGGAAATACGCCTTACCCCGCTTTCCACATAGGTAGCTAAATAGGTGGCGTTGTATTGGAACCAGGTTGCAATGAGGATAAGGATAAGGCAGGCGGCGGCTCCGGCTCCATAAAGGGCGGCGCGCTTTCCGCTTAAGGCCCCGTTCATAATGTCGATGACGAAATAGTATAAAAGGCCCACAGGAAGCATAAAGGATATGTCCTGCAGGACGCAGGCAAGACAGCCTTTTATCAAGTCGGCGGCGCCTTGCTCTGAGAGCGCAAAACGTTTTTTTAATTTGGGAATCAGGGATTTTTTTATCATGCTTCTACCTCCGCTTTTTGATTTTCATTTAAAATTTTCCACTCCGCCGCTTCGGAATAATTTTTCCACATGCGGGCGAACAGACCGTTTTTTTCTAGCAGCTTGCCGTGCGGGCCGCTCTCGGCAATTTGCCCCTCCCGCAGCACGTAAATGCAATCCGCGTCTGCAATTGACGAGAGCCTATGGGCAATCATGATGACTGTTTTTCCCTTGGAAAGGGCGGACAAGGCCTGCTGGACGCGGACTTCATTGTCAGGGTCGGCAAAGGCCGTGGCCTCGTCAAGAATCAAAATAGGCGCGTTTTTTAAGACGGCGCGGGCGATGGCTATCCGCTGCTGTTCGCCGCCGGACAAATACACGCCGTTTGCGCCTACAACCGTTTCTATGCCGCCAGGCAGCTTTTCAATGATATCCATGCATTGTGCCGCCGCCAGCGCGCGGGAGACCTCCTCGCGGGTTGCCGAGGGCTTTCCCATGCGGACGTTTTCCAGAATGGATGCCTTTAACAAACGGCTGTTTTGAAACACAAAAGATACCGTGTCCATCAGTATTTCCTTTGGAATATCCCGAATATCAACGCCGCCAATGAGGACGCGCCCCTCGTCCGGGTCAAAAAATCTTGCGACGATATTTGCCAGCGTGGTCTTACCGCCGCCGGAAGGGCCTGCCAGCGCAATCGTCTGCCCCGGCCCTATTTGCAGGGAGATGTCCTTGAGAGCGGGCTTTTGGGAGGATGCGGAAAGATTTTCCGAAGGTTTGTTGTAGCTGTAGCTGACGTGTTCTAAGGCCACGGAATTGTCGGAAGGCACGTTTTTTACGGGGCTTTCCGAAAGCGGGCTTTCCCCCAGCACTTCGTCAATCCTGCTGATGGCGTCGTTTACAATCATTGCATCCTCGCTCATATACATGAGCTTTGTAAGCGTCGTTCCGATAACCGGAGTAATTACAATGTAAAAAATAAGGTTTAGCAGTAATTCATCTGACGCGCCGTTCCTTGTAAAGAGGATGCCGCCGGCAATCAAGAACGCAAACACACCGTTGATGGCGGTGGTGTAAAACATCATAGGAAGCCGCAGCGCTTTTGTGTAGGCGATTACCCATTTTTCATAATTATCAATCGAGGCCTTGAATCGTTTGAAGGAAAAGATGGTCTGTCCGAAGGTTTTTACAACCGGAATACCGCGCACGTATTCCACCGCCTCGTTGGACATATCGGAGAGCGCGTCTTGATATTCTTTTATTTTCTGCTCCATGCCTTTCCCGGTCATTTTCATCATAATTAAAAAGCCGAGCCCGACGGGAATAAGGCTTAAAATTCCCAGCCGCCAGTCGAAGGTAAGCAGTAAAAAGAGAAGCCCAACCGGCGTGGCAATCGCGCCCGCTTTGTCGGGGAGCCTGTGGGCAAGGTAGGTTTCCGTTGCGGCGCTGGCGGTGTTTACAATTCTGCGCAGTTTTCCGCTTCCGTACTTTTCTATCGTTCCAAGAGGCAGGGCAATGATATGCCGCATGAGCTCTTTACGGATATTGGAGGCAATCCGGAAGGCGCTTATATGGGAGCACATTAGGGCGGTTATGTAGAGAATAACGGACAAAACCGCAAACAATACGGCGGCCCAGCCATAACGGGTGACGCCTTGCGCCTTTGCAAAATTGGGGGAGATTTCCAGTATGTCGTGAATGATGCGCCAGATATACCAAAAAGGCACAAGGGCGAGCAGCGCGCTCGCTACGGACAGTATCCAAGAAAGATAAGTTAAAATTTTATGCTTTCCGGCATAGTCCATCAATCTTGATAAATTAGATTGTTTTTTCATTAAAAATCCTCCTTGAAATTTTTTATGATATGGGAACGAAATGGTGGTTCCCCGATATCCTTTCTATTAGTTAGATAAAACGTAATTAAATTAGTTGTAACTAACTTATGCGGAATGAAAAAGGGAAGAATTCTTCCCTGACTTTAGGCATATAATAGGATACTTTGGGAAATTTGTCAATGGGTCCTGTGAAGTTTCTATTTTTTTAAATTATTTTCCTTATCAAAAAACGCTTTTTCCAGTCTCCGGTATTCGTCCGCAGAGCAGATTTCTCTGCATTTTGCCTGATACTGCTTGGAACGCTTTAGCGTGTTTGAAATTTTGCCGCAGGGAAAGAGGGCGCATTGATTGCATTTTTCCACGCCGTGCGTTTTTATACACTCGACTAACTGATAAGTACATTCCTTGTGGGAAGAGCAGCCCGTACATTGGATTTCCTCGTTTGTGACAATGCGGTCTCGCCAGCCTACTTTGTACCATAATTCCGCGACGGCTCTTAATTCTTCTTTGCTGCGGGCGTTATATCTGGGACACTCGATGCAGTTGTCCCCGCATAGGGTGATTTTTTCTTTCAAGGTTTGCCTCATTTCTATTTTGGGAAAGATTTATCTTTCATGTTTTGCAGCCATTGTTTTTGGGGAAATTGATTTTTATTTACAATTCTGCAAACGGGAATTTATGATAATATTTTATAAATTGCATTTAATGTTTTTTCTTTATCTAAGCCATTATCTGTATATAATTCCACTTCATATTGAATCGCTTTATGCTGT
>JAMPGS010000147.1 GCA_023663815.1 Clostridium sp.
ACTTCAAGAAGGCTTTGCTCCAACTGTTTTTCAAAGCCGATAATCTGCATCTCGTCTATCTCGACATTTTCAGACAAAAAACAGCTCACCTGCGCGCTTCCGCCCTCGCTGTCCCACCTCGCCGCTGCCTGCTGGTCCGTCAGTCCCTTAATTTTACTGTCAGACCACAGAGTTAAAACAAGCCAAACTATCAGTGAAAAAATAGCAATCAGAGAAAAAACCATTTGCTTCAGCGACATCCCGCTGAAAAACCGCTTTATTTTTGATGTCATGGCTTTTTCTCCTTTCTTTTTACTTTGCTGTTACCGATTCATTTCTTAAATTCTCCGGCTTGCAGTTTGCGCAGCTTTACTTGATTTGCAGGTTATGACCTGTTCAGCTTCATCTGATTTGCAATTTACGCTTTTGTTCAGCTTCATCTAATCTACAGCTTACGATTCATTCAGTCTCACTTGCTTCCCAGCTTCCACCGGTTTGGTGGAGGTGGTAATCACATACTCATATCCATAGAGAGCCGCCGAGATAGCTGTGTTTGTGTCGTCGCTGGCAAGTACCTCCACGTCCACTCTAGTCGCAATGTACCTATTGTTGAGCGGGCCGCTTCTGGATTCCACAATCAATATGAATTTGCCGTTGTTGTCCTCCCGTACCGCACTGTTGGGCACTACAAACTCATATTCCGAGCTGCGCTGCCCCACGGAAAGGTTTAGGGCCTGCCCCGCCTGAACGCTTGAGCCGGTGATGTTAAAGGTCAACAATTTATTCTGCGACGGATTGTCCGGGTCGGGTTTTATGGAGGCCAAAACCGCCTGCAGGTCGTCGTAGTACCATGAATTCTGCAGTTCCGCCGTATCCCCCACTTGAACCTTTCTCGCCTGTTCGTTGGTGACGGAAAAAGATAAAGTAAAACCCTTTCCTGCCACCTGCAAAACGGCGGCGGGCTCCTCCGGCTTCGTGGTCTCTCCCGCCACATAGGCAAGGCTTGTGACCGTTCCCGCAACCGGCGCGGTGATGGCTGCTCCCACGGAATCTTCCTTTAACTTTGCAATTTCCGCCCTCTTGTCCGCTATATCCTTGTTGGTCTTGGCAAGGTCAAGCTCCGCGTTGATATCCGCCGCAAGCTCTGTCTGCTCCGTCTTTAACAGCTCATAAACGGCCTGCGCGTTTTTTAGGGCGGCTTCCGCATTGGCAAGCCTGTTTTGGTAGGCGGCGGAAGTCTGCTTGTTTGCGTTGGTAATTTCCGCAATGTTCCTCTCCGCCTGCCTTAATCTTTCCCTTGCCTCCTGTGCCCCTTCGCTGGAGGTGACCGTAATGGCGTTGACCTCCGCCAGCTTTGTCTCAAGTTTGGTTTGCTTATCCTTGAGGGATTCCAGCCGGGCAAGCTGGTTGTTGGCGCTTCCGTACTCCTGCAGGGTTCTTACAATTTCGTTGAGTTGCTCGATTGCAACGCGGTATTCATTATAGGCAACATCACATTTTGTCTGATTATCTTCATCCATCGTATCCCAAGGCAATCCATTGCGCCAACTGGCAATTGCACTCTCAGAAGTATCGCTTCCAAGCGGTGCTCCGACAGCAACACCTAATTTTCTAATTTCATCTATTTTCTTCGTAACCACTTCTTCCTGTTCTTTAAATGCAGTATCACTTCCAGCTGACATACTTCCCGCTGGTGGAGTAGCAGGCGTACTAGAGTTCACGCTCTCCGCTGCCATAGACTGCGCGTTTTTAATCAGCGTCTCCAAATCCGCAATCTGATTTTTCACCTCGTTAATCTCGTGGGTCAGCTCCGCAACCCGCTCTTCTTTCTCCTGATTAAAGACAAGCTCCGCAACCGCCAAATCCGTGGTTGCCTTATCCTTTGCCAGCTCGTCGGGTATGGTGCTGACGCCCGCGTCATTGGTGTTGATAGTGCTCTGCAGGGTGATGTCATCCACCGTTTTTTGGCAGTCCTGCACCCTCTGCTCCGCCGCCTGCAGCCTGTCCTGCATGTCCGTCACCATGGCTTGATAGGAGGCGAAGGAATCCGTCCGTCCGCTTGCCACCTTGTTAATAATATCGGGCGAAACCGTTCCGCCAAACAGTCCCTTCATGTAGGCAAGCTCCAGCTCCTCCAGCTCGTCCTCAGCCGCCTTTAACTCGTCGCTTTCCTTATCCTCCAAATAATAAAGCACATCGTCTATTTCCACCTCGTCGCCCTGCTTTACCGCCACGCTGGAAATCACTCTTGACTCTTTCACAATCACGTTATAAGGGTCGGTGGCCTCCACGTTGCCCGTGCCCCGCACCTTGGCGGTGATGGAGCCGCTCTGCACGTACTGGGTCGCCACCTCAGGCAAGGAATAATTCATAATCGTGTTTGAAAAGAACGTAAGAATCAGCATGATTGTCAAAAAGACAATCGCCGCGTTTTTCACCCATTCCCGCTTTTTTCTTCCTTCATTTTCATTCATAACCTTAACCTCCGCGCGGAACGCTTTTGCATAAGCTCTCGTGCAAACCAGCCGTGGCTGTACGCTCCAAATTTATGTTTTATCCTTTTATACCGCCCTGATAGCTGATTCCCTCCACCAGATAATCCTCCCCGTACAAAAATACCAGTATAGGGGGCACCATGTAAATGGTCGCCACCGCAAAAGCCAGCCCTATTTCCCCTGAATTGATTTTTGACAAAAAGACGGACAAGGGATGCTTTTCCGTATCCGATAGGAGAATCAAAGGCTGCTCCACCATATTCCAGTAGTCGATAAACAGTAAAATGGCAATGGAGCACATACAGCCCTTGCAAAGCGGCATACAAATCCGCCTAAAAATCTGCCATTCCCCCGCGCCGTCAATCTGCGCCGCCTCCATTACCGATACGGGAATCCTCCTCATGTATTTTGTGAGCAGGTACACCGCAAAGGGTGAAAAAATCCCCGGAAGCCAAATTGCCCAATTAGTGTCCAAGGTGTGGAGCCACTGCGCCACAAGATAATTTGGAACCAGCGTAACCTGATAGGGCATCAGCATCAATATAATATAAAGGAAAAAAATAATCTCCTTAATCCGTCCTCTGTATCTGGTAAACCCAAAAGCCGCACCCGCCGCCACAAGCAGTTGGAAAGCCACAATGGGCGCCACCAAAACCACCGAATTCCAAAATTTAAACAGATAATCGGGACTTTTAAAAAGCACGGTGACGTACTGGCTGAAGGATACCATATCGGGAATAAACTTTAAATTTACCTTTTCGGAGATAAACATTTTCCCGCCCGTATCCGAGGTGGCAAACACCTGCCCGTAATTGGCGGAAATTTCCGACGCCGACATAAAGGAGTTTGTGATTGTCAGCACAATAGGCATCAAAAACAAAACCGCAAAGCCCCCCGCAGCCATGGTCGCTAGGGAAATTCTCACTAGCTGTCTGGCGTTTCTGATTTTCTTCTGTCTTTTAACCCTCTTGTCCCACTGTGTCAGCGTGAGGCTGTCAAGATTTTTTTTCTTCCCAAACCCTGCCTTCATCCTTCCACATCCTTTCCGAAATAATTCTCGGTCAGGAACAGCGCGCCTATGAGAATCACCATCACAATCGCCATCATAATCGCCGCCGCCGACATCTTTTGATAATCCAGCCTGCCAAATGTATTGTTCATAAAATGCTGCAGCATATACATGGTATCATAAGGGTAATCCCCCTTTAAAAGATAGATTTCCCTGAAAACCTTAAAAGAATTAATCAGCGACATGATTGTCACAAACAAAATTGTGGAGGACATATACCGCAGTTTAATATGAATAAAAATCTGGAAGGGCGTGGCGCTCTCAAGCACCGCCACCTCAAGAATATCCTTAGGGATACTGCTCAAGGCCGCCATAAACAGTATCATGTTGTAACCCAAATTTTTCCACAAAAAAAGAACGATAATCACCACTTGGGCGTAGGAAGAATTCAGCCAGTCAATTTTTTCCCTCTGAAAAAGGGTTAAAATCTCGTTTATCATGCCGTTGTAATGGAACAAAACCTGCCAGATAAGCACCACCGACGCAATGGGCACCATCATAGGGCTTAAAAAAAACGTCCGGAACTGGCTCTTAAAAGGCATCTTGCTCTCAAGGAGCATCGCCAAAAATAAAGATAACACCACCGCCAAGGGAACGGCCACAAAGGAAAAAGTCATCGTATTTTTGGCCGCCTGCTGAAAAGCCGCGTTATTAAAAACCGAGACAAAATTATCAAAAAAGACAAATTCCTTGCTGATAGGATTGTCGATGACGGAATAGTAAATAACAATCAAAAAAGGCAACACGAAAAACAGCAGCACGCCGGCGGCGGAGGGAAAAAGATACCCCGCCGATATCAGCTTCCCTCTGCGCGTTCTCTGAGCGCTGCCGGATTTTTTCTTACTTTTTGTTACTTTTATCTCCTGTCCGGCTGCATCCGCCGGGCTTTCCTTCCTCTTTTTCTTTATGGGAAAATGCATTTCACTCCCCCCAAAACCTATCTGCTTTCATTTACATAAATTTGAATTCTATTTTGGATAACGCCGGCCACATCCGCCGCCGATTTCTGCCCCTTAAAGAAGGCCTCCGATTCCTCCGTGATAATGCTGTTTAATTGGGAATCGATTCCCATGGACGTGGAGGTTCTGCTTGCCGACGCAATGAGCGCCCTGACCGCGTCCACTTCCTCCTCGGTGGCCGCCATGATTTCCATATCAAAATCATCCCAGCCCCAATGGGTTTTTGCGCTTTCCACCTGCACGCCGTTTTCGTCCTCATAGTAATCCGGCGTCATGTCCAGCTTAAACTGCGCCTCAAGGGCGGATTTCCTTACCGGGAAGCCTGAATTTCCATGCTCGGATACCAGCGTATTCTGATATTCCTCGGTGAGGATGGTCTGCATAAACTCCCATGCGCCCTCCTTCTTTTCCGATTTGGCCGACATTCCCATACAGCCGCCGGAGGTTTGAATTAAATTGCCCTGCCGCTCGCTGTTAGGATAGCCCACAAAGGCAATAGGCTCGCCGAACATTCCAACCAGCATCTGATACTCCTGCACGGAAGTCACAGTGTTCTGCATAAGTAAGATTTTTTCGGAGCGCAGCCTTGCGGAAGTTCCTTCCTCCTCCTCATCCCGCGTATACTCCTCAGGGAATTTCGCGGCAAACTCAAGCACCCTGATAAAATCCTCGCTGTCAAAAGAACATTTTCCGGTTTCCCAATCGACAAACTCGTCAATATTATTGTAAATACAGTAATAGAATATACTGCTTCTGGTTCCATAGCCAAAGATATTTTCCGCGTTTTTACTATCCGCAAAATCCAGCATCTCCGAGAGAGTCCAGCCTGTCTTATCTCCCACCAATGACTTCTTTGCCATGGTGGTGTCGATATAAAACTTCGACATAATTCCGTAAAGCTTTCCGTCCGCCTCGTAGGCCTCCAGCACGTTTTCCACAAAATCACTCTTGCTAAAGCCGCTCTTTTCCATATAGGGATACAAATCTTCCAGAACGCCCTTGCTCACGTACTGATTATAGTCTATAGTGGTGAGGCTGATGATATCGGGACAGTTTGCGGTGGTAAGGTCGGCGTTAAACTGCGTAAGGCCCGCATCGTAATCATCGTTGGCGTATTCCTTCACCGTAACGCGGTACTTCTCGCTCTTTTTATTAAAATCAATAATATTTCTCTTGATATCGTAATCTATCCATAAAGTACCAAAAACTATTTCCTCCTTGACAGGCACCTCGGAGGCGGGCTTTTTCGCCACAAATACGAGCTCATTGACGGACTCCTCGCCCCTGTAATCGTTTAACAGTGCCCAGACGCGGCCGTCGGGGAGCTCCCCCGCGTACCGGATGCTATCGCTGTTGACGTCCATGTCCAGCCATTTAAATAAATCCTCTTTCTCCGAGGTGGCAATATCCAGCCGGGACACCTGATCCGAGTTGGTAATTAAAAAGCTCTTTTCCGCTCCCGTATAAAAGGACTGGCTATTGTAGCCCGCTATCGCTCCCTCCACAGGATTCCCCACCGCCTTTGCGGTCAAATCAACCTTTCTAAGTTCCATTCCAATATCGCCGTAGGAGGTAATATACACGTCGCCCTCCTTGGAGGCGGCCATGTTGTTAATCCAAGTACCTGCATTGATGTCGCAGAGCTTTTGATAATCCTTATTTATAATATGTATCTCTTGATCCCCGTCATACAGGTAAAAATTCCCTTGCCCGTCCATACAGAAAGATTGAACGTAGACATATTCCTCCTCGTCCCCGCCCATCAACGCCGTGATATCGTTTACTGATTTTATAGAGCCGTCCTCGGCGGAAACGTCCCACAATTCCAGCGTCTGATTGTAATCCGTAATCTCGCCGTTTTCATCCTCCTCGTAGGAATAACGGTTTACCGTCATATAAACTTCTCCGTCCGCTCCTACCGCCATGTTGGAAACACTGCTTTCCTCGTCGGCCGCCACGGAAAGCTTTTCCATAGCGTCGCTTTGGATATCGTATTTATAAAGGGTGGTGTCAACCGTCCCGGTTACCTCGTCCCCTTTTTGGGCGCAGATAAAAAGATAATCCCCAGCCGCCGTCGCCGCATATACATAACTATTGCCTATATCGGTATCAATGTATTGCGGCACATATGCGTATTCCTCCGTCTTTGTCTCCGGGGTTTCTTCCTTTTTCCCGCAGCCCGCAAGCGCCCCTATGATAGAAAGCGCAACCGCCGCCGCGGCAAATAATTTTTTATTTTTTCTCATTCTTTACCTCATAATATCGTATTTTCTAATTTTTCCATAGAAAACTATAGCACACTCCATCATGGGAAACAATGAATAGAATCTTAATTTTTTCCTAAATCTAAATTTACGCATTTGCGCGGGCTTGCGGCAAGTACAAAGCCCAATCCAAGTTGTTTTTTGCAAGGTCAACCCAAGTTGCTTTTCGCAAGGGTTTCAATTTTTAAAGCTATGGATAGGCGCGGGAATTCTTCCGCCGCGGTTTATAAAAGCGTCGCAGGAAAAACGGTTTACCGGCATAATAGGCGCGTGCCCAAGCAGGCCTCCAAACTCCACGCTCTCCCCCACGCCCTTCCCAACCACGGGAATAAGGCGCACCGCCGTCGTTTTTTGGTTTACCATGCCGATAGCCATCTCGTCTGCGATAATCCCCGCAATGGTACTTTCCTTTGTGTCCCCCGGAACGGCAATCATGTCGAGCCCCACGGAGCACACGCAGGTCATTGCCTCCAGCTTTT
>JAMPGS010000148.1 GCA_023663815.1 Clostridium sp.
TGAAAAAGGAGTGATAAAGGTATGAATTGTCTGATTTTAGTACTGTTACTTTTATGCTGCGGAGGGAACGGCGGTTATTCTAACGGCGGAAGCTCCTGCGGAAACGGGCGGGGGAGAAGCGGCTGCGGATGCGGCGATTCGGACGGCGCTTTCGGGCGCGGGAACGGCGGCAGAAATGAGCGGCCTAACAACGACGACTGCGGGTGCAGGAATGATTTTCGCCCGGAGCCCAGGTTTGAACAAAGGCCCTTTATGTTCAATCAGAACTCAGACTGCGGATGCGATAATCCGTCCAATAACGATTGCGATTAAAAAGTGTGCGGGATTTCCCGCACATTTTTTATGCGCAGGGGTGCGGAAAGAAATTTGCTGTTGGGGCAGCGCACTCCGCGCGGCGAGTGGGTAGAGAAACCTTCCCAGCTTGATTAAAAAAATTATCGGTGGGAACCAACCGACCCTTTGGGGTATCATACATATAGAAGCGGCAGATACTCGCCGCCGCGGTTCGCTGGCCAACGAAAATTCCCGCGGGCAACAACGCTAAAATCGTGCTTGCAACTATTTGACGACTACCATGAGGTTTAACAACTCTTTGAAGAAGAACTGGCATTATTCCGGCGAAAGGACTGATGCATGGCTGCAAAGCGTGGGAATATTGACTTAAAATTTACAGCTGTAAAAAATTATGAGGGAATATCCATGATAGACAACGAGACATTTTGCGAATTAATTAAAAAGTATTCGCCGAATATGTACAGGCTGTCCTGCGGAATTCTTCGCTCCAGCGCGGACGCGGAGGACGCCGTAAGCGAAGCCGTGCTAAAGGCCTATGAAAATTTAAGCAGCTTGAGAAAGCCTGAGCGTTTTCAGGCGTGGATTATGCAGATTACCGCAAACGAGGCAAGAAAAATTTACCGGAAGAAAATGCGGACAACCTGCGCGGAGGATATGGAGGAGATGGCACCGGCTTTTGTGGACAATCATCATGAGCTGTGGGATGCGGTGATGCGGCTCGACGTGATTCACAGGGAGGTCATTATTCTGTATTTTTACGAGAATTTTTCCGTAAAGGAGATTGCACGCGCGCTGCATATCGCTGAGGGAACCGTAAAATCCAGACTTTCCAGAGGGAAGAAAAAACTTAAAGAAATGCTGTGACGAAAAAGAAGAAGCTGCAATGACAGAGAAAGCCGCTGTAATTGCAGAAAAAAGTTTGCATATCCGTGCCGTGCCTGCAAACTTTTCAGATATTTACACTTATAAAAATACGGCGCAGAAATGAGGAGAAAATGAGCGATAAGTTTGAACAAAAAATTTTTCATATGGCGGAACAGGAGCAGATGATTGTACCGGAGGGCCTTGAGGCAAAAATAGACGCCATGCTCCGTCAAGGTTCGGGACGCAATTTAGGCCGCGCAAAGAAGAAAACGCTGAATTTCAGGCGCGCCCTTGTTTTGGCCGCCGCGCTGACGATGGTCTTTTCCATAACGGCGGCCGCAGCGGCGGGAGCCCTGCGCCAAAGAATGGAAGCGATGAACAGGGAAAAGCTTGAGGAATACTTTGCGCAGATTTACACCTCTAAGGTCTCCGCTGACAATTATAGCCGTCCGGTTATGGATTCGGAGAGAGAGCGGATGGCAAAGCTGCGTCTTTCTTATGAGGAGCAGGGGATTTTTCCTGAAAAGGAGCTTACCATGCTCGACGAACCGGCGGATTATAAGGGGAAAAACATTGCTTTTCTAAAAAGCACAAGCACTTTCTTTTTGCCTGAAAGGGAGATGAATGACGAGGAGCTTTTACAGATAATTGATTTCCAAACAAAGCGGGACTACAGCCTGCAGAAAATGAATGAAATGATTGCGTCGGGAGAAGCGGAGTTTCCAGAGGAGGCAAAACCCTCCGGCCCTGACGAGGTGACGGATTTGTCTGTTTTGGGAAGTAACGCGGTTTTGGAACCGGATAAGGAGCTTACGATTTTGTACACGGGCGATTTACCTATTTCCGTAATTGCCACCGGAAAAGATTGTATTTTTCTGGCGGGGCGGAATGTCATTCATCGTATGGAAATAGGAAGCAGCGATTCCGCTTTGTTTTTTGATGGCTTTGACAAAGATACTGGGGTCACGGCCTTGTGTCAGGACGGGGAGGGCAACGTCTATGCCGGTCTAAACAGTCGGCAGCCCGACGGAAGCTGGGACATGGATTTGTGGGTGCTTGACGGGGAAGGGAATTTTTTGAAAGAAATTGATTTATCTCCCTACAAAAAGGCAGCAAGTGCAATCATGGGCGGGGAGAGAAGCTACGGTTACATCAGGGGAATAATGGCGGACAATGACTATCTTTATATAAGAGGCTACGGGTTTAAGGATGCGGATTTTCTTTTAATTTTGAACAAGGACGGCGGGCTTGTTTCCAAAATGACCGCTCCAAATCATGAAGGGGATTTTCGCAGCGCCATGTGCATCGGCAAGGACGGGAAGCCCTACACGGTGGTTAGGGATAAGGACGGCCGGCTGGGAATTGCGGAGATAAATCCGAAAGAGGGAACGCTTGGAAGGACTTATCCGGCGATTGTGCCGGAGGATACAATCAGTCTTGACCTGATTGCCCCCGGCTATGACGCGGATTTCGTTTTGTGGGGCTACAGTGGAAGTTTTTCTTTTAATTTAAACGAGAACGCCGCCAGACAGATAACGCCGGTTTATGAGCTGCCTTGTTCCACAGAAGGGACGCTGTATTTGGCCCTGCAGGACGGGAGAATCGTTTTTGCCAATTGCACGGAATATCGGTCGTATACGACGGAGGACGGAACAAAACGGCATGAGCGGATACCGGAAAAGACCTGCTTTTATTATCTTCCGGCGATTAGGAAGTAGCATATAAAAGGATTTTTGAGGAACTGCCTCTTTTTAACGCCTAAAAATTGACAAAGAATTTTTTTTATAATAAGATAACGTTATGTTTTCATGCAGTTATGTAATTTAGAAAAAAATAATGGAGAAACCTATGAAGAAATTGCTAAATCAGATTATTAAATTTGGAATTGTCGGACTTTTTTGCTTTTTTATTGACTATGGCATCACTATTATACTGACAAATTTGTTTGGGGTCCACTATCTGATTTCCAAGTTTTTCGGCTTTGTCATTTCGGCGGTTGTGAATTATCTTTTGAGCATTAAATTTGTCTTTACTAAGAAGAAGGAGATGAACAAGGGAAAGGAGTTTACGGTTTTTTTGATTTTGTCGGCTATCGGCCTTGTTATCAATGAGGTTGTCATGTACATCTGCATTGACGGTATTTACGCCCACAGCAGCTTACTTCAGGAATATATTTCCGATTCGCTCATGGTATCCGTGGGGGCCGTGGCGGCAACCGGCGTTGTGATGGTGTACAATTTTATCTCCCGAAAGCTGTTTTTGGAAAGAAAATAAAGCATGGGTGCGGAAAAAATCATGGGCGCGGAGCAAATTTTTATAAATGGGGGAAACGCCCCAGTCGATATAGCGCGTTTTGAGGAGATTAAAAACCGCATTGCAGAATCGGAGCGGGAGCGGGGCAGTATCGGAACCCTTCAGGAAAAAACGCTGCACGCTATTTTAAAGGATTATTATGCGCCGGGTAAAAGTATGCAGGAGATAGCCGTGGGCGGATATGTGGCGGATATCTGCACCGGAACGGAGATTATTGAGATTCAAACGGTACATTTGGACAATATGTGGAAAAAGCTGGACAGTTTTCTCTCCGATTATCCGGTGACAATCGTTTATCCCATTCCGCGGATAAAGTACCTAATTTGGATAGACGAGGAGACAGGCGAGCTCACAAAACCGAGGAAAAGCACAGTAAAAGGCTCCGTTTACAGAGCCTTTTATGAATTATATAAGATAAAACCGTATCTTACAAATAAAAATCTCCGTCTGCGCTTTCCGTTTTTGGAAGTGGAGGAGTACCGCCTTTTAAACGGGTGGAGCCGGGATAAGAAAAAGGGCTCACACCGCTACGATAGGATTCCCGTTTCCCTGCTTGGGGAAATGCGGATTGAGTGCTTGGCGGATTATTTTCGGCTGATTCCGCCCGATTTGCCGGAGCCCTTTACCGCGGCGGAATTTGGAAAGGCCGTCGGGGAAAAGAAGGAGACGGCGGGGAAGGCGCTGCATGTTTTGAATTATCTGCATGTGCTGGAACGGTGCGAGAATCGGGGGCGGGCGTATACTTATCGGAGAAAGGATAGATGCTTTGAAAGAGCTGATTCAATTGCAGTCTTTTCCAGTGCGGACAACGCTTAATATTTTATTGCGGAACAAAACGACTAAAAAGAATATTATATGGGCAACAGGCAGCTATAAAGAGCTTGGAGAACAATACGCCGACGACAGGTAGATGACGGTTGAAGCGTTGACGGGGCTCAATCCTATCATGTAAGCAGCGCAGAAATGAAGGAAATGATGGCGAAAATAAATATCAACACAACCCGAAAAGTCATTCCCATAATTTATGTCTATTCTACGCCTGAAATTGTTAGACATAACAGCTGGGTAAAGATTGGATATACGGAAAAGCAGACCACAGAACAAAGGCAGAAACAACAATCCCATACGGGAGATGTGGAATTAAAGGAAGAATGGAAGGGCAACGCTATCTTTGAAGACGGCTCCGGCGAGATTTTCCATGATTCCGATTTTCATGCCTATCTTAGTAAGCTGGGGATTGAGAGAAAAAAGGATACGGAATGGTTTCATATTGACGGACTGTCCTCAAAGGCGGAGTTCAACAAGTTCCGTGAAAACAGAGGGATACTGAAAGACATCGACGAAGCGATTCCTTATACTTTGCGGAGCGAACAGAGAAGAGCTGTTGAGCAGACTGTCGCTTACGCTAATAATCATGAAACAGGCGAGTTTTTATGGAACGCAAAGCCGCGCTTTGGCAAAACGTTAGCCGTTTATGATATTTGACGACAGCGTGACAATTACAGAACATAATTTTAGGCAAATGGATGCACTGGAATATGCGAAGCAGGGAACGCTGGAGCAATACTTAGATGAATTATATGAACGGGGAAGTGATGGGGAAAAATCAAAACGTGCATAGTGAAAATCAAAAACCATGCTTGAAATAACTGAAAGTATATGATAAAGTAAGTATAGAGAAAGCGCAACCGCCCACAAGGTGGGTTGACCTGTTAAAGAAATAGAAAATCCATCCCGTCACTCGGTCAAAGTTTAGGGGTGGTTTTTCTATGTAGTACTACTTACAAAATGTAAAAATAAATGTAAGCAACGCCAAAAGGAATATGCCAAAAGTTAGCAAATCCTTAAAATCAAAATGATTTTTCATAGGCATCACCTCCATTCTGTTAGAATGAAAGATCAGCCCACCCTGCAACACGGCTGCGTTTCCCGTGTGAAAATATTATCACAAATTGTCAGTATTTACAATCCCATATTTTGTTGAAAATGCCGAATATGAGATATAAGAATAAACGAGAAATAAAAAATTTAACAGATAATTAATTGAGATTGTAGCCCCTGTTGGTTTGAGTTATTAGATTTTCAAGGGAAGAAAATAGTCGTCACCATCATAAATAGTGACCCTATAAAGGATTAAGTTATTTCATTGAAAAAAAATTTATGCTGGTATATAATATTGAAGCACATTTTTAATGTGGAAACGGGGTATTAAATGGCCGATAATATAAATTTTGACAATATAGATATAACGCAAGACCCACCCATAACAGAACCGGAGCGTCAATATTATTTTATAGCCAAATGTCGTCAGTATGTAAGAAATGAAAGTAAACGAAGGGGAAGTCCTCTATTTTCGGCAGTCAGGACGTTTGGCTGCCAAATGAACGCCAGAGATTCGGAAAAGCTGTCGGGAATCTTGGAGCGCATCGGTTATGTGCTCACGGAAAGGGAGGACGCCGATTTTGTTATTTACAACACCTGCACGGTTCGGGACAACGCCAACCAGCGGGTTTACGGGCGGTTGGGCCATTTAAACAGCTTGAAAAAGAAAAATCCTCAAATGAAAATCGTCCTATGCGGGTGCATGATGCAGGAGAGCGCCGTCATTGAAAAAATCAAACGAAGCTATCCTTTTGTGGATTTGATTTTCGGAACTCACAATCTCTATAAATTTGCCGAGCTTCTAGCGGGCATGTTTGAGGCGGACGGCTGCGGGGCGGAGAATCCCGCCGATAAATCCCATAAAATGATAGTGGATATCTGGGAGAGCACGGATAGGATTGTGGAAAACCTACCGGTAGAGCGGAAATATCCCTTCAAGTCGGGCGTCAATATCATGTTTGGCTGCAATAATTTCTGCAGCTACTGTATTGTGCCCTACGTGAGAGGAAGGGAGCGGAGCCGGAGCCCGGAGGAAATTTTAGGTGAAATTAGGATGCTGGCAGGGGAAGGCGTGGTGGAAGTCATGCTTCTTGGGCAGAACGTCAATTCTTACGGGAAAAATCTGGAAAAGTCCATCACCTTTGCGCAGCTCCTTAAGGAAGTGGAAAAGATTGAGGGAATCGAGAGAATCCGGTTTATGACCTCCCACCCTAAGGATTTGTCGGACGAGCTGATTCAGGTGATAAAGGAGTCAAAAAAAATATGCAGGCATCTCCATCTGCCCCTGCAGTCAGGCTCCACCAGAATTTTAGAGGCTATGAACCGGAAATACACCAAGGAGCAGTATCTTGCCCTTGTGGATAAAATCAAGAGAGAAATTCCCGATATCGCCATCACCACCGATATTATTGTGGGCTTCCCCGGCGAGGAGCCGGAGGACGTGGATGAGACAATCGATGTGATAAAAAAAGTGCAGTATGACAACGCCTTTACCTTTATTTATTCCAAACGGACGGGAACCCCCGCGGCAGCTATGGAAAATCAGGTAAGCGAGGCCGTTGCAAAGGAGGGCTTTGACAGGCTCCTTAAGGTGGTTCAGGACACCGCAAGGCAGAGAGTAGCAAGGCTTCAGGGCCAGACCCTCAACGCGCTTGTGGAGGAGGTAAACGAACAGGATAGCCGCCTGCTGACGGGGAGGCTTTCCAATAATACTATCGTTCACTTTGAGGGGGATAAGAGCCTTATCGGGCGGATTGTTCCGGTATATTTAAAGGAATGTCGCGGTTTTTATTACATTGGGGAACGGCAATAAGGATTTTCTTAAAAAATTGTGAAAAATAGCATAATTTATTGTAAAAGTACGGTTAAATTGTA
>JAMPGS010000149.1 GCA_023663815.1 Clostridium sp.
CCAAGATGTATGAGAATATGCAGCAGGCAGGCGGCGCAGGTCCCGACATGGGAGCGGGCGCAGGACCGGATATGAGCGGCGCGGATGCAGGCCCGGCGGATGATGTAGTTGACGGAGACTACAGAGAGGTATAAGATAAACAGGAAGATAAAAATATTACTTAAGGCGGTTATAAACCGCCTTAGGTATGTTGTGCTCAAATTAAGCACGGGAGGAATTTGATAATGGCAGAACAGAAACGCGATTACTATGAGGTGCTTGGCGTCGATAAGAATGCGGATGATGCCGCCATCAAAAAAGCATACAGAGCTCTTGCCAAGAAGTATCATCCCGATATGAATCCCGGTGATGCGGAAGCCGAGAAAAAGTTTAAGGAAGCTTCTGAAGCTTATGCTATTTTGAGTGATCCGGAGAAGAAGAGACAGTACGACCAGTTCGGCCATGCCGCCTTTGAGGGCGGAGCCGGGGGATTTGGCGGTTTTGATTTTAACAGCGCGGATTTCAGCGATATTTTCGGCGATATTTTCGGTGATTTCTTTGGCGGCGGACGGAAAGGGCGCAGCAGCAACGGCCCCATGAAGGGCGCAAATATCAGAACCAGTGTGAGGATTACCTTTGAGGAGGCCGTTTTTGGCGTTGAGAAAGAGATTGAGCTGACCTTAAAGGATGAATGTAAAACCTGCCACGGCACGGGGGCGAAGCCGGGAACCAGCCCGGAGACCTGCCGGAAGTGCGGCGGTAAAGGACAGGTGGTATTTACCCAGCAGTCCTTCTTTGGCACAGTGAGAAACGTGCAGACCTGCCCGGAGTGTAACGGAACTGGAAAGGTCATCAAAGAAAAATGTGCGGACTGCCACGGTTCAGGATTTATTGCAAGCAGGAAAAAGATTCAGGTGTCGATTCCCGCGGGTATCGATAACGGCCAGAGCGTCCGTATCAGGGAAAAGGGCGAGCCGGGAGTAAACGGCGGGCCTAGGGGAGATTTGCTGGTGGAAGTGATTGTAGGCCGCCATGCGATTTTCCAGAGACAGGATTATCACATTTATTCCACGGTGCCGATTTCCTACGCGGTGGCAGCCCTTGGCGGCGACGTGGTGGTGGATACTGTGGACGGAAAAGTGCTTTACGAGGTGAAGCCCGGAACGCAGACGGATACAAAGGTCCGCTTAAAGGGGAAAGGCGTTCCCACCCTGCGCAACAAGGAGGTGCGGGGCGACCACTATGTGACGCTGGTGGTGCAGACGCCGGAGAGACTGCCCCATGAGGCGAAGGAGCTGTTAAAGCAGTTTGACGCCCTCACCGGTGACAGCTTAAATGCGGCGAAAAACGCCCAGACGGAAAAAGGCGAAGCAAAGGATACAAAGAAAAAGAAATTCTGGAAATAAAAAAACAATCGAGCAGAGGAGATTTTTTTCTGCTCGCCGCACGGTCCGTGCGCCGCTTTTACGGCATATTCATCTGCACGGGCCTGTGCATAAAACAGGGAAGAGCGGCGTCGTTCTTCCCTGTATGGCTTTTTACATAAACTTTCTTTGTATGGTTTTTTGTATAAGCTTTGACATAATATTTTTTCGCGGAGCATAAAATAGTGTAGGGTTTTCATTTTTGTAAGTAAAGGGTCAAGCGGATGCATGCAGAAAATTGACGGCTTCCGCAAAGGTTGAAACTGTTTAGACATAGAGGCAGCAACAAAGGTCAAAACTGTTTGGATTTGGCGGCTTTTGCGGATAAAGAATTGGGTCAAGCCTGCGGCTTTTTTGCAAGAAGCTCCTTAAGCATGGAGACAATATGCTTTGACAGGCTGGTATTTAGTCCTTCCGCGATGGGAACAAGCTCGGAAATTTTTTCCTTTTGGCCCTTTTGAAGATAAATCTCAGCAAGCAGCTTGTAGGAGGCGCTGATATCGGTGCGGGTGCTTACGGCAAACTCCAATATCTGACAAGCCTCGTCCGCAAAGCCCTCATCATACAGGGCCTGCGCAAGATTTTGAAGGGTGCGCACAAGCATGGTGTAGCGCTGATCATAGCGGGATAAAATATCGATATTGGGCGCGCCGTACATAAGCTTTAAGTCAGTGTTGCTTATGCCGGTGAAATTCACAATAGGAGCGTCCGCAAGCTCGCGGAGGGTCTTGTGGTACTCTGCAACCGCAGGGTCGTCCGCAAGAACGTCCATAGGAAGCTTATCAAAAGGAATTTGTATATATTCCAGATTGTCAAGAGGCTTGCGCCGGGTGCTGTTTGCGGCGGCTTCCCTCTCCCAGAAGCTTTTGTCGGCGTTTGATTCCTTGGTTCTCTGCCGATGGAGGGTGTATAGGAGCCAAAGACAAAACAGGATAAAACTTGCAAAAAATGGGTATTTCATATATAATATCCTTTCGGGAGATAAGTATATTGGAGGAATAAAATGTTTAATTTTTATAATAAAAAAGGAAAAAAAGTGGTGTCGGGCGTTATCATTGTGCTTTTGATACTTGCAATGATAGTACCAACTATAGCATCTTTTATGTATTAAAGCAAATGGCAAAATGGTGCGAAAATGGGAAAGAGTGAAAGCTAATCTTTCACGGGGGGAGTTTGTGTCTGCGCTGCATCCACAAACTCCGTTATGCGCAAAAAGCAGCGCAGAAATGAGTAAAAATATGAAAAAATTTGTGAAGGGCTTTTTTTGTGTTTTTTTGATAATTGCAGCGGCGGGGCTGCCGAAAATTCAGGTTCAGGCGCAGGAGGAGGATAGAATCCTGCAGGGCGTTTATATTGAGGATATGTCCTTAGGCGGAATGACGGCCAGCGAGGCAAAAGCCATGGTGGAAAATTATGTGGGCGGCCTCTGTGAAAGAACGATTACATTAACTACCGTAAACGACAATTCCGTGCAGATTACCCCGGCCGACGTGGGGCTTCATTGGAACAACCCGGAGATTGTGGAGGAGGCGGCTAAAATCGGCCAGACCGGCAATATCGTACAGCGGTATAAGGCGGCCAAGGACCTCCAATATCAAAACACGGTGTTTCAATTGGAGCTTGCGGTGGACGAAGAGCTGATAAAATATATTTTGGAGGAGCAATGTTCCGTTTACAACGTGGAAGCGGCGGACGCAACCCTCACAAGAACGGAGGGAAGCTTTACGGTGAATCCGGGCCAAACCGGCCAGATAGTGGACGTGGCGGCCTCCACGACGCTCATTACCGATTATCTCTGCGGCGGCTGGAATGGGCAGGATGCCGCTTTGGAGTTAGAGATTACGGTGGATGAGCCGAGAGGGACGGAGGAGGAGCTGAGCAAGGTAAAAGATGTGCTTGGCACTTTCACTACCAGCTTTCAGACTTCGGGCCAGTCGAGAAGCGCGAACGTGCGCAATGGATGCGCGCTGATTAACGGCGCGACGATTTATCCGGGGGATGAGTTTTCCACTTATGAAGCGGTGTCTCCATTTTCACAATCCAACGGCTATTATATGGCGGGCTCTTACTTAAACGGACAGGTGGTGGACAGCTTGGGCGGCGGCATTTGTCAGGTTTCCACGACGTTGTACAATGCGGTGCTCTTGTCGGAGCTGGAGGTTACCGAGAGGCATAACCACTCCATGATAGTTACTTACGTGAGCCCTTCCGCGGACGCGGCTATTGCGGAGTCGGCGGGAAAGGATTTTAAATTTATCAACAACACGGAAGCGCCTATTTACATTGAGGGCGTTACCACGGACAATAAACAGATTACTTTTACTATTTACGGGATGGAGACAAGGGACAGCAGCCGTCAGGTCCGCTATGAGAGCGAGGTTGTCAGCCAGACCTATCCTGATACGGAAGTGATTTATCCCAATGCGTCCCTGCCTGTGGGCTCTGTTTCGGTGCAGTCGGCCCATATTGGATACAAGGCAAATCTCTGGAAGATTGTAACGGAGAATGGAAGCGAGGTAAGCCGGGAGCAGGTTAATTCCAGCGCATACAAGATGGTTCCCCGCACGGCCACGGTGGGAACAGCCACGGAGGATCCCAATATTTATAATCAAATTATGGAAGCCATTGCCACAAACAGTATTGACCACGTGAAAAATGTCGCTTTGGCCTTAAGCGGCGCGGCAGTACCGCCTGCGGAGGGCGAAACTCCGGCAGAGGGCGTGCCGGCGGAAGCGGCTCCAGCGGCGAATCCTCCTGCGGAGGCAGGGGCCGAAGGATAGCCTAGTAGCTTAGACGGGCTTTCGCTGATTGCGGCGTTAGAAGGAGCGGTATGAAAGTAGGAAAACTGTCGGAAAGCATACTAAAACGTTCCGTGCTGGGACAGATTAAGTGTCGAAGAGAAGAAGTGATAAAGGGCGCAGGCGGGGACTGCGCCTTTTTAGTGTTGGGAAGGGAAAGCGGTGCACGGGGAAGGGGGGCGGCGGCTTCTATGGAGCGGAGCTTGGCTGTTGCTTCTATGGCGGCGGGTTTGGAAACGATTTCCCCAGAATCAAGTTTGATAGCTGTCTCTATGGAGACGGTTACCTTGCCGGTTAAAAACGCGTCTTACCTTGCGGTGATGGCGGCCGCTAATAACTTAGCGGCGTCGGGCGCGCGTCCGATAACGGCAACATTGTCGCTGACTTTGCCGCCGGAGACCGAGGAGGCGCGGCTCCGGGAGATGATGAGAGAGGCGGAACGCTGCTGTGAGGAGTGGGATATTCAAATCATAGGGGGGCACACGGAGATAAGTCCCGCTGTGAAAAGCCCGATTGTCACAGCGTCGGTAACGGGAATGTCGTCGGTAATGGGAACGTCGTTGATAGCGGGAGCGTTGCCGGCAGCGGGAATGTCGGCAAAAGCGGAAGCATTGTCGGCAGCGGGAACATCGGCAAAAGCGGAAGCATTGTCGGCAGCGGGAATTTCGCCGATGGTGGGAGCGTCGTCGGCAACGGAAACATCAACAGGAACAACAGCAGCGACGGGTACTGTAAAGGCGGACGCAAAAGCTCATAGTTTGTCAGAAGATGAGCTAAAAAGCAAATCTAGTTCTATGGATATTGTGATGAGCAAGTGGATTGGTATGGAAGGAACTTCTATACTGGCTGAGGAAAAGCGGGCGGAACTTTTAAAGAGATATCCGGCCAGCCTTATTTTGGCGGCGGAGGAGCAGGGAACTCATTTGTCGGTGGCAAGGGAAGCCGCCGCCGCACTTGAAGCAGGCGTTTACGCGATGCACGACGTGCGGAACGGGGGGATTTTCGGCGCGCTGTGGGAGCTAGGCCGGAGGCTGGGCGTTGGCCTTTACGTAGATTTGAAGAAAATCCCGGTGAAACAGGAAACCATTGAGGTGTGCGAATTTTTTAATTTAAATCCCTATGAGCTTTTATCAGGCGGAGCATTGCTTATGGCAGCCGAGAATGGCGGGGAACTGGTGAAGTCCTTAGAGAAAGCTGGGGTTTTCGCCGCAGTGATTGGAAGTACCTGCGGCGGCAACGATAGAATTGTCAAAAATGGAGAGGAAATTCGATATCTTGGACTTCCTCAGCCTGATGAAATATTTAAGGTGTTCTTTTAATATCCCACCGCTTGCGGCGCTACAAACTCCATGCTTCGCCGTTTACAGCGGGATTGTTGCTTAAGGGGAAAGAGGAGCTATGTCAAAAACATAATCATAGCTGTAAGTATGTACGTAAAGCTGTCCATCCTTTTCCACCAGTAAATCGGGCATTTTAGCCACAAGGGTTTGGGAGAGCACCTTTCCCGTGCGCATACTGATTTGGTAGATATAGTCAGCCTCGGCGGTGAAGCCGTAGCTGCAGATGATAACATCGTCTTTTACGATAAAGTTAGCGGAATTATACGTTTGGTCTTGGCTCCGCCACAAAACCTTATCGTTTTCCACATCGTAGGCTAAAAGATAACAGGTGTTTTGCATAGCATATCCGTTGTAAATGCTTCCGATATAGAGAATTCCATCTTCCATGTAGGCGCAGTTTCCCATGGGAGACCACCAGTCGGAGGTTATTTGAATATTATATTTTGGCTGGGCGTTTTCCTTGTCGCATATGATAAGATTTTCTGTGCTCCACTCGTAAATGTAATTGTCGTCAAAAAAGACAGGGGTATTCATGGACTGCCAGGCATCATAGTCAATGGAGGAATCCTTGTAAATTTGGCCTGCGCTCTCAAAAAGAGGCCCGTTAGCCATCGGAAGGTAAAGCGCGTTTTCTGCAAACCAGCCTGTCACATCGGAGATATTATTTCCAACTTCGCTTACAAGGGTCAGCTCAAAGGGAGCCGGTTCTTCCTTGGAATTGGCAAAGAAAGAGGTTAGATTTTCCTGTTTTATGGTTCTTGAGATTGCTTCGGCAGGTTCAGAGGCGGAAGGTCTTGCATATGTCTCTGCCCCATTCGGTTTATTTGATGTGTCTGCGTCTGTGTTTATGCCTATCTTTGTTTCATCTATTGAGGATAAAGCTTTTGCGGTATCTTTTTCGGAAGATTCTATTTCTGTGGAAGCTTCAATAGAGGAGGGCTCAAGGTTTGAATCCTCTGCCTTTTCATTTTGTTTTAAGCTGCACGCTGTCAGGAAAACGGTTAGGGATAGCAGGCATAAGTTTAAGGTTTTCTTTTTCATAATAATTCTCCAATCCTTCATGTTTTCAATACTGGTAAATATGTATGCACAGTGTAGAAAGGCATCAACATAAATTTATTTATAATAAATTAAATGAAGATTTAATATATATTTTGAAAGAAAATATCTGAAAAAAATGTTTATATTATATAGTATAACAGGAAAAACAGCTTTAAAAATTATTATATTCTTAATTTTTCTCCCTTTTCAGAATTGTGTACCCACTAAATCCGAACTTATAAATTGCATTTTAGATGTATAAAAACACATTCAATTACTTCTAATACATGGAAATAAGCAGTAAGATATAGTATAATATAAATATAATTTATAAAGCCAAATCGGGATTTGTGAGGGAGAGATATGAGATACATAACAGCAATAGCGGACATGGCAGATATAATACATAATATTCTGCACACAACTATAAGAACGGTATATCCAAAGTATTACCCGCAAGAAGTAGTAGATTTTTTTTGCCAACATCACAGCAGAGAACATGTTTTAGAGGGAATTGCTTCTGGAAATATGGGAGTATTGGTAGATAAAGATACTATTATCGGAACAGGCTGT
>JAMPGS010000014.1 GCA_023663815.1 Clostridium sp.
GTATTCATCTTTTCAAGAAAGAAATTTCAGGAGGCAAATGAATATGGCCAATTCAACTCTTGCGTCCTCACCCTTCGCCGATACTATTTTTGACAGATTGGACAGCCGATTTCAAAAAAATTTAATTTCGCCATACAGCATATTTGCCAGTATTGGCGGCCGCCGGTTGGAACTTCGTTTTCCTTCAAAAAATCATGCCGCCATCATTGAACAGTGTGTTGGCAAATGGCTTATTCCAAAAATATCCGCACCAGATGCGCTCTTTTGCTTTTGGGCCGATGATTGTTCAAGTTATATCTATGCGGATTACCTGTCCGAGAGATGTCGCTTTCAAAATAAAAACGGATGGATTCTATATGCGCCGGGAGCCTGCCTAATAGGGGCGAATGTATCTGCTAATATCTTTTATAATTGCCAACACTTGGCGCAAAAGCAGACGCCTATTCCTTATTGGGCCCTCAGTACTCTTGCAAATTACTGGGCTGGGACCGTTGGGCTGCTTCCGCTGCACGGAGGAGCGGTGGGTATACGTAATAATGGAGTGCTGCTGGCGGCAAAAGGCGGGGGAGGAAAATCAACGCTTGCCGCTTCCTGCCTGTCTGCGGGAATAGATTATATTGCGGACGACTATTTACTTGCCGATATGCACGGACCCCTGCGTGTCATGCCGTTATTTTCAACGTTAAAGCTGCATCAAGATATGAAAGCGCAATTAAAACTTGAGCTGCCAATTATCTGGTCGGATGCGTCGCGAAGAGGAAAACAGGTGCTGGATGCATCCTCTCTCCCACTCCGCCATGAAATGCTTATCCATGCCGTTGTTTTTCTTCATCTTGAAGAACGGGACGATGCAGTCATTAACGCCGTGCCCCCCGGCTCTATTGCAATACGATTGATTCAGACTATGCTTCAGACAGCCGGCCTATATGACCCTGCAATCGCAAAAATAATTGTCAAAAGATTGTCCAAAATACCTGCTTATGATATGATACTTAGTAGAAAATTGGATCAAAATGTGGAAACGCTCCGCAGATTAATAGAAAGGATGAAATAAATGTATAAGCTTAATGAAGAAAAAATGTTTTTTGATATTGCTGACGGTCAGGCAATTGTCATCAATTTCCTTTCCGGTATGTATTATGGAACTACTTCCCTTGGTTCCGTTCTTTTAGAGCGTCTAATAAACGGCAACGCGCCTGAAGTAATTGCCGCTGCGGTAAAAACCCTTCCCGGCTGCCCGGAAGATTTTGATGCGCATCTGAATGATTTTCTTGCAGAATTATGTGCAAAAGAGATTCTTATACCTTCAGCAACTCAGCCCGGCGGCGGGGAACCGATTGATAAAATGGCTTTGGAGGACGGTTTTGCTCTCACCCTCAATGAATTTTCAGAGGTACAGGACTTAATTCTCGCCGATCCGGTTCATGACGTTGACGTATCGCAAGGCTGGCCCATTTTTAAAGAAAATGTATAAATTTTTTTAAAAAAGTGATAAAACAACTTTTATTAAGTCAAACAGCTTTTTATGAAATTTGCTCCTTCCACACAAAAATAAATATGTTTTCATTTTTAATGCCTCCGCTTTTTTTCCATTTTTTGCGGCAAGGTTATATCTGCGCTGTAATTTCCAGCAAAGAATACGCCTTTTTTCATAGAACGAACGAATCCCGCAAATTGCGGCAATCTCGTCTACAAGCTTCTCGAAGCAGGCGTATCTTTCTTTTTCTTCGGCCTGCGTCAATTCTTTTCTGGAATGACTATTTGGATGCACTCTGACGCCATATAATTGCTTTTGAATGGTAGGACAATTATATCGGTACATGTATGGCAGCAACATCTGAAAATTTTGGCCTACGGAATATTCTGGAATCTTTTTTTCTGGATAAATAGAAAAAAAATCTTTTGTTTTTAACATATAGCAGCCGCAGCATACAAATGTTCTTCCCTCTAAAATGTCAAAAAAAATAGTTTCTTTTTTCAAATCCCCCAGACTTTCCCCAACCCCGCTCATATATCCGTTATCGTTAAAATAGTACATGATAGAACGGACACAGTGATATTCCGGACGCCTTGCTAAAAAATCTACTCTAATCGCCACAGAATCTGGTTCCAGTACATCATCGCTATCCGGCCATATTAAATATTCTCCGGTCACATATTTCAGCCCCTGATTAATAGCCGCTGAAGCGTTTTTATGGGAAGCCTGTACAATTCGATATTTATATCCCCGTTCCGCAAATTTCTTTCTGTAGCTTTCCGCCACCTTCAAAGTGCAGTCTGCAGAGCCGTCGTCAATAAGAATCATTTCAATAAACGGATATGTTTGATTAAGAACAGACTCAAGCATTTTTCCTAAATATTGTTCTCCGTTAAAAACCGGAGTTACGCAGGATACGAGGCCTTTTTGATAATACATTTTATACTCTTCCATTCTTAGGGTTTACCAGAAATTAAGTATCTATCCCAAAGCAATACTAAAGCAATCATAATGCAATAGGCTTTGTACACAGTTTACATGACGCTGATTTAGAAAGCAATAACTACTTGTAATTTACCGCAAACAATGATATCCTTTTATTTTAAGTAATATTTTAGAGGATGTGTGGATATATTTTGGGCCAAATTGATATTAAAGCGCTTATAACTGTAATTGTACCGATTTATAATGGCGAATTATTTTTATCTGCATGTATCAAATCAGTATTGGAACAAAGCTACCCCCATTGGGAACTACTGTTAATTGACGACGGTTCTTCTGACCGTTCCGCGGAAATCTGCGAGCGGTATGCTTTGCTTGACCCACGCATTTTTCTTTTACGCCTGCCCCATGGCGGAGTATCTATTGCACGCAACGCAGGACTTACCTATGGACGTGGGGATTATTTTTTCTTTCTTGACTGCGACGACCTCATTCATCCGCAGACGCTGGAAACGGAATTACGGTTAATGCAGGCTCACAACAGCGCCTTTGCCGGCCTGACGCTTACCAGAATAAAAGCCGATTTTAAGCTTTCTGGACAGCCGATGCCGCTTATGCCTGAATATCGGTGTTTATCTCCTGTCATGCTGCGCAATCTTTTTGGAAATTGCAGTGTTTATGATTTAGGCGCAATTGGAGGGAAGCTGTTAGCCCGTTCTGCAGTTGAGGGCCTTTTCTTTCCTGAAACGATTGCTTCCGGTGAGGATACGCTCTTTTTGCTGGATGTTATCGCCCGCATTGAATCGCCAGCCGTCATTCTCACAGGAAGTAGCTATTTCCGGCGGAATCATCAAGGCAACACATATCATCTTCAAACCTTTGAATTAAAAATGCATTATATTGAAGCGAGTTCGCGTCTGCGCGCCCGCTACTTTGAATTGTACGGTACGCCGGGCTGCTGGGAACAATTATGTTTTCTTAATGTTTTTAACTGGTATGTTGACTCGCAGACTAATCCTAAATCTGCATATTATACAAATGAATTACGCCAGAGGCTGCTGGAACTGCTCCATGACGACTATGCCCGCTTCCTTCCTCTGAAACGGAAATGCACCGCAAAACTGTATCTTTTTAGTCCGCCTTTATACTGGTTTTTAAAAAAATTCTATTGGCGGCTTCATAAATTACTAACCGGCAAGGGAGACCCCGCGCTGGAATAGCCGCCAAATATAATTTTAGCCATAAAATAGAATGTCACTGTATCGAATAAGGGAAAAATATTATGCCTAATAAAATAAAATACCTGCTCTCCATTCTTGATAAAAAAAATCTACATACCTTTTTTATCTATTTGCTGCTCAGCATTATAAGCCCGGCATTGGATATCTTTAGCTTTTCCATGCTGCTGCATATCCTCAACCAAATGCTTACGAAAATACAGTCCAGCTCCTTTATGATTGGACTGTGCCTTTGTCTTGCCGTTATCTGTATTGGAAAGGGTCTGCTTGAACTATATAGAACGCGTATCGCTAACCGTTTCCTTTATGATAGTATGCAAACCCTCTCATTCCGCTTTTTTGACCTTTTTCTGCACGAAGAATTGTTGGAACACTATAAAAAATCCCCCATGCATGCAGTTGAAATTATCCGTTCGGATGCCCTAAACAGTATCCGAATTGTCACAGATTCTGTCAGCGTTATAATTCAGTGCTGCACATTGACGGCATATGCTGTGGTTCTTATCTGTCAAACTGGATGGATGGGTGTTATCAGCATGGCGCTATTGGTAATTTGGATGCTGCTGCGCTACCACACAATGCGTGAGCGGATTGATAAATTTGGAGAACTGCGCCGCAGCTGCCTTATACAGACAAACGCTAATATTACAACTTCTTTCGGGGCCTACAAGGAACTCCGCACTAGCCGAGACACAATCCATCTGCAAGACCGATTTGAGACCACCAGCCGACGCCATGCAAAAATCGAATCGGATTTTTCCTACATGCAGAATCTTGTGCTGGTGCTGATGCGCAACAGCGTCATGGCGGCAATTTACCTGTTGCTGGTAATTGTATTGCTGCTTCAGTTTGAATTAAGCGCCATTGTGCCGTACCTTGTAATTTACGCAACCCTTATGCTGAAACTGGAACCAATCTCCTATGGGATTATCAGCGCTATGAACCGTATCCAATTTTCAAATAAATCTTATAAAGTCGTTCAGGAAACTCACGCGCGTTATCTTGCCTACCGGCAAAGGCTGGCCGCTGAAGCAAAAAAACGAAAAATCACCCCTTCTCTCCAAGAGGGAATTGAAGTGCGCAATCTAACGTTTGGATATCCGGGCAAAAAAATATTGTTTGAAAATGCCGAGATAAGCATACCTGCCGGAAAAACTGTAGCCTTAATCGGCATGTCAGGTTCGGGCAAAACCACTTTCCTTGACTTGCTGCTTGGATTACTGCATCCTCAATCCGGTTCCGTGTGCTTTGACAATTACGACCTTGTGAGCGGTACTGACCCAGAGGGGGAATGTACTGCTTTCCTAGGTGAAATTGTCAGCTATATCCCCCAAACCGTTTACTTAAACGGTGAAACTATCCGACATAACGTTGCATTTATGGAAAGCTATGATACCATCAATGAAGAACGAGTTATCGAAAGCTTAAAAGCAGCCCATATTTGGGATGATGTATGTGAGATGCCTCAGGGACTTGATACCTTGATTGGTGAAGAAGGCGTTGCCATTTCCGGCGGACAGCGACAGCGCATCGCATTGGCAAGAACATTGTACAAGGACTCCGCCCTGCTTATTCTCGACGAAGCAACCGCCGGCTTAGACTATCAAACCGAAAAAGCGGTCATGGACTCTATTTTCAGTATCAAAAATAAAACCGTTCTGCTTGCAACCCACCACATGGCGCTTGCCGACCGATGCGATATGGTATATAAAATTGAAAACAAAAAAATTGTACGTGTGCGGTAATAAAAAGGAATTTTAGGGATATAATATCTCTTTTTTAATAAATGCCTGCGAACATTCCCTTTCTTTTCTTAAAAATTCCCCCACCTGCTCCCAATTGATTGGTTCGTCAATCTCGACAGTTTTTCCATCGATATTTCCTAAACGGTTTTTCAAACGGCATAAATCCAATAAATTTAATATTCTAGCGCCTTTGGGGCCGTGCGAAAATACCGCAAACTGTTTTTGAAACATGATAGACATGGCCGTGCCATGAAATGAATTAGTTACTACATACTCTGCATAGTAAAATAAATTTAAAAATTCTAATGGACTGCATCCAACAATATATTTGCTTTTAGGCGTCCAACGGGCAATGTTTTTATCCGCATTATTTGAAGTCAGCAATAAAACGCTTAAACTGCTTTTCTTCTCAAGGCATTTTAAATACTCTGCCATTGCTGTGTTATATTCTGCATAATATACAACAATATACTTTTCTTTCCTTCTTTTTTGCTTCGTGGCCAATGCTTCCCACTCTTCCTTTTCAAGAAGAAATACAGGATCCAAGGCAACGGTTAATGGTTTATCATACATTTGCCTGATATATGGTACTGCCTGCCGCTCACGCAGGGAAATCAAATTAAAATTAGCAAGCAGCTTCGACAAACTGTCTCTGTATCTATCAGGCAAACATTCCGAACCAAGACTAGCCGCATAAGCAATATAACGTTTCTCTTCCCCGCTCCATGGGCGGAACGTACAAAAATATCCTTCCTGAAACCCATCGGTTATCTCTGGATTCCATACTTGATCGCTTCCAACAACGTAAATGTCAATTTTTGCTTTTCTCCCAAATTCATAAATATCTCTGCTGGAATTTAACATTTTCCTGCTTTTTATAAGGTATTTTTTTCTAAAACAATTCATCTTATATTTCGTCGCAAATTTATCACAAAATTGTTTTAACGCTTTTATTTGACGCTTTATATGGTAGCCTCTGCACCAAAATCGGTAAATCCAATTATCCCGCATCAGCTTATAGCGGGAACGCAAAGGCTCAGGGAAATATGGGATTAAAATTGTCTTTTGATATTTATTTAGATAAGTCTTTAACGCATAACTTTGAAGCAGCGCGCCATAGTCGTCCGCCCAATAAAAAGTTAAAATACCAATCATAGCCATCCCTTTTTCAACATTTTTTCTATGATGCTCAGCGGCAAAAAACAATTTAACGCCATAAACAACCGTCTTTTTTGCGGTATAGGCGTTGGAATACAAAGTCTAGGCTGCAAAGCTTCCTCCTCCGTACACTGAAAATATCGAAATTTCTCTTTCACCGCCTCCCAAAGCTTCACAGCTTTTCGATTATGAAGAATCATAAGGGACGTCCCCATTTTGTCATCCATCTTTGGGTTTACATTCTCAATCCCCCAAAAATCCCCAATCGTAATATCGCTGTCTCTTTCTGTGGTGGTAAAAGGGCATTGGTAACAGGAAGGCCGAATATTATAATTCCGAAAATAAAGCCTGCAAAACACATTGTCGTTTATGGAACCGCTATACTCTTTTCCTCCGATAGTCATGGATACCGTATGTCCATTATCCTTTCCGCGTTTATCCCGAAAGTAAAATTCAGACAATTTCCCATGAAATCTTCTTTCCAGCTCCGCCACATATTTTCCCCATATTCCCGGCGAGGGAACTCCATAACAAATCAAATCAACCAGCAAAAGATTTTTATTTTCTTTTCCCACATACTGTTTTACTGCCTGACATTGACAAGGGGTTCCAGAAAACAATACCAGCTTGCCGTCTTTCAATAATTGTTTCACTTTTTCATAGCATCCGGCCAAATTGCTTTGCACATATTTTGTCTTTTGCAGCATTGCAAGTTCATTTATATCTTGAACGGCTTTATGCTGCACTGAACCGTCCTCTCCCATAGCCGCCCCAAATACGATTCCGCCTTTAACCAAAATCCATTCCGCCAAAATAGGAAATACGCCCCCAGAAGTGCTTGCATAACGGATTTTATTATCGATAGCCTGTGCGGCAAGATATATTTTTTCTTTTTTCCCTGCCCCTGCTTTTTTATGCGGGCAGACCGCCTCACATTTTCCACAGTGGCTGCATTTTCTTTTATTTATTGAAGGATAAAGAAACCCTTCTTTATCCGCTCTCATACTTACCGCGTGAAATGGACAGGAAGCAACGCATAGGCCGCAGCCGTAACACCCTGCTTTTTCGCTAAAAATTTTTTTCATTCCTTTTCTCAATTTGAAAGTTGGCATGTTTTGTAAACTATGTTTTTCAAGCTATATTTTTCAAATTATACTTTTCATTCAAACTATCAGCGCTTAATTTTCCCTGTTGATGTTTTAGGAAAAGGGGTTTCCCGAAATACAATGCTCCGTATTGCCTGATAAGAGGGAACTTCCTTATTATACTGCGCAATAAAATCTCGAACGCGCGCTTCCGTGTCCATATCCCCTCCTTCTCCGCACCAAAGATGGGCGGAAAGCCGATCGTCATTTCCAAGAACAATCACCTCTTTAATGTCCTTACAGGCAGACAATTTTGTTTCGACAGCCTCAGGACTTACGTTTTCACCGTTGGAAAGCACAATTATATTTTTTATCCGTCCCGTAATAAATAAAAAACCGTCTTCATCAAGATAACCAATATCTCCCGTATGATACCATCCGTCTATCAAAACTTCAGAAGTAGCTTTCGGGTCGTCTAAATATCCTAACATAATATTACAGCCCCGAACCAAAATCTCTCCATCAGCCGAAAATTGAATTTCATTCCACGGGCCAACCTTGCCAACTGAACCGGCCCGGCAATGCTCAGGCGTCGAATAAACAATTGCACCGCTAGTCTCGGTTGCGCCATAAAGAGAGCAAAAAAATACTCCCTGCTTATTAAAATATTTGTAACAAGATATTTCCTGTGGGGCTCCACAACTACATATAGAATTAAAACTGCTCAAATCAAGCTGCCCTGACTGATTCCGCTTTAGTATTAGTGCTACGAAACTTGGTACTGTGATTATATCATGAGGACGAAACCATTGGATATCAAAAAAAACTTGCCTGAAACTAGAAAGACAAATTTGCACTCCCTCCGCCATATGAGCAATCAGCGGAATTAACGCTACATGATACATTGGAAGCATAAAAATGCTTCGTTGGAATTCATGCTTACCATGTAGCATAGCACGATGAGGCAGTACAACCAGTTTTGCCTGACTGCTGCTCCCAGAGGTTGCCTGAATCATTGCCGGCGTTTCCGGCATTATCAATCCATTCTCTTTGTATAATGAGCCTTCACTATTTAGGATATTTTGGACACTATTTTTCCCCATGCACGGGAAAATGGGAGCATTTAGGCCAAGCTCCGGGAGGATATCTTCATCTTCATTATCATAAATCACCATCGCTGGCGATATCCGGCGGTGCAATTGCTGTAAATCTTCAAGTGGTAAATCAAAGCAAAGCGGTACTGCAACCGCCCCCATTGCCATAGCGGCAAACAAAGAGACAATCTGTTCATAGGTATTCCGTCCATCGATGACAATCCTGCGCCCGCACAATTCCATACCGTCAAAATATCCTGCCAATCGCCGCACATCTTTCCAAAAGACATTATAAGAAACTTTCCGCTCCTGCCCGTCTCGCCAATAGGAAAAGAGCTGTCTGTCACAGAATTTCCCTGTCATTTTTTCCAGCATTTGATAAACCGTTAAATTCTGGTATTCCTCATGCAGCCATGTTTCTATTTTCATTTAATGCCTTTCTTTTCACAAACTAGTTTTACCAAATCCTCGGCTGTTTCCACAAATCGTAACATTCGAGTAGGAATTTTTACTTGAAATTCCTGCTCAACATTTACAATCAGTTCCATCAGCTCTAAAGAAGATAGTCCTCCTTCTTCCATCAAATCCTGATCCGGCATATAGTTTCTATCAGTGATTTTATGCAGCCTCTCAAGAACATATCTCAAAATTGTTTCTTTATTCATGTTATACCCTCCTCAATTTTTTTAATTGCCCGTCTGCCCATAAAATAAAATGGCATCCAGCTACAGAAAAAACAATTCTTCCCACAAGTATTATTAAAAAAGCAATCCCCCATGGCGCATGAAACGCTGAACTGGCAAACGCATAAACCCTGCGCCACGGAAAAATCAGCATTTCTATATTATGAAGGCAAAAGAAAAACAATGAATATCTGCCAATGTAGGCCAGACCGTCAGTAAAACGGGCAACAGCTAATCCTGAATTTATATAAAAATGCAGGAGTACAACCCCCATTGCCGCCGCCGATAAATAATCCAGCATCCAAAACTGCCAGATATTCGACCAAAATTTTGCCGTTGAAATAAAATGCAGAGCCCCGGATAACACTGCCGCCATGACCGCAAAGGGCCAATTTATTTTTTGATAAAATCTCTTTTGAATTCTTAATAGCCTCCCTATTTCCCGAAAACCTACCGCGGTACAGCCAGGGACTAGCGCCCATGGAAACTGAAAATGCCATGCATCTGGAAGCGCGACAGCAGCAATTGTCCCTCCCCAAATCAATAATGCCCGCGCAACAGCATTTGGAATACGCAATAGCAACTGATGAAGCAGCCCGCTCCAAAACAGCGCAAGCAAAAACCATGCAGCCCCTATACTTTCTGCTGGGAATTGGCCAAACAGCAGCCCTCCCGATATACCGTTTCCATATAAAAATCCGAAAATAATAGAACGAATAATTTCAAAGTCAAATGTTCCCACACAAATGTCCCAGACAATCCGTATCATGAGAATGACAATCATTGTTAAAAAGTAGGGGATGAGCAGCGCGCGGCTGCTTTTTTTTAAATATCCTTTGAGGTTTTTTTCCGGATGCGAGGTATATCCAGCCATAATAAAAAATAATCCCATAATCACTACGTCATACCCTCCTATTAACGGAGAAGCCGTGAACAGATTATGAACCTGTAAAGTACTATAAAAAAATCCTTTTTGATGTCCTAATATAACTAATAGCATCAAAATTCCTTTTGCCACGTCAAACATTCCGGGGAAATCCCGTTTGAGCTTCATATTTTCCTCCCCTTTGCAAAGCATAATTGCCCCAACCGCAGCATACAAAACGGCAACTATCCAAAATTCTGTACTATCTTTGCCTGATTACTCGCAAACACACTGCGCTTATCATTGTAAAACCGCAGAAAATCATCGAGAAGCTCGTGCCCATATAAACTCCCATTACTGTTCACTGCCCGAACAAAAGGCGCGTGAAACATTTCGCTGCCATTCGACCATATCAACACATAACAGGCGTCAGAATCTGAAACTATATCCAATAATTTTTCAAACCACTGCAAATCAGGACAATCCTTGCGCGGTAAACCGGTCACAAAATCCCCCAGCGCAGGCGTCGCCATATTTATACCCGTCTCTGTAACGGCCAATAGCTTGTCATGCTGTGCAGCAAATTTCCCAAGCTTTGAAAGTTTGTCAGAAAAATCTGAAAACCACTCGTCGCTGTCCACCAAATCAATCTGGCAGTAATTGTCATACCCAATTATATCAACATAAGCATCCCCCGGATATCGCGCCAGAATTTCTGCCAATTCCGGATTTGCAGCCGGGCTGTATACATATAAAAGATTGTGCACCTGCTTCTGATCCCGCAAATATTCAACGGTATAACGAAATACCTTTTGGTAAGTTTCCGCATCACACGTTGACGTCCCCCACCAAAACCACGTTCCAGTTCCTTCATGAAAGGGACGGAACAAAATTGTGCCGTTTACCTGCGAGGCATAATCTGCAATCATATCTAAATATGCTAAGAACTGAGCGTTGTATGAACCGCCTTGCAAAATGTCCATAGGGCTGCCGCTTTTGTCCCTTGCAGTTGACGTTGAAAAATCATAGCGGGCATAAGACGGTTCCTTATTTTTCTGATAGCCGGCACGCAGCTTAACCTGCGAAAAATTCGGCATATGGCAGGACAATGTTATCATCGAGCCTTGGGACAAACAATAATTAGACAGATTTGCAAGTGCTTTCACATTCGCCGCAGGTTCCCCCAACGCATCAATATTGATAGCTTCCATTCCCTGCTGCGCAAATTGTTTATTCCAGCTTGTGCTGTTGAATTCTTCTCCCACCAGCGACAGCCCGTCAAATCCAATCACCCCAGCCGGGGAACCTGTGATATCCTCTATATCAGAATTCGTCAATCCATTGAGCGGCGTTTTCACTGTTCCGGCCTTGCTGCATGGACTGTTTTGGTGTCCAAAAACAACATGGTTAGTTTTTCCAAGCGCCGCCAGATATTTCGCTGTATCCACTGTTGCCGCCGACGCTTTCGTATCCGTCAGCGTCACTCTCGGAAACGTCTGAAGGCTGCCGTCTTCAAACGCCAGTACCTCGCCCCGTATGGAAACCACCGTCAAATCCTGCCGCGGAACAGTAGTCTCCACCGACACGCCGTCGCTCATATCCGCCGTATACTCAAGCTTTGGATTTTCCAGCCGCACTATGCCTTTATAATCACATTGTGTCCCCGCTATAAAAACTTTTACGCCGGTGACCGATTGATTTATCGCCTGCCCATAAGGAATTCCCTTCGTCCATACGCCGTTTATATCCGTATCTGCTATACCGGAAATTGGCACGACTACCTTGCTTTTATACCATACCGCCCCATTTTCTGTAATAGACTGCGTAAAGTTGATTGCCCGAATCTGTGCAGACGTTTCACATTTCGTCCAGCGCTGCTTATCTCCTATTAAAAGTATAACCTCAACATTCATGCGCCCTTGAAATTGCGGTTTTACAGACGATTGTATCAATAAATCTGCTGTAAACATAATCCCTTCCCGCGGGACGTCGCTAGTCGTCACATCCAAATTAAAATTATCGCCCATCCAATCCCACTTACTTCCCGGATTAAACGCCGCCGACAATGACGCTGCATAAACGGACTGCGGCGCCCGCGCATAACCGCTCAATATCCCGGTCAACAGCACTAATAAAATTCCATATTTAAGTTTCCTACTTAGATTTTTTGTAAACATTTCTTCAAAAATCCCCACTGTTCCACCCCCTTTGCCCATAAATACCGCCATTCCTTCGTGCGGTAAAATGCCAATAACACAGTCAATCCGTAAAGAAATGTACAGAGAATCCCCCAAAATATCCAATCTATAAAACGCTGTATTGGGAATCTAATATGCAGTGCCCACAAAATTACGCTGTCAATAACAAGCACAGCCGTATGCGCGGCCCGCCATATATAATATTTCGCAAACTTACCTTTCCAGCCTTCCATTACGCCATATCGAAAAAACACAAGCGGCTCAACCCAAAAATTAGTGAGCAGCGTGCTTACGATAGTGCCCGTTACCACACCGGCAATACCAAAACGCCCCACAAGCGCAATTGAAACCACAAGATTCAGCAATGCTTCCGCAATTGGCTTATAACGGTCATACCAGTAAAGTCCCATTCCATCCCGGAATCGCAGGGTCATCTGACGCATCCCATGCAAATAAAAGTCTACAACAATTAGCAGCATCGTCAGAGACGGCAAAACATAATGTTCGCCAAAGAAAAGCCGGATAAAGGGATTAAACAGCACAATCATGCATAGCGCTAACCAGCCGTATAATAAGGACAATAGAAAATCCAGCACGCTGTGTATTTCACATATCCGTTTTTTCTCCTTTGACGCCGCCAAATTGCCGATTGCCGGGGAAAAGGAATTATAAACATACGCTGTCATCACGCGGATACTGTTGAGCACCATCTGATAATTGGAGTAAATACCTACCGTTGCCAATCCCTGAAAAGTAGAGATAATAATATTATCAGTATGGGAAACCAAAACGCCTCCCAATCGATGAATTGACAGAGCTCCCACCTGCCGGAAAATATCTTTACAGCTTTCCCGTGAAGGATAACCTTTGCGGTTATTTTTCAGATATGGATAACGCCGGTCAACTATCCTTGAAAGAATCAGATTTGCCGTCAACTGGGAGCACATTTGAATGGCAAGATAGACATAAAAATTTTCAAGGCATACAATTACGATCATTTGCAGCAATATCTGTACGCTTCGTACTGCCTGCGTGACGGCTGTCGTCCTCCATGCCTCTTGATTTGCAGTAAGTATGGCCTGCTTATAAGACAGAAAATAACCCGCCACCGTATCGAACAAATACATGCCGTATATCAACCGCAATTGCAAACCGTCTCCGCCCTGCACAAAATATGGCAGCGCTGGCATCAATATCAATCCCAGTGCAAGCACTACAATGCCCACTATCCCATACAATACCCGATAGAGGTTCATCAAACGGCATATTTCTGTTCTATCGCCGTTAGCGGCCGGTTTGTACAACCCGTAAAGCATTGCTATTCCAATACCAAGCTCCGCAAGAGATAGAACCGTCAGGATATTTGAAAATAGCCCGTTTACGCCAAGATATTCCTGCGTAAAATGCTGTACAAATAACCTTCTTGATGTAAACAGCAAAACCACATTGATAAGCTGTCCAACACAGGAAACGGTAAACGTAAGCAGGGAGGAACGGGTTCTCATATAAATACCTCAACCATAAAATATCGCCTCATTTATCTTCCACTGCTTTCCAGCATCTGCTGCGCTGCGCAGACGCCCAATAAAATTTGTCCCCTCTCATTGGGATGTAAGGCTCCGTCAATCAGATATTTTTCCGGCTCCTTTTCAAGTATTCCACAATTTTCAAAATCGATAAGACTAACCTCTGCCTCCTGTGCAATGCTCCGCAGCAGTTCATTGAATTCTTTCAGCAACGCCAAGGGAAATGCTGGGCTCTGGAAATAAGTGCATATATGAATTTGAGCTTCAGGGTAGGCTTTCTTAATCCGGGAGAGCATCTTTAAATATTCCTGTCTGATACTCTCAATTGGGATTTGTCTCAAATAATCGTTCCCGCCTAAAAGTATTAAAATCTCATCAGGGTTTTCCCCATCTCTGGAAGATAAATCTATGCATCGCTCAGAATTTCCTGACAGCAACCGGCCTGCGTTTTCCTCCTCCGGGACAATCACGCCGGAACTGCTGACAGCATTAATTTTGCACAATTCCATACCTGTTTTTTCCGCTAACACCGCCCACCACATCGATGCTGCGCCGAAATTCATACTGCTATAATAAGCATAATCCTCCCATGGAATGTATCCTGAAAATGCGCTGACACTGTCGCCAAGCACTGACAAACGACGTCCAGTATAAGGAGTTTCCATTTTCGGATGCATCCCTGTTCCGGTCAGATGAAATGCTTCCGTGCTCCGCACGGCAAAAATAAATCCCATTGCGGTTTCCGGCACCAAAACGCTATGCTTGCCGCTGCTAAAAGTTTGCTTCCAAACAATTTGATACTCCCGATTAATTGCAAACACTTCGCGCTCTATCTCTTCAGTAAATTCAAAACGTATTTCCTCTGGAGGATTGTTCTGGTCATCCAGCATCATACAAAAGGAATCCCATTCGGGATCTTTTTCCTCCCAGTACTGGCCTCCATCCGTAACATATCGGCTGCCGGATCGGAATTGACAGAGCAGTTCTCGTTCTGCACTAGATTCCTTTGATTCCGGCAGGGAGCAGCCTGTCATACATATCAATACCGATGCGATTGCCATAAGTCCAACAAAAATCTTTCTATTCACCTTGCGCCCTCTTTTTTTCCTGTCCCAACGCCGCGATTGCTTCATAATTACGTTTACAATTTTCTTTGTCGTGATAAATGAAGTATTTTTCCAATCGCGCTGCATAGCGTTCCTCCATGCAGGGGAAATAAAGTATCTCCTCAAGCTGCTTAAGAAGTTCTGGCACTTCAGAGACGACCGGACCAAAACCATCTGTTTCATACTTAAAATATCCCTGCGAATATTGCCCGCTTCGATATTCCTCATTGTCACATTGATAATAAATGATTGGTTTTCGCTGATATGCAAAATCAAAAAACACGGAAGAATAATCAGTAATCAGCACATCCGTTTCTATCAATAGCCGTTGAACGTCTCTCTCCTTAGGATTTAAAAACTGTACCTGCGGAATATTGCTATAGAAGCTGTCAAGATATGGCAGCACTTCCGAATGTGGCGCAAACAACATCTTACATCCCTGCCTTTCTAATAATATTCCCAGTTCCTCATTATTAAGCAGTTCTATAATCCCCCTGTAGTAAGTACTTTTTTTTAATTTCTGTAAAGAAACATCTTTGAGCGGCGCGCGCCATGTAGGCATAAACAATACGATACCGCTTTTTACATGCGCCTTATTAACAGGCAGATTGTCATAACGGCATAACCCCAAATAGCGCACTACGCCGGGCGGATGTCCAAATCCTGCCGCAACTGCTTCCGCCTCAGGCTTCGCCCCGCAGACAAACAAATCAAGACGTGCATTATCCGCATGACACCATGACATATCATCTTTAATAATACCATGCTGCAAAAAGACCAATTTCCCACTCATTTTCCAAATATGATCAAGTTGGGTAAAAAACCACATATCCGGTGTAAATCCCATAATATGGGAACTAATTTTATACTCAGCAAGCACAAGGGCCAAATAGTGAGAAAAACTGCGGTACCGTATCAGCTTATCCTCTGAGGAAAAAAAACGCCGGTCGGGTGAATGAGCCGATAAAAGATAGTATGCATTAATTTCCGGATGTTCCCGGCGCAGATAACGATAAAAATGTATCCCATTATCTTGGGCGTCGGTACCGCGTTCTGAAATTAACCATAAATGCTGATATTTTGGTCGATTTCTAAACAGAGGCGACACTATTGCTGCGGCAAAATAGTTTAAAAAATACCACAAAAACCGCAGCTTATCCCAGAGATGTATCAGCTTTTTGCGCATGATTTTTCCTTTCGCATTGATACGTTATCGTTTCATGAATAACTCGAAGATATCCTTCTATCGCCTGTTTGTCAGTAAAATCCAGCGCCCGCTGCCGAAGAGCTTCGCGGTCTGGGTTCCATGTAAGCGCACAGAGAATTCCCATTGCCAGCGCATCAGGATTTCCGGGTTTTACTAGAATACCAAATTTCCCCTCCTGCAATATTTCACGGGGGCCGCTGGGACAATCTGTGCTGACTATCTTAGCCCCCACTGCCAATGCCTCCACCAACACGCTGGGAAGTCCTTCATACCGGGAAGATAAGGCAACAACGTCCGCCTTGCTAAAATAAGCGGCAGGATTTTGCACAAATCCTACAAAATCAACTGCTTCTTCTATCCCGCTATGTTTTACCTTCTCTACAAGCTGCTCCCGCAGCTCGCCGTCACCAAGCAAAATCAGCCTATAATCCCCCTGCGCTCTCAATAGCCGCAACGCATCCAGCATCAGCGTATGGTTCTTTGCCTCGCAAAACCGCCCCGCCAACACGATTACCTTAAATTTCCTGCCCTCTTCCAACCATGGATGCTGCGGTTCCATCTCTGTAAATTTCCAAAATTGTTCACTGATTATGGGATTATATACCGTAACAACCTGCTCAGGCGAGGCATTACACAGCGCAATATAATCCCTGCGCACAGCTTCCGAAACGGCAATAACCTTATCATAACGCCGATTTAACAAAGGAAACAACCATTCTCTGACACGCTGAAAGCTATGCACCTCCTGTGAAAGCGTGCTATGTACAACTGAAACAAGCGGGATACGCCGCCGAAGCATATAGGTGGTTAAGGCTGCAACCTGACTCATCTCCGCCGTAACCGACAAAAGCACATCAAACTGTCCCGGACGCAGTATTTTCCGCAGCCAGCAGATATTTCCAAAATTTTTACGAATCTTGCCTTTTTCGGGCAGGCCCATATTGAGAATATGCACTTTAGAGCTCACCATTTGCTTTACCGGCCCCTTGTCATGCCGAATTAAAATACTGACCTCATGTCCCTGCCGGGCAAGCTCGTTTGCTAGGATAACCGTCATTTTTTCTGCACCCCCGCCGTCAAAGCGATGGAAGAAAAAGCAAATACGCAGTTTATCCATATTCCGCCTCCGCATTATAGTAATCTTCAAAATGATACGCCATCACAAGCAACGATAGCATCATATTCAGTTTGTTGTAATAAAGTGCATTTTCTGTCAGAAACGTCGTACAATTTGCCACAATAAAACACATTGCCAGCACACCGTGTAATCTATCCGTCTCAGTTTTCAGATCGTGAAAAAAGTAATTTTCTTTATAGTTTAAAAACAGCAACATCCAAATTAGGAACCCAAAGAATCCTAATTCAATATACTGACGTAAATAATCATTATGTATATCACGGATAAGATAGCCTCTATACTCTTGAACCAAATTACCTTCCTGCATCATACGCGACACATAGCCTGCGCCTTTTCCAAGATAACCTATTCCCACCTCATAATATGGACGAAGCTGTCCCCAAAAATGTGCGCGGGTATTTGTATTAATGCCAATTGATTCCAGCCAGTCCATCACGCCATAATAACAGCCAATAACATAGGCAAAACCAAACAATACAAGCATTATACATAGAATATGCGCGGCATTTTTTGTTTCCCGCGCATGAAGAAACAGCAACAATATTCCTACTACAAAACCGGCTATAATTGACAGTAAAACACTGCGCTTAAGTCCTAGCAAAAAACATGCTCCCGCAAATAGAAACAGCCACCACTCCTGCTTAAGCATGGAAGGACATACGCCTCCTTGTTTTCGAAGCCTGTAATCAAATATTTCTTCCAAAATCTGATAGAGCAGGAAAAAGCCAAGCATATAAGCATAATTTAGCGATTCAAAACTTTTCATAATTGGCCCGGTCTTACCAGTAAAGGAAACAATCAGCTCAATATATTCCCGAAAAAATGGCCCTGCACCGTTGTCAAGTATGGCTTCCACGATATATATACCATTGGCAAGCAGTAATGCAATCATCATCAGCCGTACTCCCTCTCTGCCAAATAAATATATTGTGGCGGCCGCAGCTAACACGCCAATCAATGAATAAACAATAAAAGAACTTCCGCGTGTAATGATATTAAACCGAGAAAGAGAAAGCCCCCATACCAGCATAGAGTATAATTCAATCCAAAAATAATGTGCGCTAAGCCGCCAACTGTAACGCAGCGTAATCGCCATTCGATGTGTATCTGGATACACAAGAAATATTGTAAATGCAAACACAATAATTGCAATTGCAAACAGTAACTGATACAGTATACCAATACCGCCTATTGTCATATCCTCGTTTGTAAAGTAAAACATCGCGCATGCCAGCGCCAAATAAATCATCCTCAGCAAAAAGCCTTTCAGATTTTTCATCGGCCTGCCCTCGCCGTTTCTAAACGGCTAATTAAATCGTCAAGCGCTCTGTTTCTCTCCGGTACTTCATAAATTTCATAATCTTTATCTCTTTCCGTCTTTTCTGCTTCTAACACAATGCTTTTCTCTATCTGGGGATTTGAACACTTTTCAATTGCTCTCATCAGCAAAGCCTTAATCTGATAAATTGAATCATTTTCACTTTCCGCAATGCCGTAATGATATTCAATTTTACATTCCGTCTCTTTATTGTAATTGCTGACAATGCTTGCCGCATACTGCATACAGGCTTCCGCCTGTCCATAAGAGGTATTTTTCACAAAAACAATAAACTGCCCTAATCCGTTTACGGAAATAAAACTGTCGCCTACGCTGGCAAATGCCGCCTGCAGAACCTCAACCAGCTTACGCAGCATTTCATCGCAGGCTTCCACGCCATATTTCTCGTTTTTCTGCCGTACTTCGTCCGCTACAATAGCAATACAACTGATATGTTCAGGCAAAATGCGGTTAGAGTAGCCCTCCATATAAGAATCACATGCGCTGCGGTTGGGAATCTGAAACTTGTGATCTACATAAACATGGTAATGGAAAATTTCGCCAATCCGGCTGAGCACAATGACTGCAACTGCAAGCAGTACTGCAAACATAATACTCACAATGCCGCTATATACCATTAAATTATTTCCCGGCTGGAGAACAACATTGCTGCCAAGGCTGATATTGGCCGCCCCCGCATATTCGTTATATTCTGACATTGTTTTGTTTAACAAACGGTAGAGCTCATTTAAACGTGAAACCACACTGTCAAGCAGTTCTTCCGCCTCTGCGCTGGAACCAGACGCTGGAAGAATGACCGGCTGCATAGACTGTTCCGTCTCTTCATTAGAAATGTCAGCTTCTTCATCGGAATCCGACAAATCATCAGAAACCGACGAATCCTCATCAGAATCCGTCACATTTTCATCAGATACTGCCGGCTTGTCATCAAAAACTGCTATATCCTCTCCGGATGCAGCTATTTTCCCCGAAAATATATCAATAATATATTGGCAATAGTCTATATTAATCTTATCATATTCCACCGACGTATTGTTTTTAACATAATCCTCAAGCAACACGTCATACTTTACAGTTTCGTCCGGCCGTTCCCATTTCACGCCTGTGGAGCCGTCTTCGCTTTGCTGCAAATAGCGGTAATAATCATCATCCACATCATTCAAAATATATTCGTAAGTAATATCGGTATTTCCTGATTCCCGCATCATCTGGACATAAGCGTTGATAATATCCGTAATTGCCTGAGACTGCGATGTATTTGCATTATTTGAAATCTGATAATCCTCAATGCGTTTTTCATATTTCGATATTAGAACATCTTTATCACGGCTGACACGGTTATTTAAGATATACGCATAAATATTGGGAATATCAATTTTATAAATGGTATCAAACTCACGGTATATATCCATATAAGTATGCCCGGTTAAAGTTGAACGATAATAATAAAAGGGACTATTTTGCATAGACGACAGTTGATTATAAAGAGAATCAAGCGTATCTTTCACATTCTCATCAACAATCTCTATCATTTCAAGATAATCATAATTACCATCATAAAGACCGGAAAGGTTGTTGACAATTGCTCCGCCGCCTATGTGATTCTCAGCGTAATCGGCAAGAAAAGCATCAAGCATATTGTCAAGCACCTGCCGCGCAAAGTTAGCAGGCTGATCTGAATCCTCCTTGCTGGCGGTAAAGGAAACCATATACTTGGTTGCCTTTATTGTTGATTCCTCCCCTGCATCGTTCTGTGCTTCCTGCATGGCTTTTTCTTCTTCGGAGAGAATAGGCGTTACCACCACCTGTGAACGGATTTGATCCAAATTATAAGAATCATAGTCAAGCCCCATCCGTTCAAAGACATCCTGCATAACCGATACGGAATAAATTTCTGAAGTATCAATTTCCTCGCCGTCCGGGGAATACCCTTCCGAAGCCCTTGCGTTCGTGTATTCAATAATCGCGGAAACCGTATAGTCCTGCTTACTCGTGAAGTACTCATAAGATGCCAGTCCTGCAAGCAGCGCGCCAATGATAATGAGTATCTGAAATTTTCGGATATATGCCAATGGACTAAACTTCTGCATCTCACAGCCTCCCTTTTTGTTTGTATATATAAGCGCCCCTACTGCGTAGAGCTTTCTTTTGTTTAGGATATGCAATAAACAATGCTATGGTTGCGATAAAAAATCCTGCTGTCAAAATCCCCCCCTGCTTTATACGATATGAAGATTTAAAAGAACGTCCCGATGGAGTAATTACAAGGTTATTCCTGACATTTGTCTCGTCATATTCCTTAAGTATCTGCTGGGCGCTGTTTGCAACATCATATAATTCCTGCTTTGCCGTTTCCAACAGTTGATTTACTGCTGTAAAACTCTCATCACTGCCCTGTCGGAGCTGCCCAATTTCATAATTGTTGGTTTCAATCTTTTTTTGCAGATCTGTCGCGCTTTGCATAAAAGATTCTGCCTCGACTGCAAAATTATCCACCCCAACCTTCGTGCGCCCCATATAAAACTCACCGTTTTCATCACGGGTTGGAACGAGGACAATGCTTGCCATATCACGTTCATAAAAGTTAATTGCATTCAACCGCACCTCATATGCCGCAAGATTTTTTCTATAACTGGTATTTTTGACAGTATTATCATAATTCAATCGTGAAATATATTGCTGCCTGTTTTCCGAGACGCCGTTTGCAAGAACATATGCCCGCAGCCGTTCAAGGGTTACATTTTTAAATTTTCCGGCGCGCGTCCCCACATCCCCAAAATTCTCCCCGGAAGAGGAACGAAAGGTTGGATTGTCAAGCTGGCAGCCCTGCATATATTCCTGAATCTTGGAAGCCATTTCGTTCATCAAACTTGGCTTATCAAGATAATCCACCGCATCTATAAGGGCGAGATCCACCTCAAGCACGTCCGTATTGCGTCCGTAGGCTGCGTTAAACCGCTCATTGTAAACCTCCGCAATGGTATCTACTGTTTCCCTTGGGTTCAGCCATATACTTTTGGGAATGGCGGTATAACGCAATACGTACTCCGTGGAAACATAATACTGCTCAGCGGAGACTTCGCTTCCAGCCGCAAGCGGAACTACCGAAAGGGTGCTTCGCAGCTGCCGCACAGATAACTCTGATCCCAAACGCTGAAGCGTCTCCTCAAGTACCTCGTCGGAAATAATATCATAAGTATTAAAACGCGTGCTGTTGGGATTTAGTCCCTGAGAAGCCTCCTTATAATTAAAGCCAATGATGGTGCTTGCCTCAGTCAAGTTGCGCAGTAAGTTTGTCCCCATAAAAAGGCCGAAATACACCGCTGTCAAGAGGATAATCACCGGCGCTCTGCGCCATAGACCGCTCGCCCCGGCGCTGATGCGCGACTGCAGGCTTTGCCTTCTATTAAACAGCGATAACACCGCCAACGCTGCAATTAACACCGGAAGAAGGTATACCGCATATCGAATATATTTTACAATTTTCATACTTAGCCCTCCTGCTTGCCGTCAAACGGTACAACGTCGATTAAAACTAATTCCGGACGGTTATTCACCCGTGGAATCCCTGTATGCCCCCCAAGCCCTCTGCTCACAACAAGCGTCGCTTTCTCAAGCTCATACTTACCGCCGCTGTAACGCGGGAAAAAACCATCGTCCACATGATATAGCCCTCCAAGAAAAGGCAGCCGTATCTGTCCGCCATGATAATGCCCTGCCGCCGCCAACTCGGCATCCACATCAAAAAGCTTTTCATAAAAAATGGAAGGAAAATGAGAAACCACAATCCGAAAGCCATTGCTTTCCTCAAATTTCTTGACCTCTTCCATATCCAGTCTGTCCGCCTCCTCAGCTTCACAAGGAAACACCCCAAGCGTAACAGGATTGCCGCGGATAACGATATCCTCGCACCCAACATATAACATAGGAACGCCAATTTTCATAAGCTCCACATCAAGCGCAACGTTTTTGTCGCCGCTGGCATACATTAATACGCCCTCGTGATTGCCCAGCGTATAGTATATCGGCGCAATACGCTTGAGATTTTCACATAGCTCCAAAACAACATGTATATCAGTATCATCCTGATTAACCATATCACCGGCAAAAAGAATCATATCCGGCCCGCTTTGGCGGATTGCTTCTACAAGCTCATAATTACCTGCTCCAAATTCACGGTTATGCAAATCGCTGAGCAGTGCAATGCGGAAATTTGATTGAACCCTCTCCGACTGCACCTGATATACCGAACTCTCAAACCGCTCATTCCCCAGCTTATTTGCTGTGCACAACGCCAATATAAGAACCAACAGAAAGAGAACTTTCTGCACCCGTGCTAAGCGCAGCTTTTTCCGAATATAAAGCGATTGTTCCAATCGAAGATCAGCCACATGCATCTCTTCTCACCCTTTCGTAAATTTCTTCCAGTTCCGCAATATTCTTTTCCAGCGAAAAATTTTCTATCACCTGCCTGCGCCCTTCTTGCCCAATCCGGCCACGCAATTCTTCATCTTCCGCAAGCTGCTGCAATAACTCTGCCAGACGTTTTACATCGCCCGGCTCTATCAAAAATCCATTTTCCCCCTCGCAAATAATTTCTGGAATCGCAGCAATCCTTGTGCTGATATTGGGAATCCCGCGCCCCATAGTTTCCAAAATACTCATAGGCAGGCCCTCGCGGTAGGAGGGCAGCACATGAACCATAGCTTCCGCAAGACAAGCTTCCTTTTCAGCGCCATCTAACCAGCCTACATGGGCAAGCCGCCCTGAAATACCAAGCTCACTGGCTTTTTTTCTGACCCCTTCTATATCGCCGTCGCCGCACATCCATAACCGAATACTTTCCGGTAATTTTTTATCAATGATTGCCGCCGCTTCCAATAAGTCAAAAGAACCTTTCCGTTCCACCTGTTTCCCTAACATCACAATCCTTTGCGCCGCCATGCAGTATTGGCTCTTTTGCGGTACTTTAACCGCGTTATACAGAACCATAACTTTTGCCGCAGGAGCTTTCTCTAGCAGCTTCTCCCGCAAAAAACCTGAAAAAACAAGATTACAGTCGGCAGCTTCAAAAATTCGTTTCACATACGCCTTTTGTTTTACATCCATTTCAGAATAAAAATCTTCAAATTCAGCGCCGTGATGGTGGAGTATTACAGGTATATTCAGCCTGCGGCATAGCCGGACCAATAAGGCCTTGCGGTAAAAACTTCCCCTCTCGGCGACATGCAAATGCACAAGATCATACCGCCCCAATAGCAGCCGCCAAAAAGCTTTAACCCAAGCTTTTGCAAAACAGAAAACCTTACGTGCAGTACCGCCTTCGGTATGAGTTGCAAGATAGGTAAGCTTACTATTTTTCCAACCGTCATATTGCAGGTAATTCTGTGCTACCGTTACCATTCCTCCCTTAACGCATCCGATATCAGAACCACACATAAGAACTCTTATATGCCTGCTCAACCGCCGCGCCTCCTTTCGATCTGATATTACGCCTTGCTTTGATACCGCTCCCGCCTTTCACGGAGTCTTCGCTGAAGGGAAGATTCAACCTCCGGTTCAGGTTCAGGTCCTTTCTGCAATTGCTCGTTTTCCTTTCGCAGACGTTTAATCTCACTAATTGCTTCCTCTATTAACTTCTGATTTTTTCGATTTTCCTCTAGGAGTTTCTCCCCTTCACGGCTGCGCTCTTCTAATTCCTCTTCTAGCCGCTGAACATATCGAATCACATCCGCCCTGCGATAACCGCCAATCAATGTCCTCCGAAATAATTTCTGTGATTTCTTCATGACGCCTCCTTCCAATACTTCAGGACCAGCCGCAGAATTTTCATATCATCGATAAAGTAGCGCCGAAACAATCTTTTGGGTTCCTGAAGAAATCTATAAAACCATTCTAATCCGCTTCGGCTCATCCATGCAGGACAGCGTTTGACCTCGCCCGACAAAAAATCAACCGTTGCGCCTGCACAAACCGATACGGGGGCATTATATCGGCTGCGGTTTTCATATATAAATTTTTCCTGTTTCGGACAACCGAAGCAAACAACCAGAATATCAGGCGACGCCTCATTGATGGCCCTGCATAATCTCTCAACCTGCCTAGAATCTTTCTCAAATCCCATGGGCGGGGAATAACCATCAACATGAAGCGCCGGATAGCTCTTCTTAAGCTGCGCGCAGGCATTTCGCAACGACGTTTCGCTGCCTCCGGCAATAAAAACGCTGTATCCTTCTTCCTCCGCCCGCCTGCACAGGCTGGGGACAAAATCAGAACCGGTAATCCGCTCCGGCAGCGGGCAATGAAATAACTTTGAAAACCAAATCAGCGGCATCCCATCGGCAAGCACGTATTCCGCCGTATCAATTATGTTTCGCAAAAGCGTGTCCTTTTCTGATTTTAAAACCACATCAACATTCAGAAAAACCAGACTTGCAGGCGCTTTGTCCCGAATATGTTTCATTACCGCATCCAACAGCATATCCCTGGTGACCGCTGAAAAGTCAATCCCAAGTAATCGGATACACCCATCCCGGCGCGGTTTTATAGCGTTCAATAGGCATCCTCCCCAAAAAAGGCTTCTTCCAGCATACGGCACCAGCAATGATAAACCGGCAGCTGAAGCTCCTGCACATGGGAAGTTTTTGCTTCAGGCATCCGCACAAGAATATCAGAAAATGCCGCCAGCTCGCCTCCGTTTTCACCAGTAAAGCCAATCACGGCCATTCCCGCCGCCTGAGCGGCAATTGCGGCATAGATAATGTTCTCTGAATTGCCCGAAGTTGATATTGCAAGCAAAATATCTCCTTTACAGCCATAGCCATTGACCTGCTGGGCGTAGCATAGCACCGGGTCAACATCGTTTGCAAAGGCGGTATTTAAAACGGTATGGGCGCTAAGCGCCATCGCGCGCAATGCGCATTGGAGCCGTCCTCCCAATCGCGCCCCGCGCACTGGATCTACTTTAAGAAAGGCCTGTTTCTGTTCTATAGACAATGCGCGCGGTTTTTCAAACCCTTTCATCAACTCAGCCACAATATGCTGGGAATCGCTTGCGCTGCCTCCATTACCGGCTACTAAAAGCTTTCCACCCCGGCGAAAACATTCTTCCATCGCTTTATAAGCTTCCGTCAATTTATCCATAATAGGAACCAACGCCGGATATCGTGCGGTCAGTTCTTCAAGATGCTGTTCCGGCTTCATCTCCTATCCCTTCCTTCCCCTGTAAAAATTGTGCAAATTCAAGTAAATCATAAAAAGAACGCTCTCCCACACAGCCGTAAAGCCCTGCAGTGTGGCAGCCTGCCGCTTCCCCCGCCTTCATATCCCGCTCATTATCCCCAACCATCCATGACGACGCGAGATTTATATGAAACCGCTCCGCCGCTTTTAGCAGCATCCCCGGTTTTGGCTTACGGCAAGTACACTCTATTTTATATTCCGGACGCTCTCCAAAAAATCCCTTGTCTGGGTGGTGCGGGCAAAAATAAACTCCGTCCACATAAGCTCCCATCTGCCCAAGTAAGGTTTCCATCTTACAATGGACCGTTTCCAGTTCTTCTAAGGTCATTTCTCCCCGCGCAATGGTGGGCTGATTTGTCACAACAATCACAAGCCATCCTATTTTGTTAAGCAACGCAATCGCCTTAGCGACGCCCGGAAGCAGCTGAAACTGCTCAATGCTATGTAAAAACCCCACTTCTTCATTGACAGTCCCATCGCGGTCAAGAAATACAGCCCTTTGGAGCTGTGAAAGGCTTCGCAGCCTATTGCGCTGTAAATCTTCCTCCGCTTCACGGCAGCGCTCCGGCGTCCCCACATCCTTCACATACTCCGGTGAATTATAAGCATAGAGTAATCCATCTGGAATCATTGGACGTAGCACTTCCCGGTCAAGATCGAGAAATTTGGCATTTGCTAACAGGCCTTGCGCTCTTAACCATGAAAACAGCTTCGGTGAGAACAGATGAATCCCTGCATTGACTCGGTTGCAGTACCATTGTCTTTTATCTTCCCGGTGCAGCCACCCAACCACCCGGTCTTCCTTATTGGTCTGAATAAGCGCGCTGTCATAGGGGTGACTGTTCGGGTGTGTTAGAATCGTTGCTATTCCGCCATTTTCAAGGGTGCGCACATGCGCTTCCCAAAAACGCCAAAGGTCAACCTCAAATAATAGGTCGCCATTGAGGAGCAGGAAATCCTCTTGCAGCCGTTCTTGCAAATAATACAATGCGCCCGCAGTGCCAAGCGGCTTTTCCTCAACAATATAGGATAGCTGTATATCCTGCCACATTCCGTTTCCAAAGTGATTTTCAATTATTTCATGCATATGCCCGGTGACAAGTATTACTTTTTTCACGCCCTGTCCGCGCAGGCAGCAAAGCTGCCTTTCAAGCACCGGCACGCCGCCAAGGGGTATCATCGGCTTAGGGATATCGGCATGTAATGAAGCAATCCGCGTTCCTTTGCCTCCGGCAAGAATTACCGCAATCACAACGATATATCACCCCTATTGTAAGAATTGCCCTCCACCACAACGTCCCCTTTTACCATTTTTTGGAGTACTTCCAATTCTTGCGGAATTCCAACAACTGACTGACTTAAACCTCTGCGTGCCTTATCAACCCCCTGATAAACCTTGCTTAACATATCCAAATATTCCTGCAAATGCTGTATGACAAAATTCAACTGACCGATATTTTGAGATGCAAACCGCTGCACCATAGCTTCCGCCGTCTGCTTTTTCAGCTCCGCTTGGTGATCCGCCTGACGGAGTATATAGTTTGCTCTGGAATCAGCCTCAGCCAAAATATGCTCCGCCTCCACCTTGGCGTCAAGCATTACATCTGAAACGACAGCCTTTTGCTTTTCATAAGAGGCGATACTTTCTTCGAGTTCCTTGCACAATGCATCATAATGTTCCTTTGCCTCGCTGCTTTCCGCATCGGCAAGCGCTTTTTCAAGAGAGCCCTTTTCCTGCCGAAGCTGTTCTAACTCTTCTTTAAAAGCTGCATATTCTTCCTTTTCTTTCCGAAGCTGCTCCAGTTCAGCTTTTAATTTATCATATTCTTCATTCCGGGAATCCAATTCATCAAGCAGCGCTTCCGTTTCAGTCCTTTCCTGCTCCGCTTCCTTGAGCAGTTCTTCCATCTTATCTACCCTGCGCTTTTCCTGCTTTAACTGTGTTCCTTTATCCAAAAGTTCATTTTCCAAGTCGGTTTTATCCTTGCGAAGCTGCTCCATTTTCTCAGTCAAAGAATCCAAATATTCTAGCACGTCGTTCTTTCGGAACCCCCCAAAAGCTGACGTCCGAAAGGTTACCAGCCCGTATTCGTCATTTTGATTCATTATCTGTCCTCCTGCCATATCTTTTATAGCGGTCCACATACATCTGCTGATTATTTTTTATCGTATTCCGGCGCATGATATATTACTTCCGCGCCTAACTCCCCAAACTGGAACGGCACATGCAAAAGCCCGTCCAGCGCCCGCCGTACCGCCTCCTGCCGCTCCGGTTCGGCGTAAAGCAATAGAAAGCCGCCTCCGCCTGCGCCTAACAGCTTACCGCCAAGCGCGCCTGCCTGTTTTGCCTTTTCATAAAGAATATCCACCTCATCGGTAGATATCTCATAGTTCATTTTCCGTTTAAGCTGCCATCCATAATCTAACAGCCGTCCGAACTCTTTCAAATTTACTTCATGATTTGTCAGGATACCTTCCGCCTCGTCAACTAACCGTTTCATTTCCAGCAATATTTTTGTCCGGCTACCGATTTGATTGCGGGTTCTTTCCTGTATTTCAAAGGAAAACCGTGAAACTCCCGTAAAAAACAACATTAGCCGCTCTTTCAATAATGCTTTCCTCTCCGACGAGATAACGATTGGATGAACTGTGTATCCGTTGCTGCTAAATAAAATCTTATTTATGCCGCCAAAGGCAACCGCGATTTGATCCTGCAAACCGCCCGCTTCCCCGCAAATTTCTCTTTCAAGCCGAATCGCCTCATCGGCAAGCTGCCGTTTTCCGACATACTCGCCCCGGCAAAGGTGAAACGCATTGAGCATCCCAACTGCAAAGGCGCTGCTTGAACCAAGTCCAGACCTTGCAGGCAAATCCGCCTCGTATGTGAGGCGTATCTCCTCCATATTCATCAATTTCATTGCTTCCCGAATTAATGGATGACGAATATCATCCGCAGATACCACCCTTTCAATTTCCGAATAACAAACTTCCGAACGATATTGAAAAAAACCGGGCAAACGCCGGACAGTAACATAACAATAACGGTCGATAGTCGTTGACAGAACCGCACCGCCATATTCTCGAAAAAATTCTGCAAAATCCGTGCCTCCGCCAACAAATGATATACGGAAGGGCGTCCTTACAATAACCATATCTTTTGCCTCTTTCTAATTCTATTATTTGTATTGCTAATAATAGCTTTTAAGTATAATATTTCTACAGTTTTGTATGGAATTTGAGATTTATTTCATTATGAATCGATAAATATATTTTAACAATTATATAAAAAATCAAAATTTTTCATCATAGACACTTTATTTCTATAATATTACATCATTCACCTGCATAATGTCAATTTATTTGAACGCTAATTTTCAAGATGCATATTTTGGAAAAAATAATTACTATGTTAAAGACAGAGCCAGCCAACAGGACTGCGATATACAGTTGTAGATGTGTCTGCAATATCGTCTATGTTAATAGTATGCCGCATTTGTCTATATCGAATTTATTCGAGTATAGGCAAGTAAGGCAGACTATACTATACATTCCTTTTGCGAATATTTTTAGAAGGATAAAAAAAGAAATCTAATATTGAGATATTCTTAGTTATCTTTGCTATCAAGGCTGGTCCGACGATTCCAAATATCATTGCAACAACAATATGAATCCAGTAATTGCTAATTCCAGCTTTATTTAATCCTATACGAACCGCTGCTGAAAAAAATGGATGCAAAAGATAAATTGGAAAAGAATATTTCTTTATAAAAAGAAGTACTTTTTTAATTATATCGTTTTTAACTAACATAGAAATCAGTGCAATGCTCGCCGCTATCCCTATCATGTTTTCAATATCACCTATAATCAATATTCCAGTAATATTATTATAAATAAAAATAGAAATTAATAAAATATGCCCTATAATAAGTAAAATTTTTTTCCGTATTGACCATCCAAGAATCATTGTCTCAGAAAAATAAGTTCCCAATCCAAAGCATAATGCATATCCAAATCCCTCTCCCAAAAGAGGAATTTGGATATCCAATATATGCGCCATACAATTCAATAAACAAATTATTATAGTAATTTGCATATTATTTAAAAATAACGACATAATATTCCACAAAAAGAACAATATAAACAATGTATATAAAAACCAATATTGTGCAACCGGCTGTTTCCAAAGCAAAAAAATATCTGCTAAATTATTTTTATTATTTACCCCTGACGTCATACTATTCATTACAATGTATATACTTGAAAATGTAAAATATGGAACTCCAAGATTCAATAACTTATATAATATAAAACTTAACCTACTATTCCCTTTGGATTCCCACTCGCCAGATATATGATATACGTAACCGCTAAGAAATATAAAAAGAGCAATGGCATATGTAGCAATAAATATTTCCAACGGCTCACTAAAAAATGCACTATTTCTTACCCCTGCTTTATGTACTCCTACATCGACATGAAAAAATACAACTAAAAAACAAGCATATCCTTTCAAATAATCTGCTAACTCGCTCCGTTTCACTTTATTATCACCTTTCGCTTAAATTCCATTAATCCTATATAATCATTTTTTCTGATTATAACATAACTTTTTAAATTAATGAAATAATTATTCTTTAATAACTCTTTATATATTCTATTTCTATAACAATAAAGAAATAATTGTTTATATATAATTGATAATTTTTAATAGCAGTCCTTCTGCAGAGAGCTGCGCATAAAAATACCGCATCTGCAGCTTCCCCTCGCAAATGCGGCAATCTCCATATTTAATCTATTAACTCTTCAGCTCCGCCTCCAGCCTCACAATCCTTTTCGCGCTCTCGTTCAATTCCCCCTGAAGGGACCGCACGCTTTTCTCGGTATTTTCCAGCTTAATTTGAGTGGCAATCAGCTCATGCTTTAAGTTGTAGAGCTCCTTCTCTCGGCTTTGAATGTCCTCCTCCAAAAGACTGATTTGCTTTTTGGCCTTGAAATAATCGTCGGCGATATTTATCTGCAGCAGAACGTTCTGCATATCCACGGGCTGTCTCTTGTATGCGTCCATTTTCCCATATTCCGCCAGCTTGCCGTTAATATAGGACGCTACTTTCTGCAAATATTCTTCGCCTTCGTATCCTCTCATGGTGATGACTTTCCCGCCGATAATCACTTCCGTATCTGTTTTTGCTGACATATCCCGCTCCTTTTGTACACAAAATATATGGCCAATTCTCATTTGTTCACACAATATTTATTATAATCAGGTTATTGCGGAATTTCAAGCCCTAAATGGCGATATGCAAAATCTGTCACTATTCTGCCGCGGGGCGTCCGGTTGATAAAGCCGTTCTTTAAAAGGTAGGGCTCGTACACGTCCTCTATGGTGCCGGAATCCTCGCCGATTGCCGCCGCCAAGGTGTCAAGGCCCACCGGGCCGCCGCTAAATTTCTGTATCATGGTAAGGAGGATATTTCTGTCAATGTGGTCGAGGCCCATTCTGTCCACGTCCATAAGGTTTAAGGCCGTAACCGCAACCTCCTCCGTGATAACGCCGTCGTGCTTTACCTGCGCATAATCCCGGACCCGCTTTAGGATTCTGTTGGCAAGCCTTGGAGTTCCCCGGCTCCGTTTCGCCATTTCCATAGCGCCCGCAGGCTCCACCTCGGCGTTTAACACTTTAGAAGAGTGCATAATAATCGTTTGCAACTCCTCCACAGAATAAAACTCAAGCCTGTGAATGATTCCAAACCTATCACGCAGGGGCGCCGTCAAAAGCCCCGCCCTTGTGGTTGCCCCCACCAGCGTAAAATGCGGCAGGTCAAGCCGGATAGACCTTGCGGTAGGCCCCTTGCCAATCATAATATCGATTGCAAAATCCTCCATGGCGGGATACAGCACTTCCTCCACTTGACGGTTCAGCCTGTGAATCTCGTCCACAAACAGCACGTCTCCTTCCTGTAAATTGTTAAGGATAGCCGCCATCTCCCCCGGTTTTTCAATGGCCGGGCCGCTGGTGATTTTCATATTCACACCCATCTCGTTTGCAATAATCCCCGCCAGCGTCGTCTTTCCAAGGCCGGGCGGTCCGTAAAAAAGAACGTGGTCTAAGGAATCCTCCCGCTGCTTTGCCGCTTCTATATAAATTTGCAGGCTTTCCTTAATTTTGGATTGACCAATATAGTCAGTTAGCTTTTGAGGCCGCAGAGAACCTTCAATCCGTACATCTTCTTCCTGCAAATTTGTTTCAATCATTCTTTTTGCCATGTTATTCCTCTATTTATACCAAAGTTTGTCGTCCGAATTTCCTACGGCAAGTCCTTTAACTGCCACTCATATCATCATCTGAAAGCACATCAACTCTGAATACATCAGCAATTAAATATGCTGCGCTGTCAGACGAACTCATTCACATTAAAACATATTCTTCAGCGCAAGCTTTAATATAGCCTCCGTATCCATCCCCTCGTCCGCCTGAACCTTCTTTACAGCCTGCAGCGCGTCCGTGGCGGAATAGCCAAGCGCAACAAGCGCCTCCACCGCCTCGTTCGCCGCTTTACTGTCCGCGCTTCCCGCGCCGTTTACCTGCATTTCCCTATGAACCAGCGTATCTTCAAGTGAAATCTTATCCTTCAAATCTAGGATAACCCGCTCCGCCGTTTTTTTGCCGATGCCGGGAGCCTTTGCAATGGCCGCCGCATCCCCCGAAAGCACCGCAAACCGCAGCTCGTCCGCACTCATCACCGAGAGAACCGCCAGCCCGCCCTTGGGGCCGATGCCGTTTACGGTAATCAATTTCCTAAAAATTTCCAGTTCATCCCTCGTCAAAAATCCGTACAAAATAAAAGCGTCCTCTCTAACGCAAGTGTGGGTATACAGCGTCACTTCTCTCCCAATACCGGGAAGTCTCGCAAAAGTTCCGGCGGAGATTTTCACGTTAAGCCCAATCCCGCCCATGTCAACCACCGCGTTTTCTTCCGTTAAATCTTCAATTTTTCCTTTTACAAATGCAATCATTTAAAATTTCCTTTCACCAGCAGCTTTTGGAGACCGGGCAGAAGCAGCGACGCCGCCATTCCCAGCACCAGACCGGTAATCAGTCCGGCGACAATCAGCACCGGCAGATAATAAAGCACTCCATAAGTATCCACCACTTTCATTGCAATCAAAAGCTGTCCCATATTGTGCATAACGCCCCCGCAGGCGCTTACTGCTGGAATATGGAACCAACCGCTTTTTTTCAACAAAATCATAAAAACTGCGCTTAAAACCGCCCCCGCTAAAGAGTAAAGAATCATAAACAGATTCCCGAACAAAAGCCCGCTGAGGAACGCTTTTACCACCGTCAAAAGCAGCGCCTCACGCCAGCCCAATAAATATAAGCAAAGCACCACCGCCAGATTGGCAAGGCCCAGCTTTACCCCCGGTATTCCTATTTGAAGGGGCACTAAGGTTTCCACATAGGACAAAATAAGCGCAAAGGCAAGCAGCAGGCCCATGTAAGCCGTGCTGTTAAATCGCAGGATAATTGCCGCGCCGTCGTTCTTTTCTTCAGTAGGTAACTGCATCAAGCTCCCCTTCCTTCTCCGATTCAATCTGCAGTACAAGCTTGTGGGGAAGGCAGATAATGCTTTCTCCGTTATTCGAGATACTTCTCTGCTTTACGCAAAGCTGGTCCGGGCAGTCCGCGTCGGAGACGGACACCTTCCCGCCGTCAATCAGCAGAAGATTATAGTGCTCCTCCCCCCATGGAATCGCCGTCACCAAGTCCCCTGTCAATGGATAAACGGCCGTTTCCTGTCCTTCCTGATAAACCTTCACCACCGCGGGACGGCCCTTGTTTATCAGTGTGGGGAGCAGCCACGCTAAAAAAGCAGTTAGAAGAATTCCCGATAAAAGTATAATATCTTTTCTTATTTTATTCATAAAATGATTTTAACACAAGCGAACATATGTTTCAAGAGAAATTGCATGTCGTTCGCGTATATTCTGTAAGATTACAATGCATATGCTATAACTAAAGAATAATACAGAATAATGCCTGCAATCACAAAAAGAAAATATCGTTGAAAAATGTCCCGCTTCGCTATAAAATAGATATTGCTGTAAAATGTTGTAATTTGAAAGGAATCCTTTTATGAAAATTATATTTATCCGTCATGGCGAACCTGACTACACAAAAGACTCTTTGACAGAGAACGGCTGGCGGGAGGCTGACTGCCTTGCCGAGCGCGTCAGCAAATGGAACGTGACCGATTTTTATTGCTCCCCTGCGGGACGCGCGAAAGATACTGCCGCCCCTTCTCTAAAGAAAATGAACCGGACGGCGGTCACCTTGGATTGGATGCAGGAATTTACCTACCTGATTGACGACCCCGTCACCGGACGGCACGGCGTTCCGTGGGATTTTGTCCCCTCCTACTGGAGCGGCGACCCGCTTATGCTGGATAAGACCCGCTGGGTGGAGGCCGATGTTATGAAACAAAACCCTGATATCAAACCGCAGTTTGAAAAGGTGTGCAAAAATTTTGACGACTTCTTGGCCTCCTATGGATACATAAGGAAAGACAATTATTACCTCACGCCGGAAATGGACGAACGTTTTCTTGCCCAGACGGTTGCTCCGGGGAATGTCCGCTCCGTGGAACGCCTTCCCGACGACAGCGGCGAGCCTGTTATCGTAATCTTCTGCCATTTGGGAATTACCTGCGTGGTTCTCTCCCATTTGCTGAATATCCCTTTTCCGCTACTGGCCCACGGCTTCTTCCTTGCACCCACTTCCGTCACAATCCTTTCCAGTGAGAGGCGCTGGGGAAAGGAAGCATATTTCAGAGTTCAGGCTATGGGCGACACGGCTCACTTACTAATGGGCGGCGAACCCCTCTCTCCGGCAGGTTCCTTTGCAACGCCTTTTCCGGGATGATTTGAGGATTTTTACAGAGCCAACAACTTCACGACAAAATTTATACGTTTGTCGCCCTTCACTGTGAGCTGTCTCTTCTTCTACGAAAGAGAAACAATTTTCTACAACAATCACTAAAAACAGCGGCCTCCAAATTGTATTTTGGTGGCCGCTGCTTTTTGCATATTATTTATAACCGCTATTAAAGCTCCTTCTCTATCAGAAGTACCCTAATCTTCCGCCGCGGAAACATCGTCGGCTTCTTCACCCGCGACATCGCCAGTTTCCTCTCCTGCGGAAACATCATCGGTCGCCTCTCCCTCAGAAGCATCGTCAGCTTCTTCATCTGTCTCCGCACTTGTCCTGTCAAGGGTTAAATATTTCAATTCACCCTTTACGTCAACCACCTGACAATTCTCTACAAGCCCCGCCATATACTCGGAAGCTCTGGAAGAAGCAATGGTATCCGCAATATTCTCGTTGTCGGCCTCATCAAAGTACCGCTTTACAAACTCAACCACATAATACTGGTGATTGCTCTCGTCCTCCAAGACGGTAATGTCGCCTTCCTTGCGGCCGTCCTCGTAAAGCCAGTCGGCCATTATCGAGGAAGTTCCCGCATAATATCTTCCTTCCGTGAGGCTGTATTCGCTCTCAGCGTCCTCATAATTTGACTTGGCGTCCTCGTCCGCGTTTTCCAAGCAGAGAGCCTCAAAATCTTCCCCCTCCTGACGGGCCTTCATCATCGCGTCGGCTTCCTTTTTCAGCTCGTCCATAGCAGAGCTTACGGCGTCCTCGTCCGCATCCTCCGCCAGCTCCGCCGTGAAGATAAAGCTTCTGTAATCTACCTTATCATAATCCTGCTTATGCTCCTCATAGTAGGCGGCAACCTCCTCGTCGCTCGCGGCGTTTTCCTCAATCAAATGATTATAGTAAGCGCTTGCCAAAATATTTTCCCTGACAAAAGGCTCGATATTTTTGGGGGTGGCGAAATCGCCGAAGCTCTGCTTATAATACTCCTTAATGCTCACGCCCGCATTGTCCGCGTAGGTCTGCAGTTGAGAAGTAAAATCCGCATATTCTTCCGCATCGTCGTGGGCAAAGCCCTTTTCACCGGCCTCCTTTACCATCACCCGCGTCTGCTTAATCTGCTCCACGGTCATTTCGTCGAACATGTCCTTCCACGTCATATCCTCCGAATATTGCTGCTCGTCGAAATCTGTAGAGGTATCCAGTCCCATATAAGGAAGGATGGACGAATAGGTCGTCAAATAATTGTTGACCGCGGAATGATAATAATAATCGTACTCTAGCTGCGATAGGTCATGCGCCCCAACGGTCACATAGGTTCCATTTAACGCTGTGTTCCTGCGGATAAGAGTTGCCGCCACGGAGATAACCGCCGCCAAAACCACAAGGGCGCAGACCGCCAAGGCGGTTATTTTCGTTATCTTATCCTGACGGGCCTCCTTGAGTTTCTGCTGCTTTCTGGCTTCCATCTTGCGGTCGTACTTTGTTTGTATCTTCTGCTGCGTATTTGCTTCCGGCGCGTTTTTACCGGCTGTATGCTGTGCCATTTATAAATTTCCTCCTCAACACGAATTTAAGACATCACATTATCTTAACAAGATTATCCTAGCAGGAAAATGTGTTTATCCTGTGAATCAACAATCTATATTACCTTTGATTAATATAATTCACAAGCCCCTCCGCGTCAATGATTTTCTGCATAAATTCGGGAAACGCCTGCCCCTTAAACTGGGTTCCCCTCGTAAGGTTTTTGATGATACCGGAATCAAAGTCAATCTCAACCTCATCCCCCGCCATAATCCCTTTGGAAGCCTCCGGGCACTCGATGATGGGAAGCCCGATATTGATTGCGTTCCTGTAAAAAATTCTGGCAAAGGTCTCCGCAATCACGCAGCTTACGCCGGCCGCTTTCAGGGCGATAGGGGCGTGCTCTCTGGAGGACCCGCAGCCGAAATTCTTATCAGCCACCACGATATCCCCTTTTTTCACCTTTTTGATAAAGTCCTTGTCAATATCCTCCATACAGTGAGCCGCCAGCTCCGCCGGGTCTGACGAATTTAAGTATCTTGCGGGGATAATCACGTCCGTATCTACATTATCGCCATATTTAAAAACAATTCCTTTTGCTGCTTTCATATCAATCTCCATTCTTTCACGTCAATTTATAACAGGCGGCAAACTATTTTTCAGCCGCGCCGCTTTTGCCGTTCACGGGCAGGCAATTTTTTCTGCAATGCCGCTTGCCGTCATTTTGCTGCTCATGGCAAGCAAATTTTCCTTACAATGACGCTTGACTTCGTTTTTGCTGCCCATGCAAGCAAATTTTTCCTACAGTGGCATCCATCTCCATCTTTACTGCTCACAGTCAGGCAAATTCTTCCTGCAATGCCGCCCACCGCCATTTTCACTGCTCACGGGCAGGCAATTTTCCCTGCAATGGCGCTTACCGCCGCCACCGCCGGGCTGGCTAAGTAAACCTCTGAATTTACATGCCCCATGCGCCCTACAAAGTTGCGGTTTGTGGTGGAAACGCACCTTTCGCCCTCGGCCAAAATTCCCATATACCCTCCAAGGCAGGGACCGCAGGTGGGCGTGCTCACAACCGCTCCGGCCTCGATAAAAATTTTGAGAAGCCCTTCTTCCATTGCCTGCATGTAAACGGCCTGGGTGGCCGGAATAACGATACAGCGCATCCCCTTTGCCACATGCTTCCCCTTTAAGACCTCCGCGGCAATGCGCATGTCGCCGATTCTGCCGTTGGTGCAGGAGCCGATAACCACTTGGTCGATTTTAATTTCCTCGGTTATCTCGTCGATGGTCTTTGTGTTTTCGGGAAGGTGGGGAAACGCAACGGTAGGACGGAGCGCGCTTAAATCAATGGTATACTCCTCGTCGTAAACCGCGTCCTCGTCCGCCTCGTAGACGGTATAATTCCGCTTGGAATGTTCCTTCATATAGGCAGCCGCCAAATCGTCCACGGGGAAAATCCCGTTCTTTCCGCCCGCCTCAATCGCCATGTTTGCAATGGTAAACCTATCGTCCATCGTCAGGTTTGCAATCCCGTCGCCTGTAAATTCCATGGATTTATACAGCGCGCCGTCCACGCCAATCATACCGATGATATGTAAAATCACGTCTTTTCCGCTCACCCACTTCGAGGGCTTTCCGGTCAAATTAAATTTAATTGCCGAGGGAACCTTAAACCATGCCTTACCGGTCGCCATTCCGGCCGCCATATCCGTGCTTCCAACGCCCGTTGAAAAGGCTCCCAGCGCACCATAGGTGCAGGTGTGGGAATCGGCGCCGATAACCACGTCCCCCGCCACCGTAAGGCCTTTTTCGGGAAGCAGGGCGTGCTCGATTCCCATCTCCCCCACCTCGAAATAATTGGTGATTTCATTGCGGTATGCAAACTCCCGCACACATTTGCAGTGCTCCGCCGATTTGATATCCTTGTTGGGCACAAAGTGATCCGGCACAAGGGCAATTTTATCCTTGTCAAACACGCCGTCCACCTTCATTTTTTCCATTTCCTTAATGGCAACCGGGCTTGTGATGTCGTTTCCCAAGACTAAATCCAAGTCGGCCTCGATTAACTGTCCGGCTTCCACCTTATCAAGCCCCGCATGGGCCGCCAAAATTTTCTGGGTCATTGTCATTCCCATAACTTCCTGCTCCTCCGTTATTATCAATTACCGCCGTATCCTATATTTCGGCATATTGAGCCCAATATTACCGCATCTCGCGTTTCCACTTATTGTGTCAAACGCAATCATGCCCTGCGTTCCGGCTATTGAACCAAACGCAGTCGTGCTTTGGGCTTCGGCTATTAAATCATGCGCCGTCATGTTTTGCCTCCCGGCATATTGAACCAACGCCGTCATGTTCTGCACCCCGGCATATTGACCCCACACCGTCATGCTCACGAAAAAGCGGCAAATATTGTTCTGCCGCTTTTTTCCGCTTAATTATTAATCAACTTATCGCTCTCGTTATTCCAGCTATACAGCTTGCGGATTTCTTTTCCCACCTGCTCCGCCGGGTGCTCCGCGGCAAGCTTCCTCATTGCCTTAAAGTGAGCCTGTCCGCCTGCGGAGGACATATCCAGCAGAAAATCCTTTGCAAAGGAACCGTCCTGAATGTCCTTTAGAATCTTCTTCATGGTCTTTTTGGTTTCCTCTGTGATAATCTTCGGCCCGGTAATGTAATCGCCGTATTCCGCCGTGTTGGAAATGGAATATCTCATTCCCTCAAAGCCCGACTGGTAAATCAAGTCTACTATCAATTTCATCTCATGGATACACTCAAAATAAGCGTTCCTTGCGTCATAGCCCGCTTCCGTGAGGGTCTCAAAGCCTGCCTGCATAAGCGCGCACACGCCGCCGCACAAAACCGCCTGCTCGCCGAACAAATCAGTTTCCGTCTCCGTCCTGAAGGTGGTCTCAAGGACGCCTGCTCTTGCGCCGCCGATGGCAAGGGCGTATGCAAGGGCTTTGTCAAGAGCCTTGCCTGTAGCGTCCTGATGAACGGCTACCAGACAGGGAACGCCCTTTCCGGCCTGATACTCGCTTCTCACCGTGTGGCCCGGTCCCTTGGGGGCAATCATGGTTACGTCCACATTCTTGGGCGGTACAATCTGGCCGAAATGAATGTTGAAGCCATGAGCGAACATCAGCATATTGCCCTCCTCCAGATTGGGCTCAATATCCTTCTTATACATAGCTGCCTGAAGCTCGTCGTTAAT
>JAMPGS010000150.1 GCA_023663815.1 Clostridium sp.
AGCCGCCGTGGGAATCTTGTATTTTTTCATCAAATCCTTGGAAAAAGCCTTGCTTCCCTCCAAAATCGCCGCGTTTTTCCTCGGCCCAAAGGCCCGCAGCCCTTCCTTTTCCAGCTCGTCCACAAGCCCGCCCACCAGCGGGTCGTCCATTCCCACAATGGTAAGGTCTATTTCCTTTTCTTTTGCAAAATTTACAAGCTTTTCAAACTCCATGGCGCCGATGGGAACGCACTCCGCAATCAAACCGATTCCCGCATTTCCGGGGGCGCAGTATATCTTATCCACCTTCGGGCTTTTCGCCACGCTTGCGGCAATCGCATGTTCCCTGCCGCCGCTTCCCACAATCAGTACTTTCATTTCCTCTCCTCATTTCCGCATGGATGTTGTCCCATTGTTATGGCATTTTCTATGTATTTGCCATGCATCTGTTATGTTGTTCACCATGCAGCCGCTGTGCTCTTGCTGCACGTTCACTATACTATTTTTTTTGCTTCTGCTATGCATCCGCTATACCGTTCGCTATGCTGTCTATCGCTTTGGGAAGTATCACCCATTCCGCCTGCTCCATCACCCTGCGCTGGAGTATCTCCGGCGTATCGCCCTCCAACACCTCCACCGCCTTCTGCATGATAATCCTTCCGGTGTCCGTCCCCTCGTCAACAAAATGCACCGTGGCCCCGGTAATCTTTACTCCCCTCGCAAGGGCCGCCTCGTGAACCTTAAGGCCGTAATAGCCCGTGCCGCAAAAGGAAGGAATCAGAGACGGGTGAATATTGATGATGCGCCCCTGATACAGCCTTGTCACCTCTTCGGGCAGAATCACAAGGAATCCTGCAAGAACAATTAAATCAGGATTTAACTCTTCCAGTTTTTTCAAAAAAGCCTCGTTAAACTGGCCGCGGCTCTCATAACTCCTTGGCGAGATGCAAAAGGCGGGTATCTTTTCATTTTCTGCCCTTGTAAGGGCGTATGCGCCTGCATTGTTGCTAATAACACCTGTTATTTCCGTATTCCTGATGATTCCATTCTTGATGCCGTCGATAATCGCCTGCAGGTTGGTTCCGCCTCCCGAAACGCATACCACAATCCTCAGCATACCGTCACACCCTTTTCTCCGGCTTCTATCCTGCCTACCATCCAAGCCTTCTGGCCCGCGGCTTCAATTGCCTCCATAGTCTTTGACATATCCTCCGGCGCAAGGGCAAGCACCATGCCAAGGCCCATGTTATAAGTATTATACATCATTTTTTCTTCCAGTTGTCCTTTTTCTTTCAACAGCTTAAAAATTGCGGGCAGAGGATAACTGTCCTTTTCCACAACTGCATGGGTATTTTCCGGCAACATTCTGGGAATGTTCTCATAAAAACCGCCTCCCGTAATGTGGCTGCACCCCTTTACGACAACGCCAGCCTCGCGGATACTCTTTAAGGCCTTAACATAAATGATAGTGGGCGTTAAGAGCGTCTCCCCAAGGGTCTGCCCCAGCTCGTCGTAATACGTGTCAAGGCTCTCCCTTGTCATATCAAAAACCTTTCTTATCAGAGAAAAGCCGTTGCTGTGAACGCCCGACGAGCCGATGCCCACCAGCACGTCTCCGGGCTTTATGTTCTCTCCGGTAATCAAATTCTTTTCGTCCACAACTCCCACCGCAAACCCGGCCAAGTCGTACTCCTCCTCCGGCATCATGCCCGGATGCTCCGCCGTCTCGCCGCCAATCAGCGCGGCCCCGGCCTGCCTGCATCCTTCCACCACGCCTTTTACAATGGAGGCAATCTTTTCCGGATAATTCTTGCCGCAGGCAATATAATCTAGGAAAAACAGCGGTTCCCCGCCCGCGCACGCAATATCGTTCACGCACATAGCGACGCAGTCGATTCCCACCGTATCGTGCTTATCCATAAGAAAAGCCAGCTTCAATTTGGTGCCAACGCCGTCCGTCCCCGAAACCAGCGCGGGCCTTTCCATATTTTTAATGGAAGAAAGAGAAAAGGCTCCCGAAAAACCTCCAAGTCCCCCCAGCACTTCCGGCCTCATAGTCTCCTTCACATATTCTTTCATCAGCTCCACGCTGCGGTATCCCGCTTCAATGTCTACTCCCGCTTTTTTGTAATCCATTTTTTCTCCTTGTTTTGAGTGGTTTTATACTTCAGCCAATTTTCCTGTTGCAAACAATAGGACGCTGATTTTGCAACACACAATTGGCGAAATGCATCAGTAATTTTTATAACCTTCTCTCTGCAGCCGTTCATCCTTTTTCTGAACGCTTTCCTTTAAATTCTGGCTGTAGGCTTTCAGCTTCTTCAAAAGTTCTGCATCGGAGGTTGCCAGTATCTTCGCCGCAAGAAGTCCCGCGTTGGCCCCGCCGCCTATCGCCACAGTCGCCACCGGAATCCCCTGAGGCATCTGGACGATGGAATACAGCGAGTCCCTTCCTCCAAGGGACGCAGTGTGCATGGGAATCCCGATAACCGGCATAGGAAAAATAGCCGCGCACATACCCGGCAGGTGAGCCGCCATACCCGCTCCCGCAATAATCACCTTAAAGCCCTTTTCCTCCGCGCTCTTTGCATACTCAAAAAAAACGTCCGGTTCCCTGTGGGCGGAGATAATTCTCATCTCAAAAGAAATTCCAAGCTCCGTCAAGACGTCGGCCGCCTTCGCCATAACCGGCATATCCGAATCGCTTCCCATTACAATCCCTACCTGCGCCATATCCTTCCTCCTGTTTAACGTTCCGTATTTTTTCGCAGTGCGCCATTTCTGAAACACTGCGCGCACTTTTGCAAAAATACTGTTTAAAGTCCCGTATCTTTCCTGTGTCTTATATTCTATAACATCTTACTATAAAGTAGCGGGGATATGCAACTATATTTTGTGGTATTAAGAAAGAAATCCTACTATTTCTTCTCCCCACAGGCGTCCTACATCCTGCACCCCACGCCCTCTTCACACCTTCATTCCATTAACGCCCTATTAAGTTCCCCGCATCCTTCCAACACAAACCGCCCTTCCTCTATCACGGGAATCACCCGCTCGTCATAAGTCACCACACTGACCTCCCCCAGCTCATCATAAGGAATTGTGATATCCGTATGGCAGTTAAAATACGCCTGTCCGCCCTTTTCCTTTCTCTTTATGGAACACTCGTTATCTCTTGCAATAATCTCTTTCCCGTCCGGATTAAAAACCGCCACCTCCTCGGCATGAGAGTAGCAGGTATCCCCCAGCGCAAAATGCGGGCCGGTTTTTTCCGCTATTAATATAGGAAGCTTTTCTTCTATTTTGTATTTCCGCGCCATCACATAAGCCGCGGTGTTGGTGCCGATGGCAAACTCCCCAAGAGGAAGGCTGTCGTGATGGAACAGCACGTTGTCCCTGATATATTTCCGGTTTTCTTCCACCTGCTCAAAATTGCTGCAGCTATAGCCCGTCACCATGCCGTCCTGAAACGTCAGCGCAAGATTTTTAAATTCCAGCTCCCGCAAATACACCCTGCTTACATGCAGAATCCCCTCCGTCCCGACAAGCACAGGAGAGGTGAACACCTCGCCCACAGGAATATTCACGTCCGCCACGCAGTTTTCAAAATTTGTCTGCTTTTCGGGATTCTGCAGGGTATGAAGCATCACCTTTAAATTGGTTTTGTTTCCGTTTATCCCCTTGACAATCACGTATTTTCCCTTATCCAAGGTATCGATGATAACCTGCTGCATCCTCTGATACAGCTTGTAGTCAAGAGTGTTAATCCTTATCACCTCGTCAAAAATCTCCGCAAAATCCTCCCCAATCTCTGGAACGGGAAACGCAATAATCGTGAAGCTTCTCTCCTCGCCCTTGATGTAATTGTTTTGAATCTCTCCCGCCGCCGACATATACTCCACCGTCAATTTTTGCTGCTCCTTTGACAAATGAAGGGCTTCCGGCTTTTCTCTCAAATCCGCCGGTTTTTCCCCAAAGATTTCCACCACGGCGGGCCCGCCAAACACAGCGGCCTCCGCCTTGTATTTTTCATAGCCTTCGCGCAGGGCCTCAAGCCGCACCTGCATAAGCTTTCTGTCAAAAATCAGCGCCTCGTCGTCCTTATGGTCAAAATCATACTGCTTGTTAGGAACCGCGCCGTAATAACCTGCCCGGCTCACTCCCTTCCCCTGCAAAATGCTGGAAGCCGCCCTGTAAATAGTGGGCTCAAGGCCCATCGCCCTAAAATTTTCCACTGCCTTTTTTATCATGGGCTCAAAGCCAAGGCAATAGCGGATATTTACTGTCTTTTTTTTGGCGATATCCTTATTTCCCACCTGAAAACCAATCCGATACCCCTCCGTGTAGGTATTCGCCATTTTCTGCAGAGTATCCTCCGGCAGCGATATCAAATGCTTCCATGTCTTAATTTCATTGTCGGTAACGTATTCCCCGAAATAATAAAGATATCTGCAATCCGTCAAATCCGATTCCACGATTTTCAAGGCAAAATCCGATTCCGGGCAAAGCAGGTCGTAGAGCTTCCCTTCCGCCGCCTCTCTGGCGTAATCGTTTGCATACCAGTACAAAATATCTCTCAAGGCCTCATATTCGGGAAGACCGCCGTTTTCCCCCTGCTCGCAGCAAAAAGAGCCGTATATCTCCAAAAACAGCTCCATGCGAATCACCATGTCCGAAAGCTTTTTTTCAAAAATCAAAGGAATCAGGCTGCGGAGCTCCCCATACAAAAGACAAAGAACCTGCCCGTATTTCTCCCCAAAAATCCTTCCGCAAACCTCAGGATTTGCATAGCTGTCCCCATAATTTTCAGGAAGAATATCCTCGTAAAGCCGGTAGTTCCTGCTCTTTAGCTCCTCCAAGGACGCATGGGAAAGCCCGCCCTCCGCAATGAAGGCATAGTTTTCATTTACCAGCTCCAAAAATTCCGCCATCTTAATAAAATACCGCTGATATTCCGGTTGAAGGCCGCTTTCGTTCTTTATCTCCTCTATCCGCTCTTTTGCAAGTAAAAATCTCTCCTCTGCCATCATTCCACATACGCTCCTGCAAACAAACATTTCTTTTTCATCGTCATTTCATATATGCTTTTGCAAACAAAATTTCCTTTTTATCATTATTCCACGTAGGCTCCCGCAAACAAAATAAGACTGAGCATGGCGAATGCAAGCACATTCGCCGTAATTCCCAGCAGCGTAAATAATTTAAATTTATCCTTTTCCGTGGTAGACCAAAGCCCCAGCCCCAGCCCCACCGTCATAAAAATAATCGCCAAAAGCGCCGCCGAAGCGTCTCTGACCGAGGCGCTTCCGCCGCTTTCATAGGAAAAGTAAACCGCCGTTCCAAGGGTAACGGCCGCAAGAACTCCTAAAACCGTTGACATGATTCCTTTTTCCGTATGCTTTTTATTTGTAAAAATGAATCCCTTATCCCTAAGCATAACCTTTTACCTTTCCCCGCCGCGCGGGATATTATCCTCACGCAAGATATTGCCTCCATATAAGATGATGTTCCCATGCAAGGCATTGTTTTCGCGCAAGATACTACCTTCATGCAAAATGCTGTTCCCATACAAGATATTGCTCTCATGCAAGATTTTCTGTTCCCGCGCAAAATATCGCTCCATGCAAGATGTTGTTCCCACGCAAAATATCGCTCTCATGCAAGATGTTGTTCCCGCGCAAAATAGTTCTGTAGAAAAAGGCATCCCCCAAGGGAATGCCCTCTTTTTTAAAACAATATCTTGGACCTATACGCCAGCAGCTTCGCGCCGCCTATAATCATCAATATTCCGCAGACAATTCCTGTCACCAACGCCACAACTCCTACCGCAATATTCGTTGCTCCGGCTCCGCCCATCACCTTATAAACTTTTTCTTCCATACTGCCGCTCCTTTCTGCAGGACTGCCTGCCGCTAAAAATATTCTATCTTGCGCCATATTGCTCATAGTACGCGTCGATTGCCTTTTTTATCCCGTCGTCAATATAAATTTGCCCCTTATATGGCTTATTATACAAGTATTCCACCACTTCCCGCATATTTACAATCGCATTGGCCTCAAAGCCGTACTTTTCCTTAATCTCCTCAAGGGCGCTCTTGTCGCTCTGTCCCTTTTCCATACGGTTTAGGGACACCATAAGGCCCCTGATGTCCACATCGGCCTGAGCCTTTAAAATAGGGAAGGTTTCCTCAATGGACTTGCCTGAGGTGGTTACGTCCTCGATAATTACCACTCTGTCGCCATCCTTTAGCTTACTGCCCAGCAAAATACCCATGTCGCCGTGGTCCTTTACTTCCTTCCGGTTGGAGCAATAGCGTATTTCCTTCCCGTACAGCTCGCTGATTGCTATAGTCGCCGCCACGGAAAGAGGAATTCCCTTGTATGCGGGCCCGAAAAGCACGTCAAAGTCAAGGCCGTAGTTATCGTGAATGGCTCTCGCATAATATTCTCCCAGCCTGCGGAGCTGCGCGCCGGTGACATACCCGCCCGCGTTCATGAAAAACGGCGATTTTCTTCCGCTCTTTAAGGTAAACTCGCCAAACTTTAAAACCTGACTGTCTACCATGAATTCAATAAACTCCTGCTTGTACCGCTCCATCGTCGTCTCCTCATTATTCGTTCCACATCTTTCCTCCAACGTACTTTTATCGGAACAATTCACAACTGCTTATACGGCCTTTTTTGTTCCGTGCGTTTTCGGCAAATGCTGTTTCTCCAAAATTTTCGGTTTTCTTATATTTTTAAAATATATGTCCGCACTTATCTTACCATATTTATCTAGCAGATTCAATTATTTTCCTTTTTCCTGATTTCTTTCTCATTTTCTTTTTCCCTTTTCGGTAAAGTGTTCCCGCTGCTATTGTCAGAGAATTTAGTGAATATTCATACATTTCTTAGCTTTTTATGCAATTTAGGCAACTGCATTTTGAATTTCGCTTACTGTATATTGAGAAAATTAGGTTTGAGAATTGAGAAAAGGCTATCCGTTTGATGGGATAGCCCCTTTTCAATGTTTATCGTAATATAATCGCAAGAGGAGCAGTATC
>JAMPGS010000151.1 GCA_023663815.1 Clostridium sp.
CGGCATACTTGATACCCTTGCCCTTATAAGGCTCCGGTCTCCTCTTGTCTCTGATTTCAGCAGCAAACTGGCCAACTTTTTCTTTGTCAATTCCCTTGACAATGATAACGTTCTGGCCTTCCAGTACCGTCTCAATGCCTTCAGGGTCAATCATCTCCACAGGATGCGAGTAGCCCAGAGATAAGGTTAGTTTGTTGCCGGACTTTGCAGCCCTGTAACCAACGCCGTTTACCTCAAGCTTTTTCTGATAGCCTTCCGTAACGCCCACAACCATGTTGTGAATCAGCGTCCTTGTAAGGCCGTGCAAAGATTTCATTTTCTTTAAATCGTTAGGTCTTGAAACGGTAACCGCCGCTCCCTCCACCTTGATTGCCATTTCGCCCGGAAGCACTCTTTCCAGTGTTCCCTTAGGACCTTTTACAGTCACTTTATTATTTTCTGCAACCTCCACAGTAACGCCTGCGGGAATTGCGATTGGCATTCTTCCTATACGTGACATGCCCGTACCTCCTATTTATATTTGAAATTCATAGTTGCTTGGTAACTGAAAATCAAATGCCGCTACGCTCGCGCTTGATTTTGGGAAGTCCATCATACTCGAAAACGGCATGTGCTCCGCACCTGCCCGCAGCTAACGCTGCTTTTTGTTTTCTCGTTATGGTGCTGCAAAAATCAAATGCTCGCTATGCTCGCGCTTGATTTTTTTGCAGCTACCATACATATGCCAGTACTTCGCCGCCCACCTGCATTTCTCTTGCCTTCTTATCGGTGACAACGCCCTTGTTGGTGGAGATGATGGCGATTCCCAATCCTCCAAGAACTCTGGGGAGCTCTTCCTTTCCAGCGTACACACGCAGGCCGGGCTTGGAGATTCTCTTTAAGCCGCTGATAACCCTGTCGTTTCTGTCAACGCCGTACTTTAAGGCAATGCGGATGGTCTTAAAGCTTCCCTCGTCAATTATGTCATATTTCTTTATATATCCTTCTTCCAGCAGAATATCAGCAATAGCCAGCTTCATTTTGGAAGAGGGAACGTCTACTGTATCATGTTTTGCAGTATTTGCATTACGGATTCTTGTAAGCATATCTGCAATAGGATCACTCATTGTCATTTTATTTCCTCCTTATATATTACGCTGCAACAAAGCCGCAAATACTTCCGTTCCGGCATACACCAAAATTACCAGCTGGCCTTCTTTACGCCGGGAATCTGACCCTTGTAAGCTAATTCACGGAAGCAAATTCTGCATATACCGTACTTTCTGAGGACAGCATGGGGACGTCCACAGATATTGCAGCGGGTGTACGCTCTTGTGGAAAATTTAGGTTTACGCTGTTGTTTAACCTTCATTGATGTTTTAGCCATGAACTTACCTCCTTTTATTTCGCAAATGGCATATTAAATAATCTTAACAATTCACGTGCTTCTTCATCTGTCTTAGCTGTTGTAACGCAAATAACGTCCATTCCTCTTACTTTATCCACCTTGTCGTATTCAATTTCAGGGAAAATGAGCTGCTCCTTGATACCAAGCGAATAGTTGCCCCTTCCGTCAAATGAATTGGGGTTTACGCCTCTAAAGTCGCGCACACGGGGGAGCGCAAGATTTACCAAACGGTCAAGGAAATTGTACATCTTTTCCCCGCGCAGGGTAACCTTACAGCCGATAGCCATGCCTTCTCTGATTTTGAAGTTTGCGATGGACTTTTTGGCCTTGGTAATCACCGCTTTCTGGCCGGTGATTATCTCAAGGTCGTGGGCGGCGGATTCCAATACCTTTGCATTTTCCTTTGCCTCGCCAACGCCTATATTCACCACAATCTTGTCAAGCTTCGGCACTTCCATAACGTTCTTATATCCGAACTTTTTCATCATAGCATCTACGATTTCATCGTTATACATCGTTTTAAGTCTGCTCACGCTTCCAGTTCTCCTTTCTCAAGAATTAATCAATAACCTCGCCCGTCGTCTTTGCGAAACGAACTTTTTTGTCGTTCTCAAACTTGAAGCCCACGCGGGTAGGTTTTCCCTTGTGAACGTACATTACGTTAGAGATATCGATAGGCGCTTCCTTTTGAATAATTCCGCCATTCTGGTTCGCTGCTGAAGGCTTTGTGTGTTTGGTAATCATGCCGACGCCCTCTACCACCACTTTGTGCTTCTTAGCGTCAACGGAAACCACTTTGCCTTCTGTTCCTTTATCCTTGCCGGCAATCACCTTAACGGTGTCGCCCTTTTTAATCTTCAAAGTTGCCATGCCAAGCACCTCCTATAATACTTCGGGAGCCAGAGAAACAATTTTCATAAACTGCTTTTCACGAAGCTCTCTTGCTACCGGTCCAAAAATACGTGTTCCTCTGGGCGTTTTATCATCTTTAATGATAACGGCAGCATTCTCGTCAAATCTAATATAAGAACCGTCCTTGCGACGCGCGCCCTTAACAGTGCGGACAACTACCGCCTTCACCACGTCGCCTTTTTTTACAACGCCGCCCGGTGTTGCATCCTTGACCGTAGCGACGATTATATCGCCGATACCCGCATATCTTCTTGTGGAACCGCCCATAACTCTGATGCAAAGAATTTCTTTGGCGCCTGTATTGTCAGCGACTTTCAGTCTGCTTTCCTGTTGAATCATGCTATTTCTCCTTCCAAATTATTTGCTTTTAACCATATAAAGCGAATAATATTATTTTGCTCTCTCGATGATTTCCACAAGTCTCCATCTTTTCTCCTTGGACAAAGGCCTTGTCTCCATCACTTTAACGGTATCGCCAATATTGCAATCGTTGTTCTCGTCATGTGCTTTCAGCTTATAGGTGCTCTTTACAACCTTTTTGTAAAGAGGATGCTTTACATGCTCTTCGATTGCAACAACGATTGTCTTATCCATTTTATTACTGACTACCTTGCCGGTACGTGTTTTTCTCAAATTTCTCTCTTCCACGATGTCTTGTCTCCTTTCTCTGACAATCCTGCAACAATAAGGGCTTTACGCCTGTTTCTGCTTCTGAGTGATGACTGTCTGAATTCTCGCAATATTTCTTCTCACTTCTTTAATTCTTGCCGTATTATTCAGCTGGTTAGTCGCGTTCTGGAATCTCAAATTGAAAAGTTCTTTCTTTGCAGCCACTAAATCCTCTGACAACGCCGCAACAGATTTTGCTTGAAGCTCTTCTACATATTTGTTAGTTTTCATTAGATGCACCGCCTTCCGCTTCTAGGTCCGCCTTGGAAACTATCTTACATTTGCAAGGAAGCTTATGTGTCGCAAGACGCAACGCTTCTTTTGCCAGTTCTTCGGGAACTCCCCCAATTTCAAACATCACGCGTCCGGGTTTCACAACGGCAACCCAATACTCCACCGTACCTTTGCCGGAACCCATACGCGTCTCAGCAGGCTTTGCCGTAACCGGTTTGTCGGGGAAAATTTTTATCCAAACTTTACCGCCACGCTTGATATAACGGGTCATGGCAATACGGGCAGCCTCGATTTGATTGGACTTTACCCAGCACGGCTCCAACGCAATAATACCGTAATCTCCATAGGTAATGACATTGCCGCGGGTTGCCTTTCCTCTCATGGTGCCACGGAACTGTTTACGACGTTTAACTCTTTTAGGCATTAACATTATTTATCGCTCCCTTCCTGCACTGTCTTTTCTTCATTTTTCTTGGCAGGCAATACCTCGCCCTTGTAAATCCATACCTTAACGCCTACCTTGCCGTAGGTTGTATCGGCTTCCGCAAATCCGTAATCGATATCAGCGCGCAGGGTTTGGAGGGGAATCGTGCCCTCGTTGTAAAACTCTGTACGCGCCATATCGGCGCCGCCAAGACGGCCTGAAACGGAAGTCTTAATACCAAGAGCGCCCGCTTTCATGGTTCTGCCCATGCAGGACTTCATAGCGCGTCTGAAGGAGATACGGTTTTCAAGCTGCTGAGCGATATTTTCCGCAACAAGCTGTGCATCCTTGTCAGGTCTTTTTACTTCCTTAATGTCTACCAGCACTTTCTTTCCTGTCATTTTGGAAAGCTCTTTTTTCGTCACTTCAATTTCAGCGCCGCCCTTGCCGATTACCACGCCGGGCTTTGCGGTGAAGATAACCACCTTTACCCTGTCGGAAGCTCTCTCAATTTCAATTCTGGAAATTCCGGCGCTATATAATTTCTTTTTAAGGAACTTTCTGATTTTATAATCTTCTGCAAGAAAATCAGAAAAATCCGCTTCTGCATACCATTTAGAATCCCAATCCTTAATAATGCCGACCCTTAAGCCGTGAGGATTAACTTTCTGTCCCATAAAATTATTTTTCTCCTTTCCGATTATCTCGCATCCAGTACAATTGTGATATGGCTCATTCTCTTCTCGATTCTGTAAGCCCGGCCCTGCGCTCTGGGTTTAATTCTCTTCATTGTAGGTCCCTTGTTTGCGTAACATTCCGCAATGTAAAGGTTCTCCGGATTCGGATACTTTGTGGGGTCTTGGCTGTACAAATACTCTGCGTTTGCACGGGCGGACTCCAATAATTTCTTGATAATGCTGGAAGCATATCTGGGATTGTATTCCAAAATACTCTGCGCAGTTTCCACGTCCTTGCCTCTGATAGCGTCTAACACGAAACATGCTTTCTGAACAGACACTCTTGCGTAAGATAACTTAGCTGAAGGTCTTGTATCTTTCTGCGCATTTCTCTCTCTTTTAATTTGAGTTCTATGTCCTTTTGCCATGATGAAACCTCCTGTCTTACTTTACTCTGGACTTTTTCTCGTCCTTGCCGTGTCCTCTATAGGTTCTGGTTGCAACAAACTCGCCCAGCTTATGTCCAACCATATCTTCCGTTACATATACGGGCACATGTTTTCTTCCGTCGTGAACTGCAAACGTGTGTCCCACAAAAGAAGGGAAGATTGTAGAACGACGGGACCAAGTTTTGATAACCTGTTTCTGTCCCGATGCATTGAGTGCATCTACTTTTTTCAGCAGACTTGCATCTGCAAAAGGTCCTTTTTTCAGTGATCTAGCCATTTTCTTCTCTCCTCCTTAACTATTTGATGGCCTTGCCGTCTCTTCTTCTCACGATTAACTTGTCGGAAGCTTTTCTCTTCTTACGGGTCTTAAGTCCAAGAGCAGGCTTGCCCCAAGGGGTAGAAGGACCCGGACGTCCGATTCCGGTCTTGCCCTCGCCGCCGCCGTGAGGATGGTCGTTGGGGTTCATAACCGAGCCGCGCACTGTAGGGCGGATACCCATATGGCGCTTGCGCCCTGCCTTGCCGATTTTAATCAGGTTGTGGTCGCCGTTCCCCACGATACCGACTGTCGCCCGGCAGACAATGGGAACCATTCTCATTTCCCCGGAAGGAAGACGAAGGGTGGCGTACTTTCCTTCCTTTGCCATAAGCTGCGCGCTGTTTCCGGCTGAGCGGACCATCTGGCCGCCTTTTCCGGGATATAATTCAACGTTGTGTACCTGAGTACCTACAGGGATTGCGGATAAGGGGAGGCAATTGCCCACTCTCACTTCCGCTTCAGGCCCGTTCATAACCTTCATGCCGTCCGTCAGGCCTTCGGGAGCTAAAATATATGCTTTCGTGCCGTCCTCGTAACGGATAAGGGCGATATTTGCGGAACGGTTGGGGTCATACTCAATCCCAATTACCGTTGCGGGCATACCGTCTTTGTTTCTCTTAAAATCAATAATCCTGTATTTTCTCTTCTCGCCGCCGCCGCGGTGCCTCGTTGTGATTTTTCCCTGATTGTTACGACCGGCATTTTTCTTTAAAGGTACTACCAGAGACTTTTCGGGTTTTGACTTTGTAATCTCTGCAAAGTCGGAACCGGTCATATTTCTTCTGGAAGGTGTATATGGGTTATATGTCTTAATTCCCATGACTTTTTCTCCTTTCAAACTCTCGTTTCATATCGCACTTTTCCTGTGCATAATTTCTTAATTTTATAAGCCGGCAAAAATTTCAATGTCCTTGCTGTCAGCCGTCAGCCATACCATTGCCTTTTTCGTCTTTGCCGTTCTGCCTACCGTCATGCCGCGTCTTTTCTTTTTGCCGGGGATGTTCATGGTGTTTACCTTTGCAACCTTTGTTCCCTCAAACATTTTTTCAACGGCTTCTTTAATCATTGTCTTGTTGGCTTCGGGATGAACCAAAAACGTATATTTCTTTTCGCCCATGCCTGCCATGCTCTTCTCGGTAATAACCGGTTTAAGGATTACGTCATAATATTGAATTGCTGCCATTATGCATACACCTCCTCAATCTTGGCTACCGCGTCCTTTGTGAGAACAAGCGTGTCGCCCTTTAAGATGTCGTAAACGTTAATCATCTGAGCTAACGTAGTATCGATTGCGGGAATGTTTCTTGCGGACATAACAACCTTCTCGTCGGCGTCGGCCAAAACAACCAGTCCCTTGTTCACCTTCAGATTATCCATAACCGCCTTGAACTTTTTGGTTTTAATCTCATCCAGCTTAAGTTCGTCCACAACAATCAGCTTGCCGTTTAACACTCTGCTTGTGAGCGCGGATTTAAGCGCCGCTCTCTTTTCTTTCTTATTCATTTTAAAGGAATAATCCCTTGGCACGGGCGCAAATACAACGCCGCCGCCCTTCCATTGAGGCGCTCTGATGGAGCCCTGTCTTGCGTGGCCTGTTCCTTTCTGCCTCCAAGGCTTCTTTCCGCCTCCTGAAACCTCAGAACGGGTTTTTGCTTTCTGTGTTCCCTGACGTTTATTGGCAAGATGCTGCACAACCGCCATGTGCATTAGGTGCTCGTTTATATCAACACCAAATACCGCATCGTTTAATTCCATTGTGCCGACTTCTTTGCCTTCCATATTATAAACAGATACGTTTGCCATCTCTGAATGGTCCTCCTTTCATCCGGCCGCTTACCATGCAGCCTTTACAGTTTCTTTGATTGTAACGAGACCTTTCCTCGGTCCTGGCACGGAGCCTTTGATGAGAAGCAGATTCTTCTCGGCATCTACTCTGATAACCTCAAGGTTCT
>JAMPGS010000152.1 GCA_023663815.1 Clostridium sp.
TCTTATTTTTATCCCGTTTTTCATAGACAAAACACCTATACTTCTTTATCCCAAGCTCTTTGAAGCAGCAAAATAATAAAAAACAAAAATCCGCCCGTACACACGGCTGCCGCCGCCATCTTGTCAAATTCCAAATTTACAAACCAGTTGTTGAACAAATGCTGAAGAAGATAAATACTTTGCTGGGGGTAGGCTCCTGCCACAAGATAGGCCTCCCGGTAAATTTTAAAGGAATTTAAAAAGGATAAAATCACAATTGTATAAAGGCTGCCTTTTAAATTTGGCAAAACAATGTACCAAATACGCTTAAGTCCCCCCGCACCGTCCACCTTCGCCGCGTCAATAAGATCCGTGGAAATTCCTAAAATACCCGCCAGCCATAATACCACCGTATAACCGGTGTTTTTCCAAATGTAGCTGCACACCAGTACCCAAAACGCCGCCTCCGTCCCAAGATAATCCGTGTGCAGCTCCCCCCAAAGCCCCGTCCATTCCCCAATTTTTGTGAGAAATAAATTCAAAAACCCTTCCTTATAAAAAGTCATTTTCCAAACCATGACAATGGTAGCGGTGGGCATGGCAAGGGGAAACAGGTAAACCGATTTAATCAGTCCGGTGTCTTTAAGCCTGCTTAAAGGCCATGCAATTAAAAATCCAATCAGCACCAGCAACGGGATACATACCAAAGTAAACTGCACGGTATTTTTTACCGCAAGCAAAAAAGCTTGATTGTGAAAAATAGTCTGAAAGTTTTCCAATCCAATAAATTGGCCCGTAACCGCCGTGGTAAAGGATCTTTTAAACACGTCCGTAAAGGGCAAAATTACAAAAATAACCACTCCAAAAAAGCTGGGGGCCATAAAAACAGAAAATGCCCGCCATTTTTTATTTTTTCTCATATCGTCCCTGCGTTTATTCAGACATATAAATGGCAATACTCTGCTCTATGGCGTTTACCGTTTCCTCAAGGCTTTTATTTCCCCTTATATACGAGGTGCCCTCCGTATATACCGCATCCTCAATCACAGTATCCTCGATATACGGCGTTCTTGCATCCTCTATCCACTTCTGAACCGTCTCAAGCTGCTCCGGCTCCATCACATAAACCTCAAAATCGTAATAACGCCCGTCCCCTGTTGATAAGCCAATATAACTGAAAACTCCTTCCTCAGAAATATATTTTTCGTCTACCTCAAAGCTCTTTGCCAGCGCTTCCCTGTGAATGGAAAGCCCATAATACAAATCCTTCTGGTTTTCGCTTCCAAGAAGCGTCTTTATCATTTCCTTTGCCCTGTCAACATTTCCGGATGCAGCGTTGATTCCTATTAATGTTTTAGGCATAAACACATTTTGGCTCATTCCCTCCATGGGCGTCACCACGTCGTTTTCATGACCCTCCACCTTATTTACGGAAAACTCTTCACAGGTTCCGTGAGGATAATAAACCGTTCCAATATTGACGGCCGTATCTTCCATTAAATAGCTGATGCAGTCCGCCATTCTAAAATAATCCGAATTTTCCCTTGTTCCTCCGTAAAAGGAAGAAAAGCCTCTATGAGTGTCGTTGTAATTCACAATATACTCTTCGGGAATTCCCTCAAGCTCCGCCTCGTAAATTCTCTTACATTGCGTTAAAAATTCCCCAATTGCTTCCTTGTCAAGCTCCCCTTGAGCCGTCGTCCATGAAGGCGCGCAAACCATGGAAAACATTCTCATAATACCTCTCTCCGAATAAATTTTAAGCAGCGGCTTTCCGGGCTTCTCCTTTCTCAAGGCTTCTATCGTATCGGCAATTCCTTTTAAATCCTTCATTGCAGTAACGTCCTTTTCCCGGCCTTGAACCAAGGGAATCTGTATCTCGCAGGGAATCATATAAATTTTTCCCTCCTTCCGAAAAGCTTCCACAATATTTTCAAAAAGCTCCTGCTTGTTGATACAATCGCTTAAATCCAGCAAAAGATTTTTTTCTATATAGGAATCTATGGGCATATCGTCAAGCACAAGGACGTCGGGCCCTTCGCCGGCCATAATCTGCGTGTTTAATTTCTTCAACGCATCGTCTCTTGTAACGGAGCTGTCCGTCTCTATTCCTACCTCATATTCTACATAAACCTCAGGATTAGCCGTTTGGTAAATACTCACAGCCTGCCGCATGGTATTGTTTTCCTTCAAGCTATAAACCTTAAGTCTCTCGTTGGGAACTGTAGGGATATCGGGATTGTACGCGTAACGCACTACTTTTCCGCCGATAAAAAGGGCAATAAATTCCTTATTGGGAAGCGCCGTCACGCCTACTATCAAGTTAGCGGGATTGCTGAAGCTGGAAAGGCTCCCGTCAATCACCTGCTCAATGGCGCTTCCTCCGATTACATGGCGATGCAGGCCTTTATCTCCCGCAATATACAAAGCGCCGTCCTCCCCTTCAAAAAAGCAAATATCAAAAGTATCTGCGGTGCTGTAGCCTCTCTTCTCATAATTTTCTTTTATAAAATCATACAAAACCTCGTCGGTTATGTACTCTTCCTTCTCCATATCATAGAGAATCAGCCCGTCAAAGCTCCCGCCATCAATTACCATATAGTCGCCTACAAACCGTATCTGCTCCGGGCGATTCTCCAGCGCGAGGTATTTTTCCGCAATGCTGTTTTCTTTTACCTCATAAATGTTATCCCCCAGCACGGATATAAAAATTCTTCCTGTCTTTGTTATCCAAATATTGCGGGCATATTCGCTTTCCTCCTCATAATTTATTTGAACTTGTATCTGTGTCCCGTCGGGTTTAATTACAAGGCACTCTGTATGCAATGTGTAGTCATCGATAGAAGATTCTGCTTCATCCTTTCCGTCTTCTTCATCATCAGCTTCCGTCGTATCCGCTTCAGAAGATTTGTCCTCATTAACGGTATAAATAGCGCCCGCCGTCCCGTCGGCTCCATAAGCAATATCCATGACATACCTTGCATTTTCCCGCAGCTTTGCCTGCCACTCCGTATCCTCCGCAGACCATGTAGCTCCGCTGTCATTGGATACAATTATTTGATTGTAAATATCGGCGATAACAATCCTTCCGTCGTTTAACGCCGTAATTCCCCTTGCGCTAGTATAATATTCCGATATATCAATAGGCGTTTCCACATACCGTCCCATAGCAGTACTATCTGCCATGGATTGCCCGCCGTCGCTTTTTTCACTATCTTTTGCTTCCGTGCTCTGCTGAACATTTTCTTTGTCCGTCCCACTACCGGCGGCATTATCGCCTGCGGACGGACTATTGCCGCATCCGGTAAAAAGAGATACTGTCATTGCAAGTATCATAAGTATTGATAAAAATTTTTTCCAGCTTTTCATTTTTATGTAATTCCTCCTTTTTTGTTTGTTACTTATATATAAACTCATAGATAACCGCTTCGTCCGCTAAAAATTCTTCACCTTTAGAATCCATCTTTCCCTTAAATTCTAGGGTTGATTCCATTTTAATATCTGAAAAAGTCCCTTCCTTCTCGGTAACCTCCTCTCCCGCGTTCACCACGGTTTTTATCCGAAACTTGGTGTTCTCCGTGAAATAAACCGTAATTAATTCCTCCGCGTCGCTTCCTGTCAGCATTACAGCTTCCGATGCGCCGTTTTCTAATTCTTCCGTAAAAATTTTATTGATTATTACAAAATTGTCCTTTTCATTGATGCTTGTTACGCTTCCTTCAAGGACTTCTTCTGAGGACGGCTTTTCATTTTGCGAGGATGCTTCTTTATCCTGTGAGGATTCTTTAGACGCTGATTCTTCATTGTTTAGAGACGCCTGATTTTTCTGCGTATTTTCTTCTATTTCTTTTGATATGTCTTTCTGTGCAGCGTCAACATCATTGCCCTTATCTTCTTCCAATTTTGTTTCATTTATGGGCTCTACGCCGACGTCCACACTTTCTACCAATTGTTCCATTTTATTTCCGCATCCGGACGCCGCAATCAGTAAAAGGGCAGTCCATAAGGCTATTTTCCTTTTCTTCATTAATCTTTACTCCTTCTGTTTTTTCTGTAATATAGCAGTCAAACCTCTAAATTGTCTCTAAGAATAAATTTATGTAATAAAAAAATTAATTCTTAAAGACAATTTAGAGATTTTTTTAAGAATTTTGTGATAGAATACTATAAAAATGTATGGACGAGGACAGCGGCATGAGGATATTACTTGCAGAGGACGACAGAGAACTAAACCAAACCCTTACAATTTCCCTAGAATTGGAAGGCTTTACCGTTGACTCCTGTTTTGACGGCGAGGAGGCTTTTTACTATGGGGAACAAAATATTTACGATGTTATTCTTTTAGACAGGATGCTCCCTCACATGGAAGGAACTATCGTTCTCACCAGCTTGCGGAAAAAAGGAATCACAACGCCGATTATTCTTATAACTGCTCTCGGCGCTCTCACCGACAAAGTCACCGGCCTTGATTTGGGCGCCGACGACTATCTGGTAAAGCCTTTTGCCTTGGAGGAACTGCTTGCCAGAATACGCTGCGTCACCAGACGGTCTTCCGCCTTAAACAATAACGATGATATTCTGCCCGTCTCCGATATTATTTGGCATATGAATGAGGATAGGTTAGAAGGACCCGCCGGAAGCTGTACCCTCTCCAAGCGGGAGGCTTCTCTTATGGAAACTTTTTTGCGGAGAAAAGGACAAACCTTGTCAAGAAATCTTCTGCTCCTCAAGGTATGGGGACCGGACAGCGACGTGGAGGAAGGAAATTTGGATAATTATATCCATTTTCTCAGGAGACGCCTCAAAGGATCCGGAAGCTGCCTGCAAATTAAAACCATACGAGGAATCGGCTACTGCCTGCAGGACCCACCGGAATCAAAAACTCCGTAGCTTTCAGAGGAAAACTCTATGTATAAGAAAGTACATTTACAGCTCACTTTTTTATTTGCAGGAATTACCGCCGCCATCATGATTATTATGTCCCTGTGTTATTTATATGTATCGGAGACAGGGCTGTATAAAAATCAGTATAATTCCTTTAAAAATGATATAAATACCATCGCCACAAATTTAGAGCAAATGTCTGTTATTTCTATGGAATGGCTCTCTAAAATGGAATCTCAGGGAAACTATACCTTTTTTGTCCTTGATAACAGCGTTCCTTTTCTCTACAATCAGCTCACCTCTTACAATTCCGATAAAAGTATCATTATAAAAGAATGTCTTGACGCATACGATAAAATGTTTGACATTTCCCAGCCAAGCAGCATTTCTCCCTATACCTTTTTCCATGTGGAATTTCAGTTTACCTCTCCTTCCACCGGTAAGGAACATTTTGGGTGCGTCATTTCCACACAAAAGGACGAATCTCTGCTTCAAATCATTATCTTTTCGTCATTAGAACTTTTGGAAAAACAAATCTCCCAACAGCGGTTCCGTTTCATTTTAATTGATTTAACCGCCGTTATTTTCCTAACTATCTTTTCATGGATTTTTACCGGAAAATTATTGCAGCCGATTTTGGAAAGCCAGCAGCGGCAGGCTCGGTTTATTGCCTCGGCTTCTCATGAGCTCAGAACTCCCCTTGCCATTATTTTGTCCTCCTTAAATTGCTGCCAAAATTCTCCCAAGGACAATCAGCAGCAGTTTTTAAAAATCATTAAACAGGAAAGTATGCGCATGTCCACATTAATTAACGATATGCTCACCCTGTCTGAATCCGATCAGCATCTTTCTATCCATAAAAAACCCGTGGAGCTGGACACTTTGCTTATAAATTCCTATGAGGCCTTTGAGCCGTTGGCAAGGGAAAAGTGCTTAACCCTTGCCGTTGAACTTTCGGAAAATTCCTTTCCGCCCTGCCTCTGTGACCCCGACCGCATAAGTCAAGTAATTTCCATTCTTTTGCACAACTCTATCAGCTATACCCCTGAACATGGAAAAATAACTTTGTCCCTTTCTTATGAAAAAAGATGTTTTTTCCTTTCTGTGAAGGATAACGGCATTGGCATTTCCGACGATGATAAGAAAAAAATATTCGACAGATTTTACAGGGCTGAAAAATCCCGAAGCGCTAAGGGGCACTTCGGGCTGGGCCTTTCAATTGCTTATGAAATCGTCTCTTCCCATGGCGGAAGTATTTCTGTTAAAGATGCTTTGCCAAAAGGAAGCGAGTTTGTGGTTGTTTTGCTGGAAAAATAATTTATATTTAAGCTAAATTCCTTTTAAGTACATTAAATAAATAATTATTTTTATTTATCAATATTTTACATAATTATGTGCATATTATGTGTTATATATTGACATTGACCTTAATTAATTCTACAATAACAATATCATATAGAAAAGGAGTATAATCACATGGCAAACGTAAATGTTACAATCCGTATGGACGAAGATGTAAAACGGCAGGCAGACGACTTATTTTCTGATTTAGGAATGTCTTTATCAGGAGCAATAACCATATTTATGAAGCAAGCTATCCGTCAACAAGCTATTCCCTTTAAAATTGCACGAGATGTTCCTAATCAAGAAACTTTAGAAGCCATCGAAGAGGTAAAACGACTTAAAAATGACCCTATGAAAAAGGTTTATAATTCTTTTGATGAAATTCTTGAGGAACTTAATAATGAAATATAAAATTATTCAAACTGGAAAATTCAAAAAGGATCTAAAATTAGCGAAAAAAAGAGGATACAATCTTTCCTTAATTTCAATTGTTGTAAACACGCTTGCAATGGGAAAATCATTGCCAGAATATTATAAAGATCATAGTTTATCTGGAAATTTCAAAGGATGCAGGGAATGTCATATCACTCCCGATTGGTTATTGATTTATGAAATAGAAGAAGATGAGCTTTATCTTTATCTTACCAGAACAGGAACCCATAGCGATTTATTTTAATTTAATATAGAAGATGATTTTTAGACAAAGAAAAGACTGTAAACCCAAAAATCCGAGACCGTTTCAAGTTTTGTGTAAACTCAAAAAACCGATATAAGATTTAGTGAA
>JAMPGS010000153.1 GCA_023663815.1 Clostridium sp.
GCGGCCTCGACCTTGGCAAGGTCGCGCTCCACCAACTGAGCCACTCGCGCATTTCGTCCGTATCCAACGGACAAATAATAATATACAATATGTTTTTTGCTTTGTCAACTTAAAATAAAAAAATTTTCAAATTTTTTCAAAAATTGTAACAGCTCCGCCATGCCTAATATACGTTGGCGCGGCATGGACAAGCTGTCACAAAAATATGCTTGTATTACAAAACATCCTAATTTTTGAGAAAATTTTTACTCCAATACTTTTAACCCGATACGGAGGGCAGATTGCTCAGGTTGTTGTTTTCCGAGCCGTCGGGCAGGGACTTTAAATATTCGGTGTCTTTTCTGTGGGCAATGCCGACGCCCTTTATTTCTCCGTCCTTTGCCAGCGCGACGCCCTCTTCCCTTGAAACGGTGGAACCGTCGGATAATTGATATCCTGTGATGCGGCCGCTGGTTTTTGTCAGGCCGATAATTTCTCTGGCCGTGCTCTTAGGCTGCGGAATGTCGTCTAAAGTGTTTCTTGCCAAAGCTTCGTCCAATGAATTTTTATTTGTATCGCTCATGCTGTTTCCTCCTATTAGATTAGAATCTTTTTCCGGGACGGCGTTTTTTTTCGCGAGAAGCGCATAAACCTTGCGGGAATAATATTGCATAAAATAGGGTGCGTAAATAGCAAAATATTATACAGAAAAAAGTAAAAAATATCTTGCCATAGATTTTAGCCTGTGATAGAATATCTTTCGTCGGCAAACAAATGTCCACGTAAAAAGAACAAATTGCAGGTTGTGCGACGAGTTTTTTGTCTTCGCGGGCAGCAGGTTAAGAGCCGCTTGCAGGCATCTAGTAGCTGCCGACGAATTTATAATTTTAAAATGTACAGTGCCGGTGCGCGGCGGGCGTATCGGTATTTTGCCGGGTAAGGGTGCGGATTATGGGGAACAGATATTTTGTGGTAAAAGAACAGGCTGTGCCGGAGGTGCTTTTAAAGGTAGTGGAGGCCAAGAAGCTCCTCGATACGGGCAAGGTGCATACGGTCAATGAGGCGGCAGACCAAGTGGGCATCAGCCGCAGTTCTTTTTATAAGTATAAGGACGATATATTTCAATTCCACGATAACGCGCAGGGAGTTACCATCACGCTCACCTTTCAGATGGAAGATGAGCCGGGGCTGTTGTCGGAGGTGTTGAAAATTATTGCTGAATTTCAGGCAAATATATTAACCATACATCAAAGTATTCCGATTAACGGGACGGCTTCACTGAGCCTTAGCGTTCAGGTGCTCCCCACCACGGGTAACGTTTCGGAGATGCTTGAGGCGATGGAAAGACACAGGGGCGTCAGGAATGTGAAGATATTGGCAAAGGCATAACGCAGGGAAAAATCAGGAAGCGGAGCCGAAAGACAGCCCGAAGGCCATGTGAGAAAGCCAAGGCCAGCAGGGGAAGCAAGGAGCCACAAGAGGAGCGAAAGCCACAGGAGAAAGTCAAGGCTAATAGGGGGAAACAGAGAAGCTGCAAGAGGAAACAAAAGGCGGCCCGAAGGCCACGGGGAGAAAGTCAAAGTCAACAAGAGGGAGGCAAGAAGCCACAAGAGGAAGCAAAGGCAATAGGAAAGGCCATGTGAGAAAGCAAAAGCCAACAGGAAAAACAAGAAGCCACAAGAGGAAGTTAAAGATAACAGAAAGGCACGGGAGGAAACAAAAGCAACAGAAAGGCCATGTGAGAAAGCCAAGGCTAATAGGAGAAAGCAAAAAATCACAAGAAGAAATAAAAGTTCAACAGGAGGAAACAAAATGATTCAAGTTGCAGTAATGGGCTACGGCACGGTAGGCAGCGGCGTCGTGGAGGTAATTGAAAAAAATAAAGAGGAAATCAACAAGAAATCGGGCGAGCCGATTGAAATTAAATATATATTGGATTTGAGGGATTTTTCGGGGGACGCTTACGAGGCGAAAATCGTCCACGACGTGGAGATAATTTTAAGCGACCCGGAAATAAAGATTATCTGCGAGACCATGGGAGGCCTTAAGCCCGCCTATGATTTTACCAAGAGGGCTCTTCTGGCGGGAAAAAGTGTGTGCACCTCCAACAAGGAGCTGGTGGCCGTTTACGGGCCGGAGCTTATCAAGGTGGCCCACGAAAATAACTGCAATTATCTTTTTGAGGCGAGCGTGGGCGGCGGAATCCCCATTATCCGCCCCTTAAACTACTCGCTGACGGCGGAAAAAATAGACGCGATTACCGGTATTTTAAACGGAACCACCAATTATATTTTGTCAAAGATGGAAAAAGAGGGCGCAGGCTACGGGGAGGTTTTGCGGGAAGCTCAGGAAAAAGGCTATGCGGAGCGGAACCCGGAGGCCGATGTGGAGGGATACGACGCTTGCCGGAAAATTGCGATTTTATCTTCCTTGATGTGCGGCAAGACCGTCAAATATCAGGATATTTATACGGAGGGAATTACCCAGATAGACACGACGGACTTTGTTTACGCCCATGCCTGCGGCAGAACCATTAAACTGCTTGCTTTAAGCAAAGAAGTGGAAGGCAGGCTTTACGCCATGGTGGCTCCCTTTATGATTAGCAAGTCCAGTCCTCTTTATATGGTGAACGACGTGTTTAACGCGGTTTATGTCCACGGCAACATGCTGGGGGATTCCATGTATTACGGCCGCGGCGCAGGCAAGCTTCCCACTGCCAGCGCGGTAGTGTCCGATGTGGTGGACTGCGCGAGGCATATCGGCAAAGTAATTATGTGTTTCTGGGATGCCGAGGAGATAAAGCTTGCGGACATTGGCGGCATGAGCCGGAGATTTTTTGTGCGGGTGTCGGCGGAAAAAGAAAAGGAAGCCCTTCACGTGTTCGGGAGGGTCAGCGTGATTGAAGCGGAAGTACCGGGAGAATTTGGATTTATAACTGACGCCATGACGGAAGAGGAGTTCCGTCAAAAAGCCGAAAAGGTAGGAATTATCGGCAGGATAAGAGTGGAGTAAACATCAAAAAGCAGTAAAGGAATGAGGACAATGTCAGATAAAAAATATATTGTGGTGCTTGGGGACGGCATGGCGGATGAGCCCATAGAAGCCCTTGGAGGGAAAACCCCTCTTGAGTACGCGGATACGCCGGCAATGGACCGCTTAAGCCAAAAAGCGGAAATCGGCATGGTGCAGACAATCCCGGAGGGAATGAAGCCGGGCTCCGATACGGCCAATTTAGCCGTTCTTGGATACGACCCGAAAATTTACTATTCGGGACGCTCGCCTCTTGAGGCGCTGAGCATTGGCGTTCCCATGAAGGATACGGACGTGGCTTTTCGCTGCAATATCGTTACTCTTTCGGAGGACGAAGTTCCTTTTGAGGAAAAGACAATCATCGACCACAGTTCCGGTGAAATCAGCACGGAGGACTGCGCTATTTTGCTGGAGGCGGTGAAAAAGGAGCTGCAAAACGATACTTATCAGTTTTATGTGGGAACCAGCTACCGGCATTGCATGATTTGGAATCAAGGGAAAGTGATTCCTCTTTCCCAGCCCCACGACATATTGGGGAGGGTGATTGGGCCTTATCTTCCTGAAAATGAAAAATTTCTTTCTATGATGAAGCGAAGCTATGATATTTTGGTAAACCACCCAATAAATATAGAGAGAAAGAAAAAAGGACAAAATCCCGCCAACTGCTGTTGGTTTTGGGGAGCCGGGACGAAGCCCGCGCTTTCTTCCTTCGAGGAGAAAACCGGCCATAAGGGCATGATGGTGTCCGCGGTGGACCTTTTAAAAGGGATTGCCGTGGGAGCGGGAATGGGCGTAGCCAAGGTGGAGGGCGCAAACGGCGGCCTGCACACCAACTATGAGGGTAAGGTTCAGGCGGCCGCGGCGGCTTTACGGAAGGGATACGACTTTGCCTATATTCATGTGGAAGCGCCGGACGAGATGGGCCATCAGGGCAGCTTGGAAAAGAAAGTGCAGGCCATTGAATATTTGGATAAAAGAGTTATCGGCCCGCTCACAGAGATTCTCGACGGGGAGGGGACTGCTTACCGGCTTTTGGTGATGCCGGACCATCCCACGCCGATTAGGGTGCGGACCCACACGGCGGACAGCGTTCCTTTTCTTCTGTACGATAGTACATACTCCGCAGGGAGCGGCCGCGGCTATAACGAGAGGGAGGCCGCGGAGAGCGGCAACTTTATCCCTTTGGGACATAAAATAATAGATAAGCTTTTTGAAAAGTAAGAAGAATGGAGAATATTATGAAAAAAGTGGTAAAGTTCGGCGGTAGTTCCCTAGCCAGCGCGGAGCAGTTTGCAAAGGTGGGGGATATTATTTTTGCGGACGCGGAAAGGCGTTACGTGGTGCCCTCGGCGCCGGGAAAAAGATTCCCGGAGGACAGCAAGGTCACGGATATGCTTTACGCGTGCTACCATATGGCCGAGGCAGGGCAGGATTTTCAGAAAGCCCTCGCTGAAATTGCGAGCCGCTATCAGGAGATTATAGACGGACTGGCTCTTTCCATTTCCTTGGAGGAAGAGTTTAAGACCATTGAAAGGAATTTTAGCGAAAAGGCGGGAGAGAATTATGCGGCATCCCGCGGCGAATACTTAAACGGCATTATTATGGCGGCCTATTTGGGCTTTGAGTTTGTGGATGCCGCGGAGGTAATCCGTTTTACGGAGGATGGCGATTTTGACGCGGAGCTCACCAACCAAATTTTAAGCGCGCGTCTGGAAAAGGCGGAGCGCGCGGTAATACCCGGCTTCTACGGCGCATACGGGGACGGCAGAATCAAGACTTTTTCAAGAGGCGGCTCCGACATTACGGGCTCCATCGTGGCGAGAGCGGTAAAAGCCGATGTATACGAGAATTGGACGGACGTTTCGGGCTTTCTCATTGCCGACCCTAGAATTATAGACGAGCCGGAGGGGATTGAGACAATCACCTACAAGGAGCTGCGGGAGTTGTCCTACATGGGGGCAAGCGTGCTGCACGAGGACGCTATTTTTCCGGTCCGCCGGGAAGGAATCCCCATCAATATCCGCAACACTAACAGGCCGGAGGACGCGGGCACGTGGATTGTGGAGAGCACCTGCCAGAAATCAAAATATGTTATTACCGGTATTGCGGGCAAAAAAGGTTTTTGTTCCGTAAATATTGAAAAAGCTATGATGAATTCCGAGATTGGCTTTGGGAGGAAAGTGCTTCAGGCTTTCGAGGACAATGGAATTTCCTTTGAGCATGTCCCCTCTGGGATAGACACTATGACGGTGTTCGTCCATCAGGACGAGTTTGTGGATAAGGAGCAGAAGGTAGTGTCCGCGATTCACAGGCTGGCTGACCCGGACAGCGTTGATATTGAAGCCGACCTTGCCCTTATAGCGGTGGTGGGCCGCGGTATGAAGTCCACAAGAGGAACGGCGGGCCGCATTTTTTCCGCTTTGGCCCACGCAAACGTCAACGTAAAAATGATAGATCAGGGTTCAAGCGAGCTGAATATCATTATCGGCGTGGCAAACGAGGATTTTGAGGCGGCAATCAAGGCGGTTTACACAATTTTTGTGATTGCGCAGCTATAGATAAAGAGAAAGGTTGGCATGAAGGTACTTAATTTTGGCTCATTAAATTTGGATTACGTGTATCAGGTGGAAAGGATTTTGATTCCCGGCGAGACGCAGGCGGCGAAGTCAAGAAATATTTTTTGCGGGGGAAAAGGCTTAAATCAGTCCGTCGCCTTGGCAAAGGCCGGGGCGAAGATATATCACGCGGGGCTGATTGGCGACGAGGGGGAAATACTTCTTGAGACTTGCAGGGACAGCGGCGTGGATACCCGGTTTATCAAAAAAATTCCCGGAGCCACCGGCCATACGGTGATTCAGGTGGATAAACATGGACAAAATTCCATTTTGCTTTTTGGAGGAGCCAATAGAAGCATTACGGAAGAGTTTGTGGATTTTGTGCTTGAGCATTTTAAAAAGGACGATATTTTGCTGCTACAAAATGAAATTAACAATCTGGGTTACATTATCGATGAGGCATACAAAAAAGGAATGTTTATTATCCTGAACCCTTCCCCCTATGACGCCGCGCTAAGCGCCTGCGATTTGTCAAAGGTGAAGCTGTTTTTTATAAACGAGGTGGAGGGCGCGCAGATTACCGGGAAGGAGGAGCCGGAGGAAATTCTTGGCGGAATGGGGAAGCTGTACCCGGAGGCGGGGATTGTCCTCACCCTTGGCGGCGACGGTTCCATGTATCAGGATAAGACAGGCATTTACCGTCAGGGGATTTACGAGGTGGAAGCTGCCGACACTACCGCGGCCGGGGATACCTTTACCGGATATTTTGTCGCTTCCATGATAAAGGGACTTCCGGTGCAGGAGAGGCTGTCTATAGCGGCAAAGGCGGCTGGCATTGCCGTTTCAAGGCATGGAGCGACGGCGTCGATTCCTTTTATGAGCGAGGTGGGGTAGGGGAGAGGCAGCTTTAGCAACGCTTGAAAAATGTGAGATTTTGCTACAATAGTGTAATCATTGAAAAGGAAAATATAAAAATACTGAAATAAGCAGATTTTATGGAATTGTAATAAAAATGTTTTTTAAGCCAAAGGAACGTGAATTAAGTCATATACACGCGTTATATGGTGAATATATTTGACAGTATAAAAGATTAAGAATCGGCGGTATAAAAGGCTGAGAATTGATGATATAAAAGACTAAGAATTGGCGGTATAAAAGGCTGAGAATTGACGATATAAAAGACTACACGGTTTTTGAATGAGTGAATAAATTGTGAACAAATTCAAAAAATTAACCTT
>JAMPGS010000154.1 GCA_023663815.1 Clostridium sp.
GCCTTAGAACGGCGGTTTTGCAGATGGGGATTCCCATGGAATCGGCGGTAAGGTGCGCGGCGGTAAATCCGGCGAAGAGCGTGGGGATTTATGACGTCTGCGGAAGCATCACGCCCGGAAAACGGGCAAACGTGGTTTTATTAAAGAAAGAAAATTTGGATTTAAAGCAGGTGATTTTGGAGGGGCGTCTTTTATAGACAGCCCCTCTTGTAAAGATAACTTGTGAAACGCTTTATTTGTTGTTAGATATAAAGACAGCACGCGAAGTACGAATCCATTGTTGGACACAAGGATAACAGCGGAGTATGCATCCGTTGCTGAACATAAGGAGAGCTCGTGAAGTGTGCTATCCGTTGTTTACTTTAAGGATAATTTAGTGTATATTTATTTAGAAGCAATTTATGGCGCGTGAGGAACTGTCATGACATGTAAAGAAACGGAAAAATTGATTCCCATATTCCTAGAGGACGACTTGGATACGGTTGATTTGCGGGAATTTTTAGAGCACATAGAGGGATGTGAGGAATGTAAGGAGGAGCTTTCCATTCAGTTCCTTGTGAAAGAGGGACTTTCAAGGCTGGAAGCGGGCAGCGTGTTTGATTTGAAAAACGAGCTGGAATACCGGATAGAGACGGAAGGGTATGCTTTAAAAATACGGGAAAGCCTTACGTGGCTGTCCTATATTTTGGATGCGCTTGTGGTGATTGCCGTGATTGTTCTTATCACACTGTTTATGACGTTATATATATAAAAAAAGTCTTTGCAGAAACGGGGAAAAGCATGGAAAAATTAGTTTTAATCGACGGACACAGTATATTGAACAGGGCGTTTTATGGGGTGCCCGACCTCACCAATAGCGAAGGGCTCCATACCAACGCGGTGTATGGATTTTTGAATATTTTATTTAAAATATTGGAGGAGGAAAGCCCGAATTATTTGACGGTGGCCTTTGATGTGAAAGCGCCTACCTTCCGTCATGAAATTTATAAGGAATACAAGGGGACGAGGAAGCCTATGCCGGAGGAGCTTCACGAGCAGGTTCCCGTGCTGAAGGAAGTGCTTGCCGCTATGGAGATTAAAACCATGGAGCAGGCGGGGCTTGAGGCGGACGATATTTTAGGAACGCTGGCAAAGCGAGCCGAGAGAGAGGGAAAGAGCGTTTGTCTTGTGTCCGGCGACAGGGATTTGCTGCAGATTGCTACGGACAAAATTAAAATTAGAATTCCCAAGACGAAGGGCGGGAGGACGGAGATTGAGGATTATTATGCCGCCGACGTGGAAAAGAAATATCAGGTGAATCCCATTCAGTTTATTGATTTGAAAGCCTTGATGGGGGATACGGCGGACAATATTCCGGGCGTGCCCAAGGTGGGGGAGAAAACGGCGGCGGAGCTTATGACGCAGTTTGGCTCTCTGGACAACCTTTACGCCCATGTGGACGAGGTGGCAAAAAAATCAATCCGGGAATCCTTGATAAATAATAAGGAGCTGGCTTACCTCAGCAAGACGCTGGCGACTATCAATGTGGACAGCCCTCTGGAATTTTCCTTAGAGGATGCAAGGATTCATGATTTTTATACGGAGGAGGCCTATGTGCTCTTAAAGAAGCTGGGATTTAAAAGTCTTTTATCCCGGTTTGAAAACAGGGTTTCCAACGAGGATATCACAAAGCAGTTTCAAATGGCAAATGGGCTGGAAGAAGCGGAGGCAGTTTTTGAAAAAGCCTTAGGTTTCCAAAAACAGAAAAAAGAAATTGGGTTTGCGGTTATAAAGGAGGAAGGCGCCGGAGGTCTTTGTTCCGGCGTTGCTCTTGCTTTCGAGGGGGAAGGCTGGTTTATTCCCTGCGAGGGCTTTGTAACCGAGGAATATCTAAAGGGGAAAATGACCCGGCTGGCCTCTGGCGGCGGGCTGGTCTGTGGGAATATAAAGGGAGCTTATGATTATCTTGGAGACGTTATGACGTGCGCCGCGGCAGGCAATGTGGCGGTTTGCAATGACGGCATCGGCGAAAAATTTTTCGATGTGATTTTGGCGGCCTACCTCTTAAATCCTTTAAAAAGCGATTATTCCCTTGCGGACGTGGCGGGTGAATATTTGAATTTAACGATTTCGGAGCGGGCCCAGCGTTTTGGGAAGCTTACCCTTGCCAAAGCCTTTGAGGAAAAACCGGAGGAGTTTACGGAGTATGCCTGCTATCTTGCCTACGTGAGTTTGGCCGCCGCGCCCGCGCTGAAAAGTAAGCTTGCGGAGGCGGGAATGGCCGCGCTTATGAGCGAGATTGAGATGCCTTTAACCTATGTGCTTTACGATATGGAAAAGGAAGGGATTCTGGTAAAACCGGAGGAGCTTAAGCTGTACGGGGATGCGTTGACGGGCAGAATCGAGGAGCTGGAGCAGAAAATCTACGGGGAAGCGGGGGAGGAATTCAATATCAATTCGCCTAAGCAGCTTGGAGAAATTTTGTTTGAAAAAATGGGGATTTCGGGAGGGAAAAAGACAAAAACGGGCTATTCCACTGCGGCGGACGTGCTGGAAAAGCTCTCCGAGGAGCATCCAATCGCAGGGGACGTGCTGGAATATCGGGGGCTTGCCAAGTTAAAATCCACCTACGCGGAGGGGCTTTCGGCCTTTATCGGGGAGGATAAGCGAATTCATACCACCTTTAACCAGACCATCACGGCCACGGGGCGCATCAGCTCCACCGACCCCAATTTGCAGAACATTCCCATGCGGACGGAGCTGGGGAGAAAAATTAGAAAGGTGTTTGTGCCTGGGGAGGGCTGCATTTTTACGGATGCGGACTATTCTCAGATTGAGCTTCGGATTTTGGCTCATATGTCGGAGGACGAGCAGCTAATCAACGCCTACAAAATGCACGCGGATATCCATAGAATTACCGCCTCGCAGGTTTTCCACATTCCCTTTGAGGAGGTGACGGATTTGCAGCGGCGCAACGCGAAGGCGGTAAACTTCGGTATTGTGTACGGCATCAGCTCTTTTGGGTTAAGTCAGGGACTTAGTATCACCAAGAAGGAAGCGGGACAGTACATCGAGCAGTACTTTGCCACCTATCCCGGCGTCAAGAATTTTTTGGACAGGGCGGTGAAGGAGGCGAAGGAAAAGGGCTATGTCACAACGCTGTTTGGCAGAAGGCGGCCTGTGCCGGAGCTGTCCTCAAGCAATTTTATGCAGCGTTCCTTTGGGGAGAGAGTTGCCATGAATTCGCCCATACAGGGAACGGCGGCGGACGTGATTAAGATTGCCATGATTCGGGTGCATAGGCGTCTGCGCAGGGAAGGCCTTAAGTCAAAGCTGATTCTGCAGATACACGACGAGCTTTTGATTGAGACGGTGAAGGAGGAGGCCGACAGGGTGCGCCTTATCATGGAAGAGGAAATGGGCCGCGCGGCGGATTTCTCCGTGCGTCTTGAAATAGATTTGCATGAGGGAAACGACTGGTACGAGGCAAAGTGACGGAAAGGGACGGCAGAAAAGGGAATGAAAATAATCGGGATTACCGGCGGCGTGGGTTCGGGAAAGTCTGCGCTGCTTTCCTATGTGAAGGAGAATTATTCCTGCAGAGTGATTTTGGCGGACGAGGCGGCCCACAAGGTGAAGGAGCCGGGGGAAGCCGCCTATGGGCGGCTCGTGGAGCTTTTGTCCGACGAGGTTTTAAATGCGGACGGAACCATAAATAGGGAAAAGATGGCGGAAAAAATTTTTGTCTCCAAGGAGCTGCTGGGAAAGGTGAACTCTATTGTTCACCCGGCGGTAAAGGAATTGATTTTAGGGGAAATTGACCGGGCGGAAGCGGAAAAGGATATAGATTTTCTTTTTATAGAGGCCGCGCTTTTGATTGAAAACGGCTATCTGGATATTGTGGACGAAATGTGGTACATTTACGCGGAAGAAGCGGTGCGCCGTCGTCGGCTTAAGGAGGCGAGGGGATACTCGGAGGAAAAGACGGAGGCTATTTTGCAAAGCCAGCTCTCGGAGGAGGATTTTAGAAAAGCCTGCGTCGTGGCGATTGACAACGGCGGCAGTTTTGAGGCGGCCTGCAGGCAGGTAGATGTGGAGCTACGCAGGCTGCAGGAGCAGGCAGGTAAATAACAGGTTTTGTTGTGCAGGATGCAGGAACAGGCAGGTAAATAACAGGTTTTGTTGCGCAGGCTGTAGGAACAGGCAGATAAATGACGGACTTTGCTGCACAGATAGGCGTAAACAGGTTTGATGATTTGTCTGCTGACAGTGATGTAGGAAACAGGAAGAAAAAGCCGGGCCTGCTGCAGGAATGAATAAGCAGTTATAAGAATGAAGCGGGGGAACAAATGAGAATTTGCAGCATTGCCAGCGGAAGCAGCGGGAACTGCATTTACGTTGGCTCGGATACCACTCACCTATTGGTGGACGTGGGAATCAGCGGAAAGAAAACGGAAGAGGGATTGAGAAGGCTGGAGCTGTCCATGCGGGATATCGATGGGATTTTTATTACCCATGAGCACACGGACCATATTTCCGGGCTGGGCGTTCTGGCAAGGAAATACGGCGTGCCGGTTTACGCCACGGAGGGAACCATTGAGGCAATCAAAAATATGCCCTCGGTGGGGGAACTTCCCGATGACTTGTTTCAGAGAGTACGGGCAGACGAAAAAGTAATTGTGAAGGATATCGTATGCAATCCCATGCAGGTTTCCCACGACGCGGCGGAGCCGGTGGCTTATCGCCTTTCCCACGGAAAACAGTCGGTGGGAATCATTACCGATTTGGGGAATTTTAACGAGTACACAGTAGAATCCTTAAAGGGGGCGGAGGCCCTTTTGCTGGAGGCCAATCACGACGTGAATATGCTTCAGGTGGGGCCTTATCCCTATTACCTGAAACAGCGGATTTTGGGGGAGCGGGGGCATCTCTCCAACGAGCGGGCGGGCCAGCTTTTGTATAGCCTTTTACATGAGAATTTAAAGGCTGTTCTGCTGGGGCATTTGAGCAAGGAAAATAATTTGCCGGAGCTGGCCTATGAGTCGGTGCGGGTGGAAGTCACTATGGCCTGCATGGACGCCGAAAAAGAGGGAAGGAAAGCGGGTATAGGGGCTTCTGATTTTCCAATGTATGTTGCGCCCCGCAGCGAGCTCTCGCAGATAATACAACTATAGCTAGCGGCAAAAACGCTGCGGAATGGAGGAAGAATGGACAGAACAATTATTACGGTAGTCGGGAAAGATACGGTGGGAATCATTGCAAGGGTCTGCACGTATCTTGCCGAGAATAAAATTAATATTTTGGATATCTCGCAGACGATTGTTCAGGAATTTTTTAATATGATGATGATTGTCGATGTGAACAACATGGAAAAGCAGTTTGGACAGATGGCGGAGGAGCTTCACGAGCTGGGCATGGAAATTGGAGTGGACATTAAGTGCCAGCGGGAAGAGATTTTCGATAAAATGCACAGGATTTGAAAGGGATAAAAAATGATAAACCTATTTGAAGTGGTTGAGACAAACGAGATGATAACCAAGGAAAATTTGGACGTCCGCACCATTACCTTGGGAATCAGCCTTCTTGATTGTATCGATTCTAATTTGACGAAATTAAACGAAAAGATTTACCGGAAAATATACGATGCGGCGAAGGATTTGGTGAAAACCGGGGAGGAAATATCCGCGGAATTTGGGATTCCCATTGTAAATAAGAGAATTTCCGTGACGCCCGCCGCCCTTGTGGGCGGGGCAGCCTGCCGGAGCATCGAGGATTTTGCTTCCATTGCGGGAACCCTTGACAGAGTGGCGAAGGACGTGGGGGTGAATTTTATCGGGGGCTATTCCGCCCTTGTGGCGAAGGGAATGACGCCCTCAGACGAGCTTTTGATACGTTCTATTCCTCTTGCCTTATCCTCCACGGAGCGGGTGTGCAGCTCCGTAAATTTAGGCTCCACCAGAACGGGCATCAATATGGACGCGGTAAAATTAATGGGAGAAATGATTAAGCGGACGGCGGAGTACACGAGGGAGCATGATTCCCTTGGCTGCGCCAAGCTGGTGGTATTCTGCAACGCGCCGGACGACAACCCGTTTATGGCGGGAGCCTTTCATGGGGTGACGGAGGCCGACAAGATTATCAACGTGGGGGTCAGCGGGCCCGGCGTGGTGAAAAACGCCGTCAGCAAGGTTCGGGGAGAAAATTTTGAGGTTCTCTGCGAGACCATCAAGAAAACGGCCTTTAAGGTGACCCGCGTGGGCCAGTTGGTGGCGCAGGAGGCCTCCGCCCGCCTTGGAGTGCCCTTCGGCATTGTGGATTTGTCTCTGGCACCCACGCCAGCCATAGGGGACAGCGTGGCGGATATCCTATGCGAAATCGGTTTGGAGTACGCCGGAGCTCCGGGCACTACGGCGGCCCTTGCTCTGCTCAACGATCAGGTAAAAAAAGGCGGGGTGATGGCTTCCTCCTATGTGGGAGGCTTAAGCGGGGCCTTTATTCCAGTGAGCGAGGACCAAGGGATGATTGACGCGGTGGAGGCCGGGGCCCTTTCTCTGGAAAAGCTGGAGGCAATGACCTGCGTGTGCT
>JAMPGS010000155.1 GCA_023663815.1 Clostridium sp.
TGACAGAAATGCTTTCTGTCAGGGGCTTTTTTATGCGCAGACCCGTGCAGAGGAGGAAGCCGCAAAAGCGGCGCGCGGGTGAAAATGTGAATAAATATTACCAAAACATTTGTTTTTATTTACAAAAATGCATAAAAACTCCCCAAAAAACATAAAAATACATATTTGTTGTTGATTTTAGCGTGGTAGTGTGCTAAACTCTATATCGGCTTACAAACTTTGTATACAATAATGCAAAAAAGGAGGATACTATTATGAAAAAAATCAAAGCAATTGTAGCTATTGCTTTGGCGTCGGCGATGGTAGCCGGTCTTGCAGGCTGTGGAAACAATAGTTCTGCTCCGGCAGAAACGACTACCGACGACAGCGCGGCTCCTGCTGCGGAAGGTACAACCGAAGCAGGCACAGACGAAGCCCCGGCAGCAACGGCCGGTACTTCCGATTTAAATGTAATGATTGAAACCCCGGTAGAGTCTCTTGACCCTCAGATAGCTCAGGACGGAACTTCCCTTGAGGTGATTGCCAACTTTACCGACGGCCTTACCCAGATGGATGCGGACGGACAGACAATCAACGCTTTAGCGGAGAGCTATGAAATTTCCGACGACGGATTAACCTACACGTTCCATATCCGTCAGGACGCAAACTGGAGCAACGGCACGCCCGTTACCGCCGCCGACTTTGTTTTTGCATGGCAGAGAGCGGTTGACCCTGCGGTAGCCGCTGAATATTCCTACATGTTAAGCGATATCGGCCAAGTAAAAAATGCGGCGGAGATTATTGCAGGCGAGAAGGATAAGAGCGAGCTTGGCGTTACCGCTGTGGACGATAAGACACTGCAGGTTGAGCTGAACGTTCCGGTAAGCTATTTCCTGTCCCTGATGTATTTCCCTACATATTATCCGGTAAATGAAGAATTCTTTAATTCCTGCGGAGATACCTTTGCGACCAGCCCGGAAACCGTTCTTTCAAACGGCGCGTTTATACTGGACGATTACCAGCCCGCCGCAACGGCTTTCCATTTTACAAAAAATCCAGATTACTATGATACCGATAGAGTAAAGCTTCCGGGTATCAGCTATCAGGTAATTCAGGATTCCCAGCAGGCGCTTATGAGTTATCAGACGGGCGCTTTGGATACGACACTGGTAAACGGCGAACAGGTAGACCAAGTAAAAGATGATCCTGAATTCCAGACTATCGGCGCAGGCTACCTCTGGTATGTTGTTCCCAATGTAGCGAATGTTCCCGAACTTGCAAACTTAAATTTCCGTCTGGCAATGACCTTTGCGATTAACCGCGACGCCATCACGGAGGACGTTCTCAAGGACGGTTCCATGCCTACCTACACGGCGGTTCCCATTGACCTTGCGGCGGGCCCTGACGGCACGGACTTCTCGGCAGACCAAAGTAAATTCTCAGACGTATGCGCCTATGACCCCGATAAGGCGGTATCCTATTGGGAAACAGCTTTGAGTGAATTGAATGTTTCTGAAGTTTCTCTCTACATGGTGGTTGACGCCGACGATGCGCCTCAGAAGGTTGCGCAGGTATTAAAGGAACAGTGGGAGACCACTCTTCCGGGATTGACTGTAGAGCTTTCAGTAGAACCCAAGAAGCAGAGGATTGAAGATATGCAGAACGGCAATTTCCAGCTTGGACTTACCCGTTGGGGACCCGACTATGCGGATCCTATGACCTATCTTGGCATGTGGATTACAGACAACAATAATAACTATGGTATGTGGAGCAGCGCAGACTTCGACGCAATTATTGAAAACTGCACCACCGGAGACCTTTGCACCGACGTAGCGGGACGCTGGGCGGCGCTTTACGATGCGGAGAAGATTGTTATGGACGAAGCGGTTATTTACCCTCTCTATACACAGTGTAATGCAGAGATGATGTCCTCCAAGGTTACCGGCGTGGAATTCCACCCTGTTGCGCTTAACCGCGTATATAAAAATGCTGTGAAAGCAGATTAATAAAAAGTAAGATTTAGCCGCTGCAGCCGCACTAAGCATAACTTTGTGCGGCTGTATTGGTATCAACGTGGAATTTGGAAAACGGCGGATACATGGAAACGTATCTGCGGAACTTGGAAAAGCAGATACATGGAAGCGTATCTGCGGAACTTGGAAAATGCGGATACATGGAAGCGTATCTGCGAAACTGGAATAGGAGGCATAAGGTGCAAAAATACATATTGAAACGAATTTTTACATCTGTCTTTACACTTTTGGCGATTCTTCTGGTTTTATTTATCCTGATGCAGCTCATGCCCGGCTCTCCTTTCAACGATGAAAAGTTAAATGAGGACCAGAAAATGGCGCTCTATGTAAAATACGGATTGGACCAGCCGATTGTCGTGCAGTTTTTTAAATATGTGGGGAATATGTTAAAGGGAGATTTGGGCGTCAGCTACAATATTTCAAAAAATACGCCGATTTCCCAGCTAATTCAGACGAGACTGCCGATTTCTATTAGAATTGGCGGCTGCGCGGTGGGGCTGGGCGCTGTGGTGGGGCTGCTTTTAGGATTAATTGCGGCAATTAGGCATGATACGATAATAGATTCGCTGGCGACAGTGCTCTCAGTAATCGGAGTGTCGGTGCCCTCCTATGTGTTCGCGCTGGCGCTCAGCTATAATTTTGGCTTTAAGCTGGGGTGGTTCCCTATGCTGTTTTCCCAGCAGGATATATTTGGTTCCAGCGTGCTGCCAAGTATTTCGCTGTCCATGTTTACCATGGCTTCCATTGCAAGATTTACCCGCAGTGAAATGCTTGAGGTTTTGGGAAGCGATTACATGCTTCTCGCGGAAAGCAAAGGCATATCCGGCTCTCTTTTAATTTTCCGACATGCCCTGCGGAACGCGTTGATTCCCATTATCACCGTGCTTGCGCCGCTGATTGTGGACCTGATGACCGGCTCATTGGTGGTGGAGAAAATTTTTGCAATACCCGGTGTGGGAAGTCTTTTAGTAAATGCAATTCAGTCCAATGATTATAATGTGGTTATTTCATTGAGCTTTATCTATTCGGCAATGTATATTGGGATTATGCTGGCGGTGGATATTTTGTACGGAATTATAGACCCTAGAATCCGGCTTGCAAAGAAAGGGGAGGGCTGATATGGCAAAGGCAAAAACAATTAGCCCGGCGGAGGCGGCGGCAGTCTACGTTCCGGTGGACGCTGATTTTAAATTAAAGAACAATGCGGAGGCAATTGCCATCGATGAAAACTTTGCCGCGCAGAATTTTTGGAAGGACGTGTTCATCCGCTATTTTCGGAAGGCAAGCGCAGTGATTGGCTTAATATTGATTGTGCTGATTGCCATTATGGCCGTGGTTGGGCCCGGAATGAACGAATACACCTATTCGGGGCAGGAGCTTAGCCAGAAAAATTTTGCGCCGCGGGTGATTGCGCTGGAAAAGTTTGGAATTTTTGACGGCGGGGAGACTATCAAGACGACTACAGGGGCAAAAACGGTTAATTATTACGCGGAAAAGGGATTAAGCGACTTGGAATACTGGTTTGGCAGCGATAATTTCGGACGCGATATCTGGACGAGAACATGGTCCGGCGCCAGAGTATCCCTGATTATTGCCATTGCCGCGGCGGTAATCGATATGGTAATCGGCATGAGCTATGGGCTGATTTCCGGTTATTTTGGCGGCCGTGTGGATATGGTGATGCAGAGAATTTTAGAGATTGCAAACGGGATTCCAAGGCTGGTTATCGTGACATTATTGCTTCTGGTATTAGAGCCCGGAATGATTACCATTATTTTTGCCCTGATGCTGACGGAGTGGGTGGGCATGAGTCGTATTGCCCGCGCCGAAATATTGAAGCTGAAGGAGCAGGAGTTTGTCCTTGCATCTAGGACGTTAGGAGCAGGCAGCTTTTTCATTATTTTCAGAGAGGTATTGCCCAACATTATCGGCCCGATTATTACGCAGGTGATGTTTTCTATTCCTACGGCAATTTTTACGGAGGCTTTTTTGAGCTTTGTAGGTCTTGGGATTCCGGTTCCGCAGTGCTCGCTGGGTTCCTTGATTTCGGAGGGCTTTAACAGCTTTACAACGCATCCCTATCAGATTGTGCCCCCGATTGTGGTTATGGCGCTCCTTATGCTGAGCTTTAATCTTGTGGCGGACGGGCTTCGGGAGGCTCTTGACCCTAAAATGAAAGAAATGTAAAAAGACGTACAAAATGGAGGAAAAGATGGCAGAAGTTAAAGAGAAAATTCTTCAAATAGAAAATCTTGACATTACCTTTCGCACAACTGCCGGGCCTGTCCATGCAATCCGGGGAGTCAACATTGATTTGTATAAAGGGGAAACGGTGGCGATTGTAGGGGAATCCGGTTCGGGGAAGTCCGTTACCATGAAGGCGGCTATGGGGATTCTTGCGGGCAACGCAACGGTGACGGGGGGAACGATTCAATTTTCCTATCATCACGCGGACGGCTCCCCTGAGACGGTGGACATACTGCAGAAGGATAAAAAATGGATTCGGAGCCACATCAACGGAAAGCGGATGGCGATGGTGTTTCAGGATCCCATGACCAGCCTTGACCCTACCATGACTATAGGAAAACAGATTATGGAAGGGATGATTTATCATTTCAAAACGCCGAAAAAGGAGGCGTGGGATAAGGCAGTGGCGCTTCTTAAAGAGGTAGGAATCGAGGATGCGGAAAAGCGGATGAAGAACTATCCTCATCAGCTATCGGGAGGGATGCGTCAGAGAGTGGTGATTGCAATCGCCCTTTCCTGCAACCCGGATTTACTTATCTGCGACGAGCCCACAACCGCCCTTGATGTGACGATTCAGGCTAAAATTATCGAGTTAATTCGGAGAATACAGAAGGAAAGAGGCATTTCCGTTATTTATATTACCCATGACTTGGGCGTGGTTGCAAAGGTGGCCGATTATGCCAACGTCATGTATGCAGGCAAGATAGTGGAAAAGGGAAATATCAACGAAATTTTTTATGATCCCAGACACCCCTACACGTGGGGCCTGCTCTCCGCAATGCCCGATTTGGATACGGACGACGAGAGGCTTTATACCATACCCGGTTCGCCGCCAAACCTGCTCCATGAAAAAACGGGAGACGCCTTTGCCCCAAGAAACCGCTATGCGCTGGAAATAGACGATAAAGCCGAGCCGCCCATGTTCCAGATATCGGAAACGCATTTCGCCGCCACGTGGCTGCTGGACGAGAGAGCCCCCAAGGTGGAGATGCCTGCGGAGCTGAAAGCCAGACTTGAGCGCATGAAAAAGGAGGCTGAGAGTTATGAAAACAAATAACAACGCGGAGCCTCTTTTAAAGGTGGAGGGCTTAAAGCAATATTTTAGAATCAGCAGCAGCTTTACGGTACACGCCGTTGAGGATGTGTCTTTTGAAATTTATCCCGGCGAAACCTATGGTCTGGTGGGAGAATCCGGTTCGGGAAAATCAACCATAGGAAGAAGCATTATCCGCTTGTACGACCCCACGGAGGGCAAAATTACCTTTGGCGGAACGGATATCAGCGGCAGGCTCGGCAGGGCGGCAAGCCAATCCCTGCGAGTGCAGATGCAGATGATTTTTCAGGATCCTATGGCTTCGCTGAATCCAAGGAAAAAGATAGGGGATATTGTCGGCGAGGGATTGGATATCCATCATATGTATAAGAACAACACGGAGCGGGAGGAAAAAATCAAGGCGATTCTGCAGAAGGTGGGACTTGCCCCTGAGCACGCGACGCGTTATCCGCACCAGTTTTCCGGCGGGCAGAGACAGCGCGTGGGGATTGCCCGCGCCCTGATAATGAATCCCAAGCTGATTATTGCGGACGAATGTATCTCCGCGCTGGACGTTTCTATTCAAGCGCAGGTAGTGAATCTGATGAAGGACATTCAGCAGGAGACGGGAACGGCTTACCTGTTCATTGCCCATGACCTTTCCATGGTAAAATATATTTCGGACCGCATAGGGGTTTTGCATTTGGGACATCTCTTGGAGACGGGAACTACGGAGGAAATTTTCTCCCATCCGATACACCCTTACACAAAAAGTCTGCTTTCCGCGATTCCGGAGCCAAATCCCGTGCTAGAGAAAAACCGCACGGCTCTTGGATACGACTATAGGACTTCGGGCATAGATTATTACGCCGGGACGAATCACTTGGTGGAGGGGACGCATTTTGTGAAATGTACCGATGAAGAGTTTGATAAGTGGAAGAAGGAGGGGTGATTTGCGCGGGCAGGTATAACATTGCCAGATATTTTACTATCTTGCTGGCTAGTGTGGATGAATTCGCGTATGCTGTTCGTAAATACAGGTCGATAGAAAACCGCTTTCCTGTTTTCTAATTGAGTAAATTTGAGCAGAGTGGTAAAATATAATAAAAGGAGCCGATGGCAATGGATACTATAAGGATAACAAACACACCTTATGACGATGTGTTCCGTACACTGCTGAACGACTGCAGCCCTCTGATCATCCCCGTGATAAATGAGGTGTTCGGCGAGCATTATTCAG
>JAMPGS010000156.1 GCA_023663815.1 Clostridium sp.
AATTTTATCTTACATCAGTTTGGAGGTTTACACAAACTTTAGGATACTCCCGCAAGCGCTCATCAAAACCTAATGAATGATAAATATGCTGTGCTTTCAAATTATCATTTTCTACCCCTATGGTAAATTCAGAATAACCTTTTCCTTTTAATATCTCTATTACTTTTCTTATAAGATATTTGCCGTAACCTTTGCCCTGATAGTTTTTATGTATTCTGAATGCAAATAAATATGCCCGCCTTCCCCTCACGGCAAAATTATCATCATCGGATTGATATCTTGTATGAAGCTCGCCAATCAGTTCCGAACCATCCGATAAAACATAAATATCAATAATATTATTTTGTATTTAGTAAGTACATTGCGCTATCATTTCATCAACATTATTGTAGTTATATAATTCAGTCAATCGATGTAGTTCCTGTGCGGCAAGCGTAGTGACAGTCATTGCAATCCTCCAAATTTGAATTTGTCAATTCAATTCCAACCTCATTGAAACCAATTCCTGCCAGCCTTGATAACGCGAAATAAAACCTCTTGGATTGCGCCCAAATTCAATAAACCCCATATTTTTGTACAGTGCAATTGCACTGCTGTTATCGCTTACGACCTCTAATTCTAGTTGGGAATATCCGGCGTCTTTTGCACACTCTATGCAGGCTATGACCAATGCTCGCCCTATTCCGATGCCCCAGAAGGCCTTATCAATTCCAATCCCAAACTCTGCACGATGTTTGACCTTATTTCCGCCTTTGCTGTCTACACCGGCTGTTCCCACAATCTGTCCATCAACAACGGCGCAAAGATAGACTTCTTTATCTGCACGCTCTTTGTCAGCCAAAAATTGTTCTTCAAAGGCCGTATCAAAGGTCGCTTCATCTTTGTATGACGCTAAAAAATCTGTTTGCTCGTGAGTTAGAAGAAAAATATTTAAAACTTCCTGGGCATCATCGCCGACAGCGTTTCTAATCAAACATTTCTTACCGTTCTTTAGAATTGTACTCTTTGCGTATTTCACCTTCCGCCACCTCCGCAAATCTCGATTTATTTTTATAAAGTTTAAATGCATTTTTTACATCAGAAATGTATCTTTATAAGTTCATTTTTAGTGGGTACACAATTCTAAAAAGAGAGTTACAGTAAATCCGTCCTTTATTGCCGTGGATCATGGCTTTTACGTGGAGTGCAGGAAATAATGAGCTCCTCCAAATCCTCCGGCACAAACAAATTGCCGGAATAATAGTTTTTTCCTTCGGCTAAATAGGCCTGCTTTCTGTTTGGTAAATCGCTGTCCTCTGTGTGGTAAAGAAGCAGATTTTTTACATTTAACGCCTGCGCCGTCTCGCAGGCCTCCTTTACGGTAGAGTGGTTTTTCTCGTAGGGTTTAAATGTTTCCGCCTGCGCGTACAGACAGAAAGCCTCGTGGAGCAGCCACTCGCTGTCCTTTACATACCGGCGGGTGCTTCTGTTGTAGGGCTCGTCCCCAAGGCAGGTCAGCTTTTTCCCCTCTCCCAAATCCATGGAAAAGCCGTATTGCTTTGCCTTGGTTGAATGAATGTCGAAAAAGACGGTTCTTTTTCCTAATACGGTTTTCGTCTCGCCGTCGCGAACCGTTTCCAGTAAAATGCGATTTCCCAGAAAAAGGAGTTCTTTGTCCTGAAGAAGCATTTCCGCGATATTTTGTATCGTTGTAATCAGTTCACCGTGGGCGTAAATGATTAAATTCCCTTGGTACTTTCCGGCGGATATGGAGGAGCCTGCCATTCTGATTAGCCAGATAATTCCCGTGATGTGGTCAAGGTGCTTATGGGTTACAAACACGGTGCGTATGGCTTTCCAGCTGATTCCGGCGGCATGGAGCTGACGCAGCAGGTCGTTTCCGCCGGTGCCGTCAACGAGAAAATATTCTTCCGGCCGCGTTTCTTTTTCATGCAGCACGAAACAGGTATTGCAGCACTTTGTGACGGTGGCGCGGCCGGTTCCCAGCATTGTAATATTCAAAGGTTATTCCTCATTTCTGTTGCTGCTTTTATAGTTCAGCTTAAAGGTTTTTCGTAAAATGTCTGATTAACATTATATAACTGTTTCATTTTTCTGTCGATAAATTTTAAGCGGTATTTATTTTTTGTCTATAAGAGTCCCAATTTTACGGCGGGTGCAAGGCCGCAGGCTTGTAAAGCGGCAAAGTTGCAGGGACCGCCAAAGAGCAGCAGGCATATTTACTTCATTTTCCATAAGAATAAACAGTTGCCATTTACGCGCATATTTGTTAATATAAATCGGAACGAATATAAGTTCTATCATATGATATATAAATAGGAAGAAAACAGGGAAGAAGGTGATGAATCGTGAATGAGCAATTATGGAGCCTTTTGGCGGACTCTTTCTGGAAAATTCTTTTGCCGGGGCTTACAATGACAATCCCCTTGACTGTGATTGCCTTTTCTCTGGCCCTTGTGGTTGCCGTGGTTATGGCGATGATACAGTTTGCAAACGTCAAGGTAATGAAGCAGTTAGCCAGACTTTACATCTGGATTTTCAGAGGAACGCCTCTTCTGGTGCAGCTATTTGTGGTGTTTTACGGACTTCCCAACGTGGGGATTTTGATTGACCCCTTTCCGGCGGCGGTGCTTGTTTTTTCCTTGAACGAGGGCGCTTACTGCGCGGAATCTATCCGGGCGGCCCTAGAGGCGGTTCCCGTGGGGCAGATGGAGGCGGGCTACTGCGCGGGAATGTCCTACATGCAGATTATGTGCCGTATCGTGCTGCCGCAGGCGATGCGGACGGCTTTTCCCCCGCTTTCAAACTCCTTGATAGCCATGGTAAAGGATACCTCGCTGGCGGCGAACATTACGGTGACGGAAATGTTCATGGTGACCCAGCGCATCGTGGCGCGGACCTATGAACCGCTGGCCCTTTACATAGAGGTTGGGCTTATTTACCTCTTGTTTTCCACAATACTTACGTGGCTGCAGCGGGCTGGGGAGAAAAAGCTGTCAACGCATAAAAAGAGGGAGGATTGACGTATGCTGGAAATAAAGAATATGCGGAAATCTTTTGACGGGCTTCTGGTTTTAAAGGGGGTAAGCTTTCAGGTGGAGCAAGGGGACGTGGTGGCGATTTTGGGCCCCAGCGGGTCGGGAAAAACGACGATGCTCCGCTGTATGAATTTTCTTGAGACTGCCGACAGCGGTACGATGATTTTTGACGAGGAGGAGTTTGCGCTTGGGAGGGTTTCCAAGAAGGATATCGCCCGGCTGCGGAGAAAAACCGCCTTTGTGTTTCAAAATTACAATTTATTCCTGAATAAAACCGCCCTGCAGAATGTGACGGAGGGATTGATTATCGCAAGGAAAATGCAGAAGGCAAAGGCGGAGGAAATAGGCAGGCAGGCGCTTGACAAGGTGGGAATGTCGGATAGGTATCATTATTATCCCGACCAGCTTTCCGGCGGCCAGCAGCAGCGGGTAGCCATTGCGCGGGCTCTTGCCACAGAGCCGGAGATTATTTATTTTGACGAGCCCACCTCGGCGTTGGACCCGGAGCTGACCGGCGAGGTGCTTGCAGTTATGCGCCAACTGGCGGACGAGGGGATGACTATGCTGGTGGTGACTCACGAGATAGGATTTGCAAGAAACGTGTCCAACAAAGTAATGTTTATGGAGGACGGGGTTATCGTGGAAGCGGAAAGCTCCAAAGTTTTTTTTGAGAATCCCAAGGAGGACAGGACAAAAACATTTTTGCAGACAATTGGAGAGGAGAAAGGAAAAGGATTATGAAAAAGAAATTTGTAACGGCTTTATTGATGGCAGCATTATTTACAACGCTTGTATTGACAGGATGCGGTTCAGAAAACGGTGGCGCGTCCACTGGGACGGAAGAAAACGGAACGCAGGTCGGAGAGGAAAACGGAGGAACGCAAAACAAAGCGGAAGCTGACGGAACGCAGGCCGGAGAGGAAAACGGCGGAACGGAGAACGGAGCGGAAGACGGCGGCGCGTCCGCTGGAACGGAAAATAGCGATGCAGGAAACGACAGCGCATCCGCCGGAACGGAAAATACCGGAGCGCAAACCGGAGCCGTGGAAGGCGATTTACTTTCCCAAATTCAGGCGAAAGGGGAAATTGTGGTCGCCATGGAGGGAACATGGGCGCCGTGGACCTATCATGACGAGGATGACAATCTTGTGGGCTACGATGTGGAAGTGGCAAAGCTGATTGCGGAAAAGCTGGGAGTGCAGGCAAGCTTTATCGAGGGCGAGTGGGACGGCCTTTTAGCGGGGCTTGATTCCGGCCGCTATGATATTATGGTGAACGGCGTGGATATTACGCCGGAGCGGGAGAAAAAATATGATTTCAGCACGCCTTACGCCTACAATCGGACGGCGGTAATTGTAAAGGGCGATTACGATGAAATTCAGTCCTTGGAGGATTTAAACGGCAAGCATACGGCGAACACCATTTCCAGCACCTACGCCGAGCTGGCGGAGGGCTACGGGGCGGAGGTTACCGGCGTGGACGACTTGAACCAAACCTTTGAGCTGCTCTTAACGGGCCGCATTGACGCCACCTTAAACGCCGAGGTTACTTATTATGATTATATGAAAGTCCATCCCGATGAGGATATTAAGATTGCCGCTTTGACGGCGGAGGCTACTCATGTGGCGATTCCTTTTCGGAAAGGCGAGGAGACGGCCAGTTTGCGGGAAGCCGTAAACAAAGCCTTAGCGGAGCTTGCCGCCGACGGAAAACTGGCGGAGCTTTCCGAAAAATATTTTGGAACGGACATTTCCAGCGCGGAGTAGCAAACACTTGCGAATCGGGAAAATTCATTATATGATAAAAGCAAAAAAGAACGTCGGAAAAGAGTGGAAAAGGATGGATTTATTACAATTACGCAGGCAGATTGACGCAATCGACGAGCAGATAGTGGATTTGTATGAAAAGCGGATGGATATTAGCCGGCAGGTGGCGGAATATAAGATAGAAAACGGGAAAAAGGTCTTTGACAAGGCGCGGGAGGAGGAAAAGCTCCGCCGGGTCAAGGCTTTGACCCATAATGAGTTTAACGGACAGGGAATCGAGGAGCTTTTTGAGCAGATTATGTCCATGAGCCGCAAGCTCCAGTACCGCCTTTTGGCCGAGCATGGCAGTATAGGGAATCTTCCCTTTATCGGGGTGGAGCAGCTTGACAAGAAAGCGCGGGTGGTGTTCCAAGGAGCGGAAGGGGCCTACTCGCAGGCGGCCATGGTGCAGTATTTTGGCGACGAGGTGAACAGCTTCCACGTGGATACCTTTCGGGACGCCATGATTGCCATTGACGAGGGCAGCGCGGACTTTGCGGTGCTCCCTATTGAAAATTCCACGGCGGGGATTGTCAGCGAAATTTATGACCTTCTGGTGGAATTTGAAAATTATATTGTGGGGGAGCAGGTTATCAAAATCGAGCACTGTCTGATGGCGTCGCCGGGAACGGAAATTGCGGATATCAAAACCGTTTACTCCCACCCCCAGTCCTTAATGCAGTCGGCAAGGTTTTTAAACGGCTATAGCTGGCAGCAGATTAGTATGCAGAACAACGCTTTTGCGGCTAGAAAGGTGGCGGAGGAGAAGGATAAATCGCAGGCGGCCATCGCCAGCGAGTACGCGGCGAAGCTTTACGGGCTTAATATTCTCAAAAAGGGCGTAAACCAGTCAAGCACCAATTCCACCCGCTTTATCATCGTCACCAATCAAAAGATTTTTCTGGAAAATGCAAGGAAGGTCAGTATTTGCTTTGAAGTGCCCCATGAGAGCGGCTCCCTCTACCACATGCTGTCCCATTTTATCTATAACAACCTGAACATGAACAGGATAGAGAGCAGGCCCATTGAGGGGCGGAATTGGGAATATCGTTTTTTCATCGATTTTGACGGAAATCTGTCGGACAGCGCGGTAAAGAACGCTTTGCGGGGATTGCGGGAAGAAGCAAGAAATATGCGGATTCTGGGGAATTACTGATTTGTATGCGGCATTGGCGGAGCTGCGCGGATACAAAACTGTGCAACTTACGCGGGAACGGAGAAAAGAGTTTGTGCAAAAAGCAGCGCAGAAATGAGGAAAAGTATGAGAGAGCGGGAACTGATTGTATACAAGGAATTTTCCAAGGAGGAAGGCAGCCTTTTTCACGACATGGCGAAGCTGATGGAGCATTACGGGGACGCGGGGAAAAAGGAAAAGATGGCCTGTCTGTGCTTCGACTGTATGCACAGGCTTCTTGAGATAGCCGAAAATCACGGCTTTTACGGGAATTTGTGGCATTGTTTTTTGTCCAACCTTCTGGTAAACAACGAGAACA
>JAMPGS010000157.1 GCA_023663815.1 Clostridium sp.
AGGGCTTTCATGATGGCATAAACTGCTTTATCGTATTTACCGGCGGATTTTGCCGCCTGCTTGGGGGTGGAGATACCGGCTTCGGCCCAGCTTACGGCCACCTTTTCTATGTAGCGGAAATCCTTTTTCCCTTTGTCAACGCAGTATTGAATCAAATAGTCGATTAAATCCTCCGAAAAACCCAACCCGTCGGAAAAGAAAAGGATTGCGTTTATCTCCGAAGTGCTTAAGGGTTTTCCTATATACTGTTCAGCCACAAAGAGAAGCTGGGAAATTTCTTCTTTATTTTTAAACTCCCGAAGCTGGTCGGGACTGTAGTCGGGCTTTGTAAATTCGGCTTTCTGCGCCGCAGCTTCCGTTTTGGCCGGGAGCTTTACCACGGGGGCGAGAACCGCCGCGTCCTTTCCGGATTTTTTGGAAACGTCCAGCAATCGGATGCCGGAAAGGTTTTTGGAATCGTCGTATTCCAAAGAGAGAAGCCGGTTCTTCTCCCAATATTTGAGGGCCCGCATAACGTCCTTTTCCGTGTGGTTAAACTGGTCCGCCATATCGGAGACACTGGTGGACAAACCTGCGCCGATAACGCGCAGAAGATACAAATATATTTTAAGCTGGGCATCATTGGCGTCCTTCATATACTCGTCTATAAAGACGTTGGACACGACAGTGATATCCATGCAGTTTTCCTGATAAACATTAAAACGTCCCATAAGCCCCCCCGATTTTTACGCGTCCCCATGAGTGAAAGCAAGGCTCATTATAACACAGGAAATTGGAAATTGAAATAGTAAAAATTTCAGAAAAACCAGTATTTTCAAGGGTTTTGGAGGCCTCCCCATGGTTGTGGAAAGTGTGGAAAATGTGGAAAACTAACGGCCGATTAGAGCTTCTCCAATGTTTACAACGTCTCCGGCTCCCATAGTTATCAACAAGTCGTTGGGGATACATTTTTCCAGAAGGAAATTTTCAATTTCTTCAAAGGAAGAAAAATAATAACAATTTTCATTGAGAAGCTTAATTTCCCTTTGGAGGTCCTTGGAGCTGATGCCCAAGTCGTCGGTTTCCCTCGCCGGATAAATGTCGGCCAAGACAATATAGTCGGCGGCGGAAAGGGCTTTTGCAAATTCTTTCATGAAAGCCTTGGTGCGGGTGTAGGTGTGGGGCTGGAATACGCACCAGAGGGATTTGTGGGGATAATTTGCCGCGGCGGTTAAAGTTGCTGTAATTTCCGTGGGGTGATGAGCATAATCATCTATTATAGTAGCTCCTCTCACCATGCCCTTGTATTCAAAGCGGCGTTTTGTGCCGTGAAAATCAGCGAGGGCGGAGTGGACTGCGGAAAAATCAACGGATAAAATATCCGCCAGGGCGACGGCCGCCAGAGCGTTATAGACGTTGTGGATTCCGGGAACGCCGAGGAAAATCATTTCTTCATGGTAAGGGCCGCCTTTGGCAGCGTCTTTTTTCATCAAAAGAAAATGAGCGCATCCACTTTCGTCATAGGTAATTTGTTCCGGGTGATAGTCGTAATCGGCAGAGAGGCCGAAGGTGACGACGCGGCAGGACAAGTCCTTTAAGAGAACGCCAATTTCCGGTATCTCGCCGTTTATAATTAATGTGCCGTCCGGCGGGAGAAGCTGCGCAAACCGGTGGAAAGAGCTGCGGATATCGTCAATGTCCTTGAAAAAATCCAGATGGTCCTCCTCCACATTGAGAATGATTCCCACCTTGGGAAAGAAACTTAAAAAGCTGTTGGTGTATTCGCAGGCCTCCGTCACAAATAAATCGGAGTGGCCAATGCGGAAATTGCCGCCGATGGCTTTTAAAATGCCGCCGATGGAAAGGGTGGGGTCGGCCCCCTCCTTTAGAAGAATTTCGGAAATCATGGAGGTAGTGGTGGTTTTGCCGTGAGTGCCGCTGACCGCCACGGGCATGGCATAGTTTTTCATAAGCTGCCCTAAGAGCTGGGCCCTTGAAAGGGAAGGGATGCCTTTTTCCTTCATGGCAATATATTCGGGATTGTCGGGGTGGATAGCGCTGGTGTAGACTACCAGTTGAATATCGTCGCCAATATTTTCGGCTTTTTGGCCGTAATAAATCTTGGCGCCTTTTTCGGTTAAAAGCTCTGTCAGTGAAGATTTTTTGATATCGGAGCCGGAAACGGAAAATCCCTTTTCCAGAAGAATTTCGGCGAGGCCGCTCATGCTGATGCCGCCGATACCAATAAAATATATATGTTCAGGCTGTGTAAAGTTTAATTGATACATAGAAAAATTCCTCCATGCCGCCGTCGGCGGGCAGATTTAGGCGTCAGCATGAATTTACAAGGCAAACTCAAGCTGATATAATAGTTTTGACTTAATTATATAAAATTACACAAAAAAAACCAATGACATTTTTTATAAAAATGAATGTATAACCAGAATGAAAAGTCATTCACTTTTAAATAAACCTATGGTATACTATTCTTACATATTATAAATGTTGCCTGTATCGAGATGGAAAAGAAATAACTGCATGGGGTAATGATATGATTAAAAAAGAAATGATAGCCATGCTTTTGGCGGGCGGTCAAGGGAGCAGGCTGGGAGTTTTGACTTCCAAGGTGGCCAAGCCCGCGGTGTCCTTTGGAGGGAAATACCGCATCATAGATTTTCCTCTGAGCAACTGTATTAATTCGGGAATTGACACGGTTGGAGTTTTGACGCAATATCAGCCCCTGCGTTTAAATACGCATATTGGAATTGGTATCCCATGGGATTTGGACAGAAACGTAGGCGGGGTGACGGTCCTTCCGCCCTACGAGAAGAACGCAAACAGCCAGTGGTACACAGGTACGGCCAATGCAATTTATCAAAATTTGGAATACATGGAAAGCTTTCACCCTGAGTATGTATTAATTCTTTCCGGGGACCATATATACAAGATGGATTATGAAACCATGCTGGACTTCCACAAGGAAAAGGGAGCCGAGGCGACAATTGCCGTGATGCCCGTTCCCATGGAGGAAGCGGGGCGCTTCGGCATCATGATTACCGATGAAAATAAGAAAATTGTTGATTTTGAGGAAAAGCCTGTCAATCCAAGGAGCAATCTTGCATCCATGGGCATCTATATATTTAATTGGGAGACTTTGAGAGAAGCTCTTCTTACCAACGCCCGGCAGCCGGGGCTGGACTTCGGCAAGCATATCATTCCCTACTGCCACGGCAAGGGACGTCCGCTCTATGCTTACGAGTTTAACGGGTACTGGAAGGACGTGGGAACTTTGACTTCTTATTGGGAAGCAAATATGGAGCTGATTGATATTGTTCCCGAATTTAATTTATATGAAGAGTACTGGAAAATTTACACGAAAAGCGAAATACTGCCGCCACAGTACATTGCCGACGGTTCCGTGGTGGAGAGGAGCATTATAGGCGAAGGCTCCGACATTTACGGGCAGGTCTATAATTCTGTGGTCGGATGCGGTGTTACCATTGGGAAGGATACGATTGTCAGGGATTCTATTGTCATGAACAATACGCAGATAGGGGAGGGATGCGAACTCTACAAAGCGATAGTAGCGGAAAATGTCAAAATTGAAAATCATGTCAAAATGGGATTTGGAGAGGAAATACCAAACGAGACGGAACCGCATATTTACAGTAACGGTATTGTCACCGTGGGTGAAATGAGCGTTATACCAACGGGCGTTACGGTAGGAAAAAACACCTGTATCTTTGGAGCCACGTCCGCAGAAGATTACGCGGACGGCTGTTTAGCAGGCGGAAAGACATTGATTAAGGCAGGTGATGAGAGATGAGGGCGGTCGGTATCATATTGGCGGGCGGAAGCAGCTATCGGATGAAGGAGCTTTCCCAGAAGAGAGCGGTATGCGCAATGCCTGTTGCGGGAAGCTACAGAAGTATTGATTTTGCTTTGAGCAATATGACGAATTCCCATATCCAGAAGGTGGCGGTATTTACGCAGTACAACGCGGGCAGTCTGAACGAGCATTTAAATTCCTCCAAGTGGTGGGATTTTGGACGCAAGCAGGGCGGCTTATACGTGTTTACTCCGGCGATAACCGCGGAGGGGAGCTTTTGGTACAGGGGAACGGCCGACGCCATTGCGCAGAATCTTTCTTTTCTCAAAAACAGCCATGAGCCCTATGTGGTGATTACCTCTGGCGACTGCGTTTACAAGATGGACTATAACCAGCTGCTGGAATACCATATTGGGAAAAGCGCGGACGTCACCGTGGTATGCAAGGACATGGGGGAAGACGCAAACGTGGAACGGTTTGGAACGGTTAAGATGAATGAGGAAAACCGTATCGAGGAGTTTGAGGAAAAGCCCATCATGGCGAGATCCAACACTATTTCCTGCGGCATCTATGTTATCAGGAGGCGTCAGCTCATTGAGATGATTGAGAGGAGCGCGCAGGAGGAGCGGTATGATTTTGTGAAGGATATTTTAATCCGCTACAAGAACATGAAGAAAATATATGGGTATAAGCTGAAAAATTACTGGAGCAATATAGCATCCGTGGAAGATTACTTTCGCACCAATATGGATTTCTTAAAGCCTGAAATTAGGAATTATTTTTTTAAGGAGTATCCAGACGTTTATTCCAAGGTGGACGATTTGCCTCCCGCAAAATATAACGAGGGGGCGAGGATAAAAAACAGCCTTATTTCCAGCGGCTGTATTGTCAACGGCGCCGTGGAAAACTCGGTTATCTTCAAAAAAGCTTATATCGGAAACAACTGTTATATAAAGAATTCCATTATATTAAATGATGTGTATATCGGGGACAACACTCACATTGAAAATTGCATCGTAGAAAGCCGTGATACAATCAGAGCGAATTCTTATCATGCAGGAACTGACGGCATTAAGATTGTACTGGAAAGAAACAACAGATATGTTATTTAATTAAGTATGCGTCTGCAGGCACCGGGGTTTGTACATAATATAAAAGGACGAACTTAAGGGGGACTGAATATGCAAATTACAGATGTACGGGTGAGGAAAATCACCAAAGAAGGCAAGATGCGTGCCATTGTTTCAATTACAATTGATGAAGAATTTGTGATACATGATATTAAAGTGATAGAAGGGGATAAGGGCTTGTTTATTGCAATGCCAAGTAAAAAGGCCGCCGACGGAGAGTACAGGGATATTGCTCATCCCATCAATTCCGCCGCCAGAGCCAAAATACAGGAAATTATTCTGGACAGATACCAGAGCGCGGTAACAGAGCCTGAGGGAGAATATGACGGCGAGTAGGGAAGAATTTTCCCTACTCGCTTTTTTGATGGAAATATGCTATCATGGCAGGAGCGCGTCCGATTTTAAGGAGATATGAAAAATGTTTATAATAGCAGGACTTGGAAATCCCAAAAAAGAATATGATAATACAAGGCATAACATTGGTTTTGCCATGATAGATGCGTTGGCGGAAAAGTACAATATTTCCGTTAAGGAAATTAGAAACAGGGCGATGACCGGGAAGGGAATCATAAACGGCCAAAAGGTACTTTTGGTTAAGCCCCTCACCTTTATGAATTCAAGCGGCGAGAGCATCCGTCCCATTGTGGATTACTACAAGGCGGATACGGCTTCGGAATTGATTGTAGTTTCGGACGATATCAACCTGCCTGCCGGTCAGATTCGGATTCGGAAAAAGGGAAGCGCAGGAGGGCACAACGGCCTGAAAAACATTATCGCCCAGCTTGGAAGCGAGGATTTTCAGAGGATACGAATCGGCGTAGGCGGAAAGCCTGAAAACTATGATTTGATAGATTACGTGCTGGGGCACTTTTCAAAGGAAGAGAAAGAGGTTATGAAAGAGGCGGTTGCAAAGGCCGTGGAGGCTTTAGAGCTGATGGTTGCGGGGGATACGGATAAGGCGATGAACGAGTTTAACCGAAAGGCAGAGAAGGAATGAGAGTGTTGACCGCCCCCCTTGAGGAGCTGGGGGAATTTGAGGAGATAAAAAGAAAACTGCAGGGCGATACCGTCTGCGCGGCGTTGACGGGCTGTGTGGAATCCCAAAAGCTCCACATGGTATGCGGGCTTGGAGGGGACTTTAAAAACAGGCTGATTGTCACCTTCAGCGATTTGCGGGTGAAGGAGCTGATGGAGGATTACCGCTTTTATGACAGGAACGTGACGGCTTATCCCGCCAAGGATTTAATTTTTTATCAGGCGGACGTCCATGGAAATCAGCTTGTGACGGAGCGGATAAAGTGTCTTAAGCGGATGTTAGAGGGCAGGCCCGTTACGGTGGTTACAACCTTCAGCAGCCTTATGGCACCCC
>JAMPGS010000158.1 GCA_023663815.1 Clostridium sp.
CGTAATATCTGTCAATTCGTCCTCTGTGGCCGTTTTATCCTCTGGGTGGAGTGCTTTGTATAATTGCAACAGATACTTTCTAATTCTAAATAAGTCAGAAAACACACTATCCTTGATAGTATATTTGGCTATTGCTTCTTCTGCGGGTACTACCTGCTTTATATCGCCCTGCACCTTATCCCCTCGTTTCTTAAAATCTATGACAATCAATAGTATTGATTACACCGCTACATTTTAAATTATACAGAAAAATATTCGTGCTTACAATAAAATTCCCATTAAATTTCTTCCTTATTTAACCCTGCTTATTGTCCGCTTCACGGAGAACGCATCAAGGGCAAGAATATCAACCTTTTGACCTGTTCATCTGCATAGCCTAAAAAGCAGAGCCTTGCTCTAACACAAAGGCCGCCCAAACCGGGCGGCCCCTTCTACTTTTTCTATCCTTATCACAAAGCTCTTATCCCTCAACGATAAGATATCTTCCATCTCCTATATCAAACACTTCGTCGGCGTCAAGGATTTCATCTCCGTGAGCTCCGTCCACGTCGATGCCCTCCTCCTCAAAATACTCCCAAACCTCCTCCACAGAATTCACTACCACGGCAAGACATTCCTCAAGAAAAGCCTCCGCCTCTTCCAGATTGGCAGCCACGTCCTCCTCCGGGAATAACTGCCCCTGATTGTTTAAAAAACATTGTAATATCGCATCATCAAATTCATGCATACCGTATTCCTCCGTCATCATTAATCAATCTAGCTGGTAATATTATTATGCTTTAATGACTGCACGTCGTCAATACCTAGATAAAATTTTTGCATCAATTATTTTGTAAACGCCTTTTCCTGCCCAGCCGGGACAAATACCGCCCGCCGCCCGCTTTACTCCCTCGGCCGCCGTCTCCACCGCATAGCTCTCACCGGCCGCCGTCATCATGCCGATATCGTTATCGCTGTCCCCAAAGGCCATGGTTTCTTCCTTCTTTATGTGGAGGGTTTTCTGCAGGAGCCTAAGCCCCTCGCCCTTGTCCACCGATTTATCCATAAAGTCAACCCATTCCTCCCCGGCTATGCAGGCTTTTACTCTGCTATCCCAAGCAGGGACAAACAGGCTTTCCCCCAGCGCGCGGATACTGCCCTTGCGGTAAACGGCAATCTTAATGATTTCTTCCTTTTCGGCAAGCACGTCCTCTACCTGCCTAAAGGTATTGTGGTAGCCATAGGTAATCAAATCCAAAAATTCCTGATTCTTGCTCTCAATCAGGCTTCCGTTTGCGGTAGATACCACCGTGTGACACTCCTCGTAATAAGGGCGCAGCATCTCCATAATTCCCTCCACAAACTCCCTTTTCATGGGGGTAACGGAAATATTTTTGTTCTCATGGCGAATCAGCGCGCCGTTTTCCGCAATATAAGCAATGTCGTCCGCCACCTCACGGAACACGTTCCGAAGGCTCTCGTACTGTCTGCCGCTGGCCGCGCAGAATAAAATTCCTTTTTCCTTTAGTTCTCTGATTGCCCTTACCATTTCCGGGTACAAATCCGGCGTGGAATCCTTAATTAACGTCCCATCCACGTCCGTTGCTATCAGTCGTATCATTTTGCCATTTTCCTTATCCGCCCGCTCAGGGCTTTTTTATTTCAAAGACTTCTCTCAACCTCTTCTTGAATCTCTTCCCGCTGAAAATCTTGAATCCTGCTTTCCTCTGAAAGTTCTTTCTACCAAAGACTTTTCATTTCTTGATATAGCCTCCCTACCGGAAGCCCCACCACGTTATTATAATCGCCGCAGATTTCCTTGATGAAAGCGGCGCACTTTCCCTGAATCCCGTAGGCCCCGGCCTTATCCATGGGCTCTCCGGTATCCACATAAGCAATAATTTCCGCCTCGGTCATGGGATACATCGTCACTTCGGTTTTTTCATAAAAGGTTCTCTTGCAGAGCGGCACGCCTGCGCCCTGCCCCTGCAGCAGCGTCACCCCCGTATAAACCTGATGGACGCGCCCCTGAAGCTGGGAAAGCATGGCGCAGGCCTCCCGCTTATCCCTTGGCTTTCCCATGATTTGATTCTCCAAGGCCGCAACGGTGTCCGCCCCCGCCACAATACAGTTTACTTTTTCCTCCTCGGAGAGCCTTTCAAAAACCTCCATAGCCTTCTGCTCCGACAAGCTTTCCACTATCTCATGGGGCGCAAGCTTTTCCCTGTTGGGAAGATACTCCTCCCCGGTGCTGGGAATTACCGCAAACTCCATTCCTATCTGGCGCAGCAGCTCCCGGCGTCTGGGGGAAGCCGACGCAAGTATAATTTTATTCATGATGGGTCTCCGGGATAAATACTCTATTGTTGACAAGCTCCTCCTGCTTTCCGGCGGCTTCCACCGCCATGCTGCAGAATTCAAGCTGCGAATTAAAGGTTCCTCTTCCTCTCTTCTCCACCTTCTCGTAGGTTCCATCGGCGGTCAGTATATGAGCCTTGGCCGTATCCCTAAGCTGCATCGCCAAAATTTCCATCAGCTTTTTCTGGAGCTCCGGCCGCTCCACAGGAAAAAGAATTTCCACCCTGCGCTCTAGGTTCCTCGGCATCCAGTCCGCGCTTGCGCAGTAATACTCCGGCTTTCCGTCGTTTTCAAAATAAAAGATGCGCCCATGCTCCAAAAAATTCCCCACAATCGAGCGGACGGTGATATTTTTCCCAATTCCCGGAAGCTCCGTTTTTAGACAGCAGATGCCCCTGACAATCAGCTCAATCTTCACTCCCGCCGCCCCGGCTTCGTAAAGGGCCTTGATAATGTCTTTGTCGCAAAGACTGTTCACCTTCGCGATGATATGGCCGCCTTTTCCCGCCAGCGCATTTTCCCTTTCCCTGTTTATCAAAAGCAAAAATCTGTCCTTCAGCCACAGGGGGGCAAGAGAAAGCTTATTCCACCCCAAGGGCTCGGAATAACCGGAAAGCATGTTGAACACTGCGGTTGCGTCCTCTCCAATAGCGGGGACGCAGGTCAAAAGCCCAACGTCTGTGTAAAGCTTCGCTGTGCTGTCGTTGTAGTTGCCGGTTCCAAGATGGACATACCGCCTGATGCCGTCCTCCTCGCGTCTTACCACCAGCGTAATCTTGCTGTGGGTTTTTAAGCCCACCAAACCGTAAATAACATGGCAGCCCGCCTTCTCAAGCTTCTTGGCCCAGACGATATTGTTTTCCTCGTCGAAACGCGCCTTTAGCTCTACCAGCACGGACACCTGCTTTCCATTCTCCGCGGCCTGAGCAAGCGCCGCAATGATGGGGGAATTGCCGCTGACCCGGTATAAGGTCTGCTTGATGGCAAGCACGTCCTCGTCCTTGGCCGCCTGCCGGATAAAATCCACCACCGGCCGAAAAGTCTCGTAAGGATGGAAAAGCAGAATGTCCTTTTCCCGTATTTTTTCAAAGATATTACAGTCCGCCGGAAGCTCCGGCACCGGCTGTGGCTGCGCGTACCTTGTCTCCTTTAAGTCCTCAAAGCCGGGAAGCCCGTACATTTTCATGAGAAAGGTCAAATCCAGCGGCCCGTCAATCTTGTAAATTTCCTCCTCGGACACGTTAAGGCTCTCCTCGATAAGCTGTAATAAATGTCCGTCGATTCCGTCCTCTACCTCCAAACGGATCGCCTGTCCCCACTGTCTCCTTTTAAGCTGCTTCTCGATTTCCTTCAGCAAATCCTCGGCCTCGTCCTCCTCAATGGAAAGGTCGGCGTTTCGCATAATGCGGAAAGGGCAGGAACACACAATATCGTAATTTAAAAACAGCTTTTGAATATTTCGCTCAATGATTTCCTCAAGCAGAATCACCGTCTTTTTCTTTCCCTCCTTGGAGGGGAGCTGCACGATTCTATCTAGCACGCTGGGCACCTGCACGGTGGCAAATTCAAGGTCGCCGTCCCCGTTCTTTTTCCGCACCAGCGCGCCGATATTTAGGGATTTATTCCTGATAAGGGGAAAAGGCCTTGAAGAATCCACCGCCATAGGCGTCAGTACCGGATAAACGTTTTCCTCATAATATTTGTCCACATAGGCCGCTTCCTTCCCGGAAAGCTTCTCATGGCGTTCAATCACCCGCAGTCCGTTAGACAAAAGCCCCGGAAGGATTTCTTTATTATAAATAGTATACTGGTTTTCCATCAGCTCATGGGTCACCAGACTTAAAGCCGCTATCTGCTCTCTGGGCGTCATGCCCGCAATGTCTTTTTTCTCATACCCCGCGTTCACCATATCCATAAGAGACGCCACCCGGACCATAAAAAACTCGTCCAGATTGGAGGAAGTGATGCTCAAAAATTTCAGCCGCTCAAACAGCGGATTATGCTTATCCTTGGCCTCGCTCAAAACTCTTTTATTAAACATCACCCAGCTCAGCTCTCTGTTGCCGTAATATTTCGGGTCGTCATAGTTTGCTATACTCGTCATACCTGTTCTCTCCCTCTATACATTGATGTCTTTTGTTTCGTTTCCTTGAAATTCTTTTTATAGCCAACGACATTAGAAAGTTCATTTTCGCTCTCGCAAAGGCTTGCGTTTACGGTTTTTGCAAGAGCCGGAAACAGAAATTTATTATGTCGTTTACTATGTTACGACACCCGCCGGCTCTTAATCACCGGCCGGATATTGTATACCTCCTCAAAGAAAACCGCCCTGTCCGCAAAATACCCCTTTTCAAGCGTAATATCCTCGTTTGTGTTTACGGAAATAATAAGTTCCGTCTCCTTTAGGGACACCTTCACGTCCTTAAATTTCTGCTTATGGCTTCTGTCAAGGGCGTTTGAAAGGCTCAAGATTGCCGTCAGCTTCGCGATTTTTAAGTAAGATTCCTTGTCCACGGTGTCAAGGCTTCCGGCCCCGTAATAATCAAACTCCAGATGGTTATACCGCACAACGTTCGCCACAATCTCCCGCTCCATGTGGGAAAGCCCAATAATTTCCGTTGACATGATAATGCTGTAGGAACATTCCCCCAAATTTACCAAGCTGATATACTTGCCGCAGTCGTGGAGAATCGTGGATATCTGCAGAAGAAGCCGCTCCCTTTTTCCAAGGCCGTGCACCTTTTTCATGCTGTCAAAAATTGCAAGAGCAATCCCCTCCAGCGTCTCGCTTCTCTTCCTGCTGCCCCGATACCGCTTGCTGATATTCTGCGCGCAGGCAATAATATCCTTCTCAAAATCATGAGCGGGAATGATAATCTTATTTTTCTCCGCGTACTCGTAGGCGATGCCGTCGCTTAAGGTCACCCCCGGAGCCCAAATCTGCTCCGCCCCCGTAACGTCCATAATCGTGTAGAGAATTATCAGGGAAATGTACAAAAGGGGAATGTTATCCTCCGGCATGTCCAGCGTCTTTGCCAGCTCCGACATGCTCTTTGAGTGATAAATTTCCAGAAAATAATCCATCGCCTTCCTGTCCGCAAAGCCCTGCGGAACGTCGCTTTCCTTCTTGCGCCTTACCAGCGTGGAAAGATAATCGTCCACCACGATAATGCTTTTAATCTCCCTATCCTTTAAGTACAGCTTTTTGTAAACGTTCATTTGAGATTCTACCATCTCACGAATCAGCATGTCGTACTTGCCAAGGCCCACTCCCAAGTGAAGGAGCTTTTCCTGAATCCGCAAAACCCCCAGCTTCATGTTTTGCGTGGACACCAGCGTATCGTTGTCAAACAGGGAAATTTGTATGCTTCCCCCGCCGATATCTAGGATAGCCGTCCCGCTTTCGATAATTTTCTGAAACCCCTCCCCCTGAAGGGCAATCGACTTATAATCCAAAAAACGCTGTTCGGAATTGTTCAACACCTCAATATGAATCCCCGTCCTCTGCTCAATCTGATCCAAAAGAATCATGGTGTTTTTTGATTCCCTGATTGCGCTTGTGCCGTAGGCCTTGTAGGCCGTCACCTGATAGGACTTCATGATGCCGGAAAATTCCCGAAGCACATGGCAGAGCTCGTTCACCCTCTCGTAAGAAAGCTTCCCCTCCCCGTAAGTTTCCGTCCCCATGTCAATGCTGTGCCTTATATGGTCGATTTCCAGCATCCCCCGCGCCTTTGAAACCTCAAAAATTTTCATGGACAGCTCATATGAGCCGACGTCAATTGCAGCAAATGTTTTTACCTGCATACCTCCTCCTCTCTGCGCCGAAACGCGCCGCTTCCTGCCTGGCAAACCGGCTTTCTTGCGCAAATCCGCAGGCTTACAAAAGCCCATAATCCTGCCAAAGTCCCTTGGTCTTGCAAGAATCTGCGTGCTTTCATAAACCCGCAGATTCTTGCA
>JAMPGS010000159.1 GCA_023663815.1 Clostridium sp.
GAATTGAAATCAATGATTTTGCGGTAACGGTTGCCAAGACCGCGCTGTGGATTGCGGAAAGTCAAATGATGAAAGAGACGGAAGACATTGTTCATATGAGCCTTGATTTTCTTCCACTGAAATCCTATGTGAATATTACTGAAGGCAATGCTCTCAGGGTTGCTTGGGAAAGCATTGTGCCCAAAAGCGAACTGAATTATATTATGGGGAATCCGCCGTTTGTGGGAGCAAGGTGGATGGGGACAAATCAAAAAGCGGATACAGCTTATGTTTTTGAAAATCAATGGAAGAATGTGGGTGATTTAGACTATGTATGTTGTTGGTATAAGAAATGTATTGATTTTATTAAAAATACAAATATCAGTTGTGCATTGGTTTCAACCAATTCAATTATACAGGGTGCAGCCGTTATAAATTTATGGAAACCGTTATTTGACGATGGGGTTCATATTGATTATGCACATAGAACTTTTCAATGGGATAGCGAGGCAAAAATAAAGGCGCATGTGCATTGTGTAATTATAGGATTTAGTACTTGCTCAAAAGCAGGTAAAAAATTGATTTTTACCGATGGACATTCGATTGAGGCACAAAATATCAACGCATATCTTTTAGATGCCGATAATGTGTTTATAGAACGAAGAACAAAACCGCTTTGTGAAGTGCCTGAAATATTTTTGGGAGGGCAGCCGATTGATGATGGCAACCTTATACTAACGTGTGAGGAAAAAGACGATTTGTTAAAAGCAGAACCGCAGGCGGAACAATTTATAAGACCATATATGATGGGAAAGGATTTTATTGACAGAAAAAACAGATATTGTATTTGGTTAGTCGGTGTTTCACCGGATGCAGTCAGAAAATGTCCCAGATTGCTTGAACGGGTAAAAAGGGTTCAGGAATTTAGAAAGGCAAGTACAAGGGCAAATACGAAAAAAAGCGCCCAAACACCAATGGTTTTTGCGGAAATCAAAGAATGTAAAACAGATTATGTAGCCATTCCAAAAGTATCATCGCAAAACAGGAGATATATACCAATTGATTATCTGAAAGCAGAAATTATTCCGGGCGATAAATTATTCGTATTGCAAGGTTCGGACTTATACCATTTTGGTGTCTTGACGTCCAATGTTCATATGGCATGGATGCGGATGGTCTGCGGAAGATTAAAGAGTGATTACAGTTATTCCAATACGATAGTATACAATAATTTCCCGTGGTGTAATCCTACAAATGAGCAAAGAAGAAAAATTGAACAGACAGCAAAGGGCATTTTAGATGCAAGGGCATTATATCCAGATAGTTCTTTGGCAGACCTTTATGATGAATTACTTATGCCAATAGAGCTTAGGAAAGCGCATATGCAAAATGACAAAGCTGTCATGCAGGCATACGGATTTTCAATCAAAGACACCACGGAGGAAAGCTGCGTTGCGGAGCTTATGAAGATGTATCAGCAGATGGCATCAACATAAGAAGGGCATTAATGGAAAAAGAGGGGACAAACCCCTATACAATTCAGCTTGTTTTGAATAAAATTAATAAGAAGGTTAATTTCTTGACAAATAATTCGGAGCTGTCGGTGCGGGCGACGTCGATGCCGACTATTAAAATGACGATTGCGGTAGTGGGGGCTGCTTTTTGTAATAGATAAAGTGAAAAGCAAGATAAGCTGACTGTTTTTTTGAAGAGGCGGCGACGGGAAAATGAGAGATTTGTGTAGAAAAGGAAGATTAGGAGGAGGAAAGTAAAATGTGGAATTTTAGGCATGAAAAGCTGACGGAGCATGTTACGTGGATTGTGGACCCTACGGGGGTGTCGGCGTTTTTGGCGACGGGAGAGAAGGAAGCGGTTTTGATGGATACCTGCGTGGGATTTGTGGGGCTGAGGGAAAAGGTGGAAAGCCTTACAAAACTTCCGCTTACGGTAGTTTTAACCCATGGACATGGAGACCATGCGGGCGGCGCGGGAGAGTTTGAGCGGGTTTATATGCACCCGGCGGATAAGGCTCTGGTGAAGGTTCACGGGCTTTCCATGCGCATGGACTACGCGGCGCAGGCCTTGGGAAAAGGAGTAGTTTTGACGAAAGAGGATTTTGTACCGGAACCGGCGGGAAATTTTGCGGAGCTTTCCGGCGGACAGATTTTTGACCTTGGCGGGATTACTTTGGAGATAATCCATGTTCCGGGGCACACGAAGGGAAGCTGCTGCGTGCTGATTCGCGAGGAGGGCATGATTCTTTACGGAGACGCCTGCAACGCTAATACCCTTGTGATGGACCAGAACAGCACGAATATTAGCACTTATCAAAAAAGCCTTGAATATTTAAAGACCTTTGACGGACGCTATCAGACAGTGCTTTACTCTCATGGACCGGCTGTGGGGCCAAAGGACAGTCTGGAAGATAATATCGAACTGTGCAGCCAGATTTTACGGGGAGAGGACGATGCGGTTCCCTGTGAGTTTATGGGAAGAGCGGCTATCCGCGCGGCGGCCATCGAGGAGGGCGGTTTTGCGAGAGTGGACGGCGGGTACGGAAATATTGTATACAGTGAAGTGACGAGGAAATAACTAAAGTGACGCCAATGTGCGCCACAGGCCTTTGCTTCGGAAAGAGATTGAAAAATATGTTACGGTTTACATCGGATGCCGGGGGCTTGAGGTGACGGATAAGGGGATTGTCTGCGAGAATAAGGAGGGCGGTCAAATCCTTGTGCCGGGCGAATCGGTTATCTGTGCGCTGGGGCAAAAATCCCGTTCCGCCGTGGTGGAGGCCCTTCGCGACGCGGCTCCTTATGTGGCAGTGATTGGGGACGCCGCCAAGGTTTCCACGATTACGAACGCGGTTTATCAGGGGTATCACGCGGCGTTGGATATTTAGGGCAGTGGAGAGGAAATATTTAACAATTAGAGGGGAAATCATAAAATTTAGGGCATGTGCAGGTTTGCAGATGCCCTTTTTGGATTAAATAGCCAATTGCCAGTGATTGTAAGATAAAGAAAGTATGTTATAATTAAAAAAGAATAAAGAAAGGACTGATGAATGAACGATACGAAAATACAATGGCATCCCGGCTTTGTGGCGGCGATGAATTTGGAGTTTGGAGAAAATAGAGCCGACCTTACTTATGAGAAAGAATATAATTTAAATACAAAACCGTTGGAAATCGACCTTTTGATAATCAAAAAAGATTCAGGCGTTCAGATAGTTAATGAGATAGGAAAACTTTTTCGAGGATATAATATTATAGAGTACAAATCGCCGGATGCCCACATGGATATTGACACTTTTTATAAAGCAGAAGCATATGGGTGTTTGTATAAGGCTTCTGGTAATTTCGTGGACGAGAGAGCCGCAGATGATATTACTGTAACTATGATTCGTGATACAAAACCGGAGGGATTATTTCAGTATTTTAAGGAACATCGAATAAAAATGACAAGTCCCTATTCTGGAATTTATTACATTTTAGATGTAGTTTTATTCCCAACCCAGATTATTGTGGGAAGAGAATTAAAGCAGGGGAGCCATACATGGATTAAAGCTTTATCTGATAGAGTGCAAAAGCAGGAGATGCGGGAACTACTGAAAAAAATTAGCTGTCTTACGCAAAGGTTTGATAGAGAACTTGCCGATTCTGTGTTAGAGGTAAGCATTAGGGCTAATAAGCAGATTATGGAGGAACTGAGAGGAGACAATAATATGTGTCAGGCATTGTTGGAAATTATGGAACCGGAAATAAATGAAATCAGAAAATCTGAAGTGCAGAAAGGACAGATTTACGGTGCTGTCTCTATGTGCAGGGATTTAGGACTGCCAGACGATGAAATTTTAAGAAGGCTTCAGGAAAAATATCATTTGTCATGGAGGGAAGCCGAAGAATATTTGCAAGCAGGTTTGATTTAAAAGGTATTTTTAAATTTTGCCTTCTTCCTCCCCAGCACCAAATACCGCGCAACAGGCGTTCTCTTCACAACCTCATGCAAAACAGGCGTTAAGATAAATTCCGCCGCAAGCGCAGCTAAATAATTGCAGGCAGCCGGCAAATTTAAAAAGTAATGGAGAACATAGCAGATGACAATCAAAACCGGGTAATGCAGTACATATATCCCAAAGCTTGATTGTGTCATGTAGCGGGTAAAAGCCGTTTCGCGGTTGAAATATTTTTTGAAGCATCCGATAACGGCAAGCACGGCCGCCCAAAGATACAGATTGGTTATGGGGCTTTGCAGGCAGTCGGGGGCGGTAAAGTCGCTTCCAATGTAGCGGAGCAGATAGATAACGGCGCAGATAACGGCAAGGCACAGCATTGGAATAGCGATGCGTTCTATTTTTTCCTGCACCGCATCATGAGAAAAAATATAGTAGCCTATCAAAAAGGTTGCAAAATAAATCCCAAAGCGGTACATGGTTAAAACGGGCATGTTTAAAATCTGCGCCGCACCGAAAATGGGCGCAAAAAGCAGCAGTATCGCCGGAAGATTCGCTTTACCGCAAAAAGTCCATATTTTATCATGTTTATCCGCTTTTTTAAGCAGGACAAGAACGCAGGAAAATACAAACAGCATCTGGATAAACCACAAAGGGCCGGTGCCGCTTATGGCGGAAATAGGATAAATTAAAGCCGTCGGCATGTAGGCAAGGCCGCCGCCCATCTTAATGTTGAGATATCCGGTAATCCAGTGAAGGACAAGCAGTCCCAAGGTAGAGGGGATAAGCAGTTTAACCGCCCGTTCCCTGATAAATTGTTTCGCGGTGCGCTTTTGAAGGGAGTACCTTGCGCTCATTCCGGCCACAACAAACAAAAGCGCCATAAACCATGGATACACGATACACGCCGCCGCGTCGCAGGCGGGAATATTTTCAGCGCCCGGAATACCGCCGGGGATGCCGACGCCGTTAAATAGATAGCACACATGATAAATTAAGACCAGCAGGACGTCGGCCCACCGTATGTTGTCAAGATAAGCTTTTCTCAAATTATTCATCCCCTTCATTATCTGATTCAGATTCAAAAATAGCGGAGGCAAACTGCGCAAACGCGCTTTTGGGCGGGATTGCAAGCCCTTTGCTTTCATCTCCTAAAAGAATCAAAGTATCCCCCGGTTTGATATTAAAAATTTCACGGGCCTGTTTGGGTATTACAATTTGTCCTTTTTCACCGACCGTGGCGGTCCACGCGTATTTTCCTTTTGGTTTTTTCATGAACGTTCTCCTAGTTTGAAAAGTATGATTTGTATAACTAATTATACTAACCTAAATAAAAGAAGTCAATCTTTTTTTATGGGAATTTGAAAAGCTGGCAAAGCGCGGGAGCAATATGATTGTTTATTGCCGGGCGATTAAAAAGCTAAAGGCGCGCAGGAAAATAGCGCGCCTAAAAAACACATAAAAATTATTTTTGAACAACCAATAAATATCGGTGAATCGTCCCTTGAATCACGCCGTGCTTTTCAAGAATCCGCTGCGCTTCCAGCAGCCTCTCAAAGCAATTTTCCACGGTAAAATTAGGAAATTCCCATTCGATAACCCGTGCGAACCACACTAGCGCGCCCACATCATAGAACTTGATGGGCCGGAAACATTCTTCCGCTTTTAAAATTTTAAATCCTGCCTCGGCAAAGAGGGCTTTCTGCTTTTTCAAATTTAAGCCGGGAAAGGCTTTCGGCGTTCCGGGAAGCAAAAGCTCTATGAGCTCCCGGTCGTTGTCCTCCCCTACCTGCTCCGTTATGTATAGGCCGCCTTTTTTCAAAATCCTTTGGAGCTCCGAAATGCAGCAGCTTCCGTGGCGGTTGATAACGACGTCAAATTGATTGTCCTCAAAGGGCATCCTTGAGGCGTCGGTCATTTCCCTGAAATTTATTCCAAGAGGAAGAAGGGTTTTCCGACATAGCTCCACATTGGGGGGATAACCTTCGGTAGCCGCGGTGCAATGGCAGGGGTGGCGAAGGGAAAGCAAAAATTCCCCGCCGCCGGTGTCAATATCCAGCAAATTTAGTTCGGGCTTGAGATACGCCTGAACAACCGCTTTATAGTCCCACGGCAAATCATTTTCCTCGTCGTATCTTTTTTCAATGTGGGAAAAATCCCAGCCCTGTATGTGCGCTTGCGCCTCTTCCTGCTTCCAGAGTTCTTTTAAATTTTTTGTGTTCTTTAAATTTTTTGCCTCCATATGTTCTGCTCCTTTTCAAAAATACATTGTTATGAGTATTGATTCAGCGTTTTTGAAGGGTGCA
>JAMPGS010000015.1 GCA_023663815.1 Clostridium sp.
GTCGGTCAGCGAGGAAGGTCAGGCAAAAGAGGCCGGCCTAAAGGCGGGGGATATCATCACCGAAATTAACGGGAAGCGGATTCACCTTGGCGGGGAAGTGACGTTGATTTCCCAGTTAAACACTAAGGGGGAGACGCTGAATATCACCTATAAGCGGGACGGAGAAGAAAAAGCGGCGGCGGTAAAGCCCTATTATGACGAGGCCGCCGGACGGTATTTTATGGGGATTGGCGTGGGCGGCTATATAAAGTGCAACGCGCTGCAGACCCTTGAATATGCCTTTTACACCATGAAATTTTATGTGGAGACCACTTTCAAGAGCCTTGGCATGTTGGTGACGGGGCAGCTTTCAAGGGACGACGTAAGCGGGCCGGTGGGGCTTGTGAAGGTGGTGGATGAGGTTTACGATTCCGCCAAGGTTTACGGAGCCATAGACGTGCTGCTTAACATGATGGAGATTGCGCTTTTGCTTTCCGTAAATTTGGGAATTATGAATTTATTGCCGTTCCCGGCCCTTGACGGAGGCCGTTTGGTGTTTTTGCTGGTGGAGGCCTTCCGGGGCAAGCCAATTCCGCCTGAGAAGGAAGGAATGGTTCATTTAGCGGGAATGATGGCCCTCATGGTATTGATGGTACTGGTATTTTTCAATGATATAACAAAGTTTTTTAGATGATTTATAAAACAGAAAGAAAAATCCATGTGCAAAATTACTGAAATTGTGTTTTCGGTAATCTTGTACAATGGATTTTTTTTGTTGGGGAAATTATACTTGTCGTGAAAGACTTGATTGCGGGAGTGCGAAGCGCGGAACAATTGAATTTTATCTATGGCAGGCGATATAAAAAGAGAGGATACAGCAAGATTTGAAGATAATTTCGGGGGCATATTGGGATAAGGGAAAGCGGGAATTAAATCAGGATTCCGTTACCATTCAGCAGGCGTTGACAAGCGGAGGAAGGGCATTACTTGCCGTAGTAAGCGATGGAATAGGCGGGTTAAAGGAGGGCGAAATTGCCAGCGGCTTTATTATAGAAAAGCTTGTGGAAAATTTTTATGGACGGACGGCCTCCCTTCTTGGCAGGAAAAAGGGAAAGAAAGCCTTGATGAAAAACCTTCTCCGCTGTTTTTATGATATCAACAGAGAACTTGTCTCATATGGGGAAAGCAAGGGGATTGGGCTGGGAGCCACCGTATCCGCGCTGTTTCTCTGGAAAAACCGCTATTTGATTTTTCATTTGGGGGACAGCAGGGTTTATTTGTTCCGCAGGGGAAAAGTAAGGCAGCTTACAAAGGACCATTCCACCGGGGAAAAGGGGATTACGAAGTGCATGGGAAGTTTTGCGTTTCAATATCCTGACATTTATTCGGGAAGAATTTATGGAAAAAGCGGATTTCTTTTGTGCACGGACGGCTTTTACAGGAGAATGGAGGAGGACTTTTTTCAGGCTTTGACGCCGGAGGATATTGACAATGAGACGCAGATTGATAGGCGGCTTAGGGATATTGGCATGGCAGTAAAGCGGAAGGGCGAAAGCGATAATTTGTCGGCGGTTTATGTGCGGGCGGTGTGAAGGGGTAATGTGTGAGAGGCAGCAGAAAATATGCGGCAGGTGGCGTAAAATATGTGTGAAAAATGGCGTGGAATATGCGGAAGGCAGTTTAATATGAGTGGAAAGCAATGCAAAAATGAGGGAAAGAATGGAAAAGGTTTTATTTCATAAATATGAGATACTTCGGCCGCTTGGCACCGGCGGCATGGGGCAGGTGTGGCTTGCAAGGGATTCTCATTTAAATCAGTTGGTAGTAGTTAAGGAAAGCCGGGAGGAGTTTCTTTTTCAGGAGGCGGCCTTTTTAAAGGAATTGGAGCATCCGGGGCTCCCGATAATTTACGACTGCTTTCGGCAGGGAGAGAATACCTTTATGGTGATGGAATATATTGAAGGAATCTCCCTCCGCCAGTATTTGAATCAGCACGGAAGAGCGTCGGAGGAGCAGGCGTTAAAATGGACAGTGGAGCTTTGCGGTATTTTTGCTTATTTGCATGAGAGGCGTCCGGCGGTAATTTACAGGGACTTAAAGCCGGAAAATATTATGGTGCGGAAAGACGGTTCTTTAAAGCTGATAGATTTTGGGGGAGCTCTGCACTGTTCATGGGGGGACGAAAAGGAAATTTTTTGTGTGGGAACGGCAGGCTATAGCCCGCCGGAACAGTGGCGGGATACCCGCGGCGACGAGACTTGGGATATTTACGGCATAGGGGCGGTTTTTCATGAAATGCTTACGGGCGACTGTCCTTCCTGTCCGGCGTATGAACGGCGTTCCGTGAAAGAATATGACAGGAGCCTATGCGGGGCATGGGACGATGTTATTAAAAAGTGTACGGCGGAAAAAGCCGCAGAACGGTATCAGTCGGTGAGAGAGCTGGAGAGTGAGCTGACTGGCAGGCATGTTACGCTATACAAGTCTATGGTAAGGGTGGTTGGCAGAGTGTGGCGGATAATGAAAAAAATTTTGTTTGCCCTTATGGCTGCGCATACCGCAGGTTGTTTCGCTAAACCTCTTTTGCAGGGGATTCCGCGGAATGAATTTCCGTTCCCTTGTCTTGAAAAGCCTCTTATTTTTCTTATGATTACTCTGTTGTCGTATCTTTTGCTTTTTCAATATAAAAATAACAAAAACGATATTCGCAGGCGTGAAAAAAATGTGTGGCTGTCGGAAAAGAAATTTTCCGGTCTCGTTTCAGCGCTGCTTTTTGTGATGGGGGGAGCGTTGATGGTTCTGCTGTTTGGTCTGCCGTCACAGGCTGCCCATGCGGAGGAATCAGGGCAGTTGTGGGTGGAAATGCGGGATGATTTAGGGAGAAAAATGCTTTTAAAGTACGACGCGGTTTATGAGACTGACGATAAGATAAGGTTTGAGCTGCCCGTAAAATACCTGCCGGAACAGAGATTGGATTTGCAGATTGTGGCGGCGGGGGAAAACGGGGAGAGGTATAGCAGCAGGATATTTTGTGTGGAACGGGTTGAAAACGCCTCGACAATTGAATAGACTTTATTTTTTACTTGTGGTACACTGTAAGCAATTGGGAATACGGTAGTCATGATAAGGGCGGTGGAAATATGGCAGATAGTGAAATGCTTCAATTAATTCTTTCTAAACTTGAAAAACTTGATTCTTTAGAAAGTGAAATACAAGACGTAAAGAAAGATGTAGGCAATGTAAAACGTCAACTTATGAAGTCTACGGCTGAATTAAAGGCCATGGATGAAATGATTCTTGATGAAGTCGAAAGAGTGCATAGCATTTTAGATAGGCATAAAGAAGACAAAACAGTTTATACAGCATAGGTAATTGCATAAATTACACTTTTGTTTTTCTTTTTTATAAGGGGATGAACAAGGTATGCCATTAAACGAAAAGGAATACAACGGTTATTTGTTTGGCCAACTGTCAATCTTAGAAGGACTTGAAAGAGTGGCGAAAGCTGAAAACGCAGAGGCCGTTATAAAAGAAATTGCATTTGAAAGACGGCAGATTGAGAGAAAATTATATCAGAGACCACCGCTTACGAGTAAATGAGGCAGCATTTTAATTATCATATTAATATGAAAACAAGGTGTAAAGTCTGTTAAATTACCAAGGCTTTGCACCTTTTTAATGCGCAGGGTGCGAGGCACTTGCCGTTTTCCAATTGACTTGCTATTTCCTTTCGGCTGGAATATAATCACATAAGAAACAAAGAGTTTGTGTCTGCATTGCCCTCACAAACTTTCTACAAGTATTTATGTTTGTGCATTTATGCTTGTGCGCAAGCCCGGTAGAGCTGAACAATAAAAGCGGTAGAAATGAGGAAAAAATGGCGGGAGAACATATGAGAGAACATACAAGAAAAATTAAGATTGGCGATAGAGTAATCGGCGGCGGCAATCCTATTTTGATACAGTCCATGACGAATACAAAGACGGAGGACGTGGAGGCGACGGTTGCGCAGATTCACGCGCTGGAAAAAGCGGGGTGCGAGATTATCAGATGTACCGTGCCGACCTTGGAGGCGGCGGAGGCAATTAGGGAGATTAAAAAGAGAATTTCAATCCCGCTTGTGGCGGATATTCATTTTGATTATAAGATGGCGATTGCGGCTATGGAAAACGGCGCCGATAAAATTAGAATTAATCCCGGAAATATCGGCGGGAGAGACAAGGTGGCCGCCGTGGTGGACGTGGCAAAGGGAAGAAATATTCCCATCAGGGTGGGCGTAAACAGCGGTTCGTTGGAAAAGGAGCTTGTGGAAAAGTACCGCGGCGTGACGGCCGAGGGGCTTGTGGAGAGCGCCCTTGACAAAGTACATATGATAGAGGACCTTGGATATGAAAATCTAGTAATCAGTATTAAGTCCTCCGACGTGCTTATGTGTGTGAAAGCCCACGAGCTGTTAGCGGAAAAGACTGACTATCCTCTGCATGTAGGAATTACGGAATCGGGCACTATCATAAGCGGAAACATTAAATCTTCCATTGGGCTGGGGCTGATTTTACATCAGGGAATCGGGGATACCATTCGGGTGTCTTTAACCGGCGACCCGGTGCAGGAGATTAAGTCCGCCAAATTAATTTTGAGGACGCTGGGGCTTCGGAAAGGGGGAATTGAGGTGGTTTCCTGCCCTACCTGCGGGCGGACAAAGATTGATTTGATTAGTCTTGCCAATCAGGTGGAGGACATGGCGGCGCAGTTCCCTTTGGATATTAAAGTGGCGGTTATGGGCTGCGCGGTCAACGGGCCCGGCGAGGCGAAAGAGGCGGACATAGGCATTGCGGGGGGAATTGGAGAGGGGCTTTTGATTAAAAAGGGAGAGATTATCAAAAAGGTTCCCGAAGCTCAGCTTCTTTCAGTACTGCGCGAGGAGCTGGAACATTGGGGTCAATAACCCCGCTGTAAGTGACGAACGGAGTATACAAGTAATAAACAGAGTATACAAGTAATGAACGGGGTATGCAAGTAACGAACAGGATATGCAAGTAACGAATGGGATATCAGTCCCACGCGGCAGTTATGAGGGTCATGCTTGCATGAATTGAAATCGTTGTCCGCAGGAATAGCTAGGCAAAAGTGAGGGGAAAATGGCAAAACAGTTTTTTGAGGTGTTTCCGTCATTAAAACTGGATAAAAAGGTGCAGGACTTGTTTGAACAGGTTCAGGTGGAAAAGGTTTCCGCCACGAAGCGCAGGGATTATGTGCGCGTGACTGTTTCCAGCGGCTATTTGATTCCAAAGGATACGGTTTTTAAGGTGGAAGGCGAGATAAAAAAGCAGTTTTTTTCGGGCTGTAATGTGCGGGTAAAGCTGTATGAGCATTTTTTGCTGTCGGAGCAATACACGCCTGAAAAGCTGATGAACATTTACAAGGACAGTATTTTGATGGAACTCCGGGAGCATAGCCCTGTGGAATATCATTTATTTAAGGAGGCGGAGCTTGCTTTTTCCGGCGGCGGAGAGCTGGAAATTACCATAGAGGATACCGTGCTTGGGCGGAGCAAGGGAGCGGAGCTTGCCAGAATTTTGGAGAAGATTTTTAACGAGCGGTGCGGTTTTTCCATTCAGTGCAAAATGAGCTACAAGGAAAAGGTGATTGAAAAGGACGAGGCCGGGGAAATATTGTTTATCCCCCGCATGGCGGCCGAGGTGGGAAAAAACGCGCAGGGTGAAATTGCACGGAATGAAACTGTGCAAGATGGAATCGTACAGAATAAAGCCTTGCAGGATACAGCGGACAGTTTTGCCGGTATTGCGGGTGAAAAGCAGTCTGCGGAGGCAGCGGGAGGCAGAATGGCGGGCCGCGTGCCGGAAAGCACGGGAACGGGAAGTATTTCCGCTTTTCCGGGAAACGGCGAGAGAAAAGGGCTTCGAGGAAGCAAGGAGGAAAATGGCGAAAGGAGAGGCTTCCGGGGAGACGAGGGAAAAGGTGAGAGAAGAGGCTTCCGGCGGGGCGAAACAGGCAAGGGAGAGTTTAAGCGCGCGCTGAAGCGTTCCGATAACCCCGACGTGATTTACGGCAGGGATTTTGCGGAGGAGGCCATTCCCATCGAGGATATTATCGGCGAGATGGGCGAGGTGGTTATCCGGGGGAAAATTATCCATCTTGATTCCAGAGATATCCGCAATGAAAAAAAGATTGTCATGTTTGACGTGACGGATTTTACCGACACAATGACGGTCAAGCTTTTTATACATGGCGAGCAGTACGACGAGCTTATGAAGGATATTCAAAGGGGCGCGTTCATTAAGCTGAAGGGCGTTCCAACCATCGACAGGTTCGACAACGAGCTGACCATAGGTTCTTTAGTTGGAATAAAAAAGATACCGGACTTTACAGTGTCCCGCAAAGATAACAGCCCGCGGAAGAGAGTGGAGCTGCACTGTCATACCAAGATGAGCGACATGGACGGGGTGTCCGAGGCAAAGGATATTGTAAAGCGGGCTTATAGCTGGGGGCACCCGGCGATTGCCATTACGGACCACGGGGTGGTGCAGGCTTTTCCCGACGCCAACCATGTGTGGGAGGATTTATGGAAGGCGGAGAAGGCAAAGCGGAAGGAAGCGGGGGAAGAAAACCCCGATAAGCAGGACTTTTTTAAAATCATATACGGCATGGAGGCTTATCTTGTAGACGACCTTCAGGAAATTGTGACGGGTGAAAAGGGACAGGATTTTCACACGGATTTTGTGGTGTTCGACATCGAGACGACGGGATTTTCGCCGGTGAACAACCGAATTATAGAAATCGGAGCGGTCAAGGTGTCGGGAGGGAAAATCGTGGACAGGTTTTCGTCCTTTGTAAACCCTGACGTGCCTATTCCCTTTGAGATTGTAAAGCTCACCGGAATCAACGACGGCATGGTGAGCGAGGCCCCTTTTATTGAGAAGGTTTTGCCGGAATTTTTGGAGTTCTGCGGCGACGCCGTGCTGGTGGCCCACAATGCAAATTTTGATATGGGCTTTATAAAAGAAAACGCGCGGCGGCAAAATAGAAGCAGGCTCTTTACTTACGTGGATACGGTGGCGATTGCCAGAATCCTTTTGCCCCATCAGGGAAAGCATACCTTGGATGCGGTGGCAAAGACCATGGGGGTATCGCTGGAAAACCATCACCGGGCGGTGGACGACGCGGAAGCCACGGCGGAGATATTTGTAAAATTTATTCCCATGCTGCAGGAAAGCGGGGTAAACACCCTTGCGGAGCTGAACGCTATGGGCGATTCCAGCCCGGAGCTAGTAAAAAGGCTTCCCTCCTACCATGCCATTATTTTAGCGGAAAATAATATCGGGCGGGAAAATCTTTATACGCTGGTATCCGAATCTCATTTAACTTATTTCAGCAAGCGGCCCAGAGTGCCTAAGAGCTTCCTTATGAAGCACAGGGAAGGGCTGATTTTGGGGAGCGCCTGCGAGGCGGGGGAATTGTACCGCGCGCTTTTGGACGGAAAACCGGATTCGGAAATTGCAAGGATAGTTAATTTTTACGATTATCTGGAAATACAGCCTGTTGGGAACAACGAGTTTATGATTGCGTCGGAGAAAGTATCGGCCATCAACAGCCGGGAAGATATCATGGATATGAACCGGAAAATCGTCGCCTTGGGGGATGAGTTTGGCAAGCCTGTGGTGGCCACCTGCGATGTGCATTTTTTGGATCCGGAGGACGAGGTGTACCGGAGGATTATCATGGCGGGCAAGCATTTTGCGGACGCCGACAATCAGGCGCCTCTTTATCTGCGGACCACTGAGGAAATGCTGGAGGAGTTTGCCTACCTTGGCAGCGATAAGGCCGAGGAGGTAGTGATTACCAACACCAACAAGATTGCGGATAGGATTGACGTGATATCGCCGGTGCGTCCGGACAAGTGCCCGCCGGTGATTCCCGACAGCGATAAGACGCTGAAAGAGATTTGCTATAAAAGGGCCCATGAATTGTACGGAAAGGATTTGCCGAAAATCGTGGAGGACCGTCTGGAAAAGGAGCTGAATTCCATTATCACCAACGGATTTGCGGTGATGTATATCATCGCCCAAAAGCTGGTGTGGAAATCCATGGAGGACGGTTATCTGGTGGGTTCAAGGGGATCCGTGGGTTCCTCCCTTGTGGCCTTTATGGCGGGAATCACGGAAGTAAATTCCTTGAGCGCCCATTACCGGTGCCCTAATTGCTTTTACTGTGATTTTGATTCCCCGGAGGTGAAGGCCAGCGCGGGAAACGCCGGATGCGATTTGCCGGACAAGGTTTGCCCCGTGTGCGGAAAGCCCCTTGTAAAAGATGGCTTTGACATTCCCTTTGAGACGTTTTTAGGCTTTAAGGGGGACAAGGAGCCGGATATCGACTTGAATTTTTCCGGGGAATATCAAAGTAAGGCCCATAAATATACGGAGGTTATTTTTGGAGCCGGGCAGACCTACCGGGCGGGAACTATCGCCACGCTGGCGGATAAGACGGCCTACGGCTACGTAAAAAATTATTACGAGGAGCGGGGAAACAGAAAGCGGGTCTGCGAGATTAACCGCATTGTGGGGGGATGCACGGGAATTAGGAGAAGCACCGGCCAGCATCCCGGCGGAATCATTGTGCTGCCTATGGGAGAGAATATCAATTCCTTTACGCCGGTGCAACACCCGGCAAACGATATGACGACGGATATCGTGACGACGCACTTTGATTATCATTCTATCGACCACAATTTGTTAAAGCTCGACATTTTAGGGCATGACGATCCTACCATGATTCGTATGCTTCAGGACTTGACGGGAATTGACCCCACGAAAATCCCCTTGGACGATCCGCAGGTAATGTCCCTTTTTCAAAATACGTCCGCCCTCGGCATCACGCCGGAGCAAATTGACGGCTGTCCTGTGGGCTCGCTGGGCGTGCCGGAGTTTGGGACGGAGTTTGTCATTCAAATGCTTTTGGACACCAAGCCTCAGTGCCTCTCGGATTTGATTCGCATTTCCGGGCTGGGCCATGGAACCGACGTGTGGCTGGGAAACGCCCAAACCCTGATTTTGGAGGGAAAGGCAACCATTTCCACGGCAATCTGCTGCCGCGACGACATTATGATTTACCTGATTAATCAAGGGGTGGACAGCGCGCTATCCTTTACCATCATGGAGAGCGTTCGAAAGGGCAAGGGACTAAAGCCGGAGTGGGAAGCGGCCATGAGGGAAAAGGACGTGCCGGAATGGTATATTTGGTCCTGCAAAAAAATCAAGTACATGTTCCCTAAGGCCCACGCGGCGGCTTACGTGATGATGGCGTGGAGGATTGCCTACTGTAAGATTAATTATCCCTTGGCTTATTACGCCGCTTATTTTTCCATAAGGGCCTCCGCTTTTTCCTATGAAATTATGTGTCAGGGGCAGAAGCACTTGGAAAGCGTGCTGGCGGATTACAAGCTACGGAGCGATACCCTCACCAAGAAGGAACAGGATACGGTGAAGGATATGAAAATTGTGCAGGAAATGTATGCGCGGGGCTTTGATTTTGTTCCCATAGATATTTTTAAGGCCCATTCCAGAAATTTCCAGATTGTGGGGAATAAGCTGATGCCGTCCTTAAACAGCATCGACGGACTTGGAGAGAAGGCGGCGGACGCTATTGTGGAGGCGGCGAAGGACGGCCCGTTTCTCTCAAAGGACGATTTCCGCGATAGGACAAAGGCGTCAAAAACGATAGTTGATATGATGGCGGATTTGAATTTGCTGGGGGATTTGCCGGAATCCAACCAGATTAGCTTATTTGATTTTGTTTCATAAAGGAGGTAATATGAGATATCCTGAATTTTTAAAAGAAAACGGCGTTATCGGGCTGGTAGCCCCGTCCTTTGGATGCGAGACGGAGCCTTACAGGACGGCCTTTGACAACGCCTTGAAAAAATGGCGGGCAATGGGCTACAAGCTGGATTTAGGCCCCAACTGCTATGCAGGCGAGGGAATCGGCATCAGCAATACGCCGGAAAAGTGCGGCAGGGAGCTGACGGAATATTATTTGAGCAGTCAAAACCAATGCTTGATTTCCTGCGGCGGCGGGGAATTGATGTGCGAAATTTTGGAGCACGTTGATTTTGAGGCGATTAAAAAAGCTGCCCCTAAGTGGTATATGGGCTACTCGGACAATACCAACATGACCTTTCTTTTGGCCACTTTGTGCGATACGGCGGCGGTTTACGGCCCCTGCGCGGCAGCCTTTGGAATGGAGCCGTGGCATCCTTCAGTAATGGACGCTATGGAGATTTTAAGGGGGGAAAAGCGCACGGTAAAAAGCTATGAAAAGTGGGAGAAGGAGGGAGTGGAGGACGCCCTTGCCCCTTATCAATGTACAGAGCCCCTTGCCCTTAAGGCGTGGCGGCCAAGCGGGGAAGAGATGGAGCAGGCGGAGCGCGTTGCAATGAAAGGTCGTCTCATCGGCGGCTGTATGGACTGTCTGACAACCCTCCTTGGAACGAAATTTGACAGGGTAAAAGAATTTACGGAAAAATACAAGGAGGACGGTTTTATTTGGTTTTTGGAAGCCTGCGACCTCAATGTATTTGGAATAAGACGCGCCATGTGGCAGATGGAGCAGGCGGGGTGGTTCCGGTATGTAAAAGGCTTTTTAATCGGACGTCCTCTCTGCAACGGGCAGGAAATGATGGGCCTTAATCAGTACGAGGCAGTATTGCCCACGGTGCGCAGGCACAAGGTTCCTGTGATTATGGACGCGGATTTAGGACATTTGCCGCCCATGATGCCCCTTGTAACCGGAAGCATGGCCGAAATTAAAATGGAAAATGGCAAGCTGGAAGCTGCGATGGAGTATAGATAAGATTGCGGGGAAATTTTACAAAAAACCTAACGACTGATTGAAAACTGCGCGATGAATGACAGTTGAAGTAGCATTTCATGTTCCTTATAATAGATTTGTAGCAATATTTGAGAGAAAAGCGCAGACGGCCATCTGCGAAACTAAAAACAGCGGATGTGCGAAAGTGCGCAGAATAATTTGCGGACGCATAAGCGGCGGAAAATTGTTCGAGAAAGATGCACTGTGGAACGTCTGCGGAACTATTAATGGAGGGAACATGATGGAGCAGTTAAATTTATCAACGGTTAAGGACCCGGAAAATGTGTATAGGATTCTGGGAGAATTGATACATACGGACAGAGAATTTCAGATTATGATTACGGTGCCGTCGGGAATCCGCCCGGCTTCCGAGGGAGAAAAGGAAGCGGAGAGTATCAGGAGGCCCGCGTACAATCTGGAAAGGGACGTGACGGACATGATTCATGAGATAGGCGTTCCGGCCCATATCAAGGGATATCAGTATTTGAGAGAGGCAATCATGATGTCCGTGGAGGATCCCGATATGCTTGGCTCCATCACAAAGGTGCTTTATCCCACAATTGCAAGGAAAAATCAGACAACCTCAAGCCGTGTGGAGCGCGCTATCAGACATGCCATCGAGGTGGCGTGGAACAGGGGAAGGATGGAAACCTTAGACGCAATGTTCGGCTATACCATCAACACGGGGAAGGGAAAGCCTACTAATTCGGAGTTTATTGCGCTGATTGCGGATAAAATCCGGCTGCAGTACCGGTAAAAGAAAACTTGATAATAAGTGGCCCGCGGAAAAAACAGCAAATATTTTTTAGCGGGCCATAATTTTACAAATTTTTCTTTTATTGGACGAAGGGATGTTGTATAATATGTATAGTATATATTAATGTTGGAGGGTTAGTGATGAAAAATATTCTTTTTGTCGCATCAGAGGGTATGCCGTTTATCAAGACGGGAGGTTTGGCCGACGTGGTTGGTTCGCTTCCGAAATGCATTGACAGCAAATATTACGATGTGAGAGTGATTCTTCCCAAGTATACCTGCATGTCCCAGGAAATGAAGGATAAAATGAACTATGTAACTCATTTTTATATGGATTTCCATTGGAAAAATGAATACGTGGGTATTTTGGAAGCCGAGGTGGACGGAATAAAGTATTATTTCATTGACAATGAAATGTTCTTTAACGGCTTTAAGCCCTACGGCGACAACGCGCTTTTTGAGATTGAAAAATTTGCGTTCTTTTCAAAGGCGGCGTTATCCATATTGCCGGTGATTGATTTTAGGCCGGATTTAATCCATTGCCACGACTGGCAGACGGGCCTTATTCCGGTTTATTTGAAGGAGCGCTTCCAAGGAAATGAGTTTTTCCGCGGAATCAAATCGGTTATGACCATTCACAACCTGAAATTTCAGGGCAAGTGGAGCGTAAAGGAAGTGCAGGATATTACAGGGCTTCCCGACTATTATTTTACGCCCGACAAGCTGGAGCTCTATAAGGACGCCAATCTGTTAAAGGGCGGCTTGGTGTACGCGGACGCGATTACGACGGTCAGCGACACCTATGCGGAGGAAATTAAGACGCCTTTTTACGGCGAGCAGTTAGACGGCCTGATGCGCGCTAGAAGCAATTCCCTGCGCGGAATCGTGAACGGCGTCGATTACACGGATTTCAGCCCGGAGACGGATAAATACATCGAGCGTCAGTACAATGCGGTGAACTTCCGCAAGGAAAAAATCAAAAACAAACGCGCCCTTCAGGCGGAACTTGGACTTGAGCAGGACGATAAGGCTTTTATGATTGGGGTTGTCTCAAGACTGACGGATCAAAAGGGCTTTGATTTGATTGACTGTATTATGGACGAGCTGTGTCAGGATTACGTTCAGATTGTGGTGTTAGGAACCGGGGAAGAACGTTATGAAAATATGTTCCGCCATTTTGACTGGAAGTATCATAATAAGGTCTCCGCGAATATATACTATTCAGAGGCTTTATCTCACAAGATTTATGCGGCAAGCGACGCGTTTCTTATGCCTTCCCTGTTCGAGCCCTGCGGCCTCAGCCAGTTGATGAGCCTGCGTTACGGGACGGTTCCCATTGTCAGGGAGACGGGCGGCCTTAAGGATACGGTGGAGCCTTACAACGAGTATGAAAATACGGGAACAGGATTTTCCTTTGTAAATTATAACGCCCATGAAATGCTGGCGACCGTCCGCTATGCGGAGCGCATTTACTTTGACAAGAAGCGCGAGTGGAACAAGATTATCGACAGGGCCATGGCGGCTGATTTCTCATGGAATGTTTCAGCGGCGAAATATCAGGAGATGTACGACTGGCTGATTGGGTAGATTCGTTTGGAGCGTAGCAGCAATGCCGAACAGCAAAAAGAAGGACAGCTTTATATTGCAGGCGGGGATTCTGGCTTCGGCTGGAATCATCGTCCGCATTATCGGGCTTTTGTACAATGCGCCGCTGGTTGCCATCATCGGCGACGAGGGTAACGGATATTACAACAGTGCGTATTATGCGTACAGCATTGTCCTGCTGATATCCTCCTACAGTATTCCCTCCGCGGTTTCCAAGGTGATTGCGCAGAAGCTTGCCACAAGAGAATATCGTAATGCACACAGGATTTTCTGCTGTGCATTTATTTATGTGCTGGTAGTCGGTGGTATTGCCAGCTTATTTGTGTTTTTTGGAGCCGGCCTTTTGGTGAACATGGAAAGCGCGGTTTTTCCCTTAAAGGTGCTTGCGCCGACGATTTTTTTCAGCGGCATTTTGGGGGTGCTTAGGGGATATTTTCAAGCCCATAAAACCATGGCCCAGACCTCGGTTTCGCAGATTATCGAGCAGATTGTCAACGCCGGGGTGAGCATCGGCATGGCCTATGTGATGGTAGGCCTTGCGCCTGCAGGCGACGCCACGGCCCGCGCTTCCTACGGGGCGGCAGGCGGGACCATTGGGACGGGCGCGGGAGTGCTGGCCGGGCTTTTGTTTATGGCGGGGATTTATGCCCTGAACAGAAAAACCATCCGCCGGAAAATCGAGAAGGACACCACCCCTGAGGATGAGCCCTACGGGGAAATTTTTAAGATGATTTTGCTGGTGGTGACGCCTTTTATCTTGAGTACCGGCATTTACAATATCAATAACTTTCTGGACAACACCATTTACCAGCGGGTTATGATGGATTACCGGAAGCTTGAGGAAGCGGCGGTTGCAATGGACTTAAGCATGGTGGCGAAGGGAACCAAAATTTCCAATATTCCCATTGCCTTTGCGTCGGCTATGTCGGCGGCGTTAATCCCCGGAATTTCCAGCGATTTTGCCAGAAAGCAGCTTTCCGGCGTGAAAGACAAGGTGGCAAAATCCGTCAAGGTCACTATGATGATTTCCATTCCCTGTGCGGCGGGCATTGGGGTTTTGGCAAAGCCCATTATGACGGTGATTTTCCATCAGCCAGAGTCCCTAGAAATGTCCTCCCTGCTGCTTTCCTGCGTGGCGGTAAGCATTATTTTTTACGGGCTGTCAACGCTCACGCAGGCGATTTTGCAGTCCATTGGAAAAATGAAAACGCCGATTATCAACGCCACGGCGGCGGTGCTGCTTCACGCGGCGGCAATGATAGGCTCCATGCTGTATCTGGACGTAAAATACAGCCTCTACTGTTACGTGTTTTCAACGGTGCTGTATTCCTTTATTTTGTGCGTGCTGAATCAGGCGGCGGTACACCGCTATTTAAAATACAATCAGGAGGTAGTTAAGACCTTCCTGCTGCCGGTTGTTTCCTCAGTGATTATGGGGGCGGCCGCCTTTGGCGTTTATCAGGGGCTTTATTCCCTGTGCGGGATAAACATTGTTTCTCTGGCGGCGGCGGTGCTTGTGGGAGTGGTTGTCTATTTTGTGCTGATGATACGCTGGAGGGCGGTCTCCGAGGAGGAGCTTTTGGGGATGCCGAAGGGCTACATGCTGATTGGCATGGCAAGGAAGCTTGGAATCGTGAAACAGCAGGGAAAAAAGACGAAAAAACGTAAAAAGAAGAAAAAATCTGCAAAAAAAGCTGCAAAATCCACGAAAAAATCTTCCAAACCGACAGCGAAAGCAACTGCAAAATCGGCTGCGAAAGACGCTTCCAAATCAGATGTGAAAGCAGCCTCAAAAACAGATGCGGAAGTTTCTTCCAATCCAGCGGAAAAGCAGGAGGATTCAAAGAAAAAAGAGGTCTTGGAGAAAAAGCTGGAATTGGACGAGGATTACTGGCTGGACGAATAAATTGAACAAAAGTATTTGAATAAAAAAGCGCCTTCTGGAAATAATAGCATTGTCGAATATGACAAAATTTTCAGGAGGTATTTTTTATGTCAAATTTATCAGAGCTTGATTTACAGAACCTGCGCCACCTGATTGGCGGTTACGATGTGTCCCATTGCAAAATGAAAGAGTATGCGTCCTCCGCATCGGATGCACAGGTAAAGCAGTTTTTTGAAAAAGGCGCAAAGTCCGCTATGGACAACAAGACCCAGTTAATGAAGTTTTTGCAGTAGGAGAAGCCGCCGCGCTGAAGATTATATAAGATAAAAGCTTGATATGCTGATATATCTTGATATGCTGGTATATCTTGATATGCTGATATATTTAAGTATGTTGATATATTGCAGATGTCACAGTGTCTTATATATTATGCGGCTGCCTTACGGAGCTTGCGTCCGCGCCGCGCCCGCAGGCTTTGTATAAACAGAAAGCGGCGCAGAAATGAGGAAGAAAATGCAGATGAATGAAAAGACAATGGTAGCGGATACCCTTACGGGTATTAACGGAGAATTGGTGCGCTTTGGGGAAATGATTGCGCAGACGGAAAATAAGGAGTTAAAGCAGACCTTAAAGCAGTTCCGAAACGCCTGCGAGCAGTCTCAGGAGGAGCTGTACAATATCGCAAGGGAAAAGTCCTACTATGTGCCTGCCGCAAAGGCAACTCAGGAGGAAGTGGACCATGTGAAGGATTTGTTTACCAGCAGCGTGCTGTAAGCATACCGCCGGGAGTTCTAAAAGGCAAAAAGCTTATAAAGCTTTATAAAAAACGGTTCAGCTTCCGGCTGGCCGTTTTTTTAACTGCGGCGGACTGCATTAAAGCGCGTGGAAGCAGCGTCTGAACAGAAAAAAACTTGATGTATTTTTAGATTTTGGGTACGATTTTATCATCTTTTAAGAATTCTAAAGAAATTATTAAAAATGTGTTGAAGAAATGATTATCTTAGTGATATAATTGCTTAATATTGCCGGAGTGTGAAAGGGTTTTGTATTTTTATGCAGTATACAAGAGAGACGGCTATAGAGAGGCTGTTAGAGGGATACCGGGGCTATTTTAACATAACGACGTTCAATGGCGAACAGAACTATCTCACAGCCATCTGTGAGTTTTTTGAACATACGGAAAAATACGTTTTGTCCAGACAGGCGAATTTATGGACTGCAAATTGTGAGGAGTTTGTATATTTATTTAATGTAGAGAAGCTTTCCAAAGAAATATTTGAGCAGTGCCGGGATTTTGCCTATGAGGATGGGATGAAGCGGGCTCATATCGGTCCGGGGCATATGTACACTTACATTACGCCTATCTTTGTATGCGATGCCTGCGAGGATTCGGCAAGGGCGGCGGTTAAGAAATGCCGCATTTACAAAAGCTTTAAATTTTCTGTACACGGGTGGATGGATTTCCACACCGCGGTTTTGGAGGTGGGCACCAGCAATAGCTGGAGCGATAAAACCAGCAGCAACGCCAGCAGTAGTTGGGGCAGTAGCCGGAACGAAAGCGATGGAAGTTCCCATGGAGGAAGTACTGGCAATCGTTACGGTGATTACTGGAAAATCACCACCAATCGCAGCGGGAAATGTGTGGAGAAAGTTTTAAAAAATGTACTATTCAACAATAAAAAGAAAAGGAGAAGATTTTTATGAACACATTAGTATTGGTTCTCGTCTGTGTGGCCGTTTTGCTGTGCGGTTATATCTTCTATGGAAGATGGCTCTGCAAGCAATGGGGCGTAGGAGAGAGCAAAGAAGCGACGCCTGCCCATACAATGGAGGATGGCGTTGACTATGTTCCAGCGAAAGCGCCTGTGCTTATGGGACATCATTTTTCTTCAATCGCAGGAGCCGGCCCGATTACCGGGCCTATCAACGCGGCTTTGTTTGGATGGCTGCCCGTTGTGCTTTGGATTTTGGTAGGCGGAATTTTCTTTGGCGGCGTACATGACTTTGGCGCGCTGTTTGCGTCCCTGCGCCACAAAGGACAGTCCATCGGAGAGGTAATCTCCGCAAATATGAGCAAGAGGGCAAAGAGACTGTTCCTTATTTTTGCGTACCTCACCCTGCTTTTGGTGGTTGCGGCCTTCGCCTCAATTGTGGCGACAACCTTCGGCGCAAAGTTTGACGAGGCGGGAGTTTTGGACAAAGCGGCAAGCGCGGCCAACGCATCTGTTGCAATGGTATCGCTGTTATTTATCTTAATTGCTATTGCATTTGGTTTCTGCGTGTACCGCAGAAATATGTCCATGGGCATTTCCACTGTTTTGGGCATCGCGGCAATTGTTATAATTATGGCAATCGGTATGAATTTCCATCCCATTTACCTTTCCACCAATTCATGGATGATTATTGTAGGTATTTATATTGCAATTGCTTCCGTGGCTCCCGTGTGGATTTTATTACAGCCCAGAGATTATTTGAGCTCCTTCCTGCTTTACGCAATGCTGGCGGTTGCGCTGATTGGCGTTGTGGGAGCCCATCCCAACATTGACCCTGAGCTGTTCCCTGCTTTCACAGGATTTGCGGTTGACAACGGAAACGGCGTGCAGTATCTGTTCCCGATTTTGTTTACAACGGTTGCATGTGGCGCTATTTCCGGTTTCCATTCATTGGTTTCATCGGGAACAACCTCCAAACAGCTTGACAAGGAAACCGACGCAAAGCCCATCGCTTACGGCGGTATGCTCCTTGAGTGCGTACTGGCGGTTTTGACGGTGTGCGCCATTGCTTATGCGAGACAGACCGGCCACACAGCGGGCGCGACGGATATTTTTGCAGGCGGAATTGCAGCCATGGTTGCGGCGATTCCAGGATTGGCAGGATTGGAAAACGTTCTTTATACGCTGCTTATCCTTACATACTCCGCGTTCTGTTTGACTTCCTTGGATACGGCGACCCGCCTTGCGCGTTTCATGTTCCAGGAGTTCTGGCTTGAGCCGGGGCAGACGGTAGCCGACGTAAAAGAGGGGTACAAAAAGCTTTTGGTAAATCCTTATTTTGCAACGATTATCACGGTTGTAATTGGCATTTTGCTGGGCATGACCGGTTATGCAAAGATTTGGGGACTGTTCGGTTCCGCCAACCAACTGCTTGCAGGCTTAGGTCTTCTGGCGGTTGCCACATGGCTTGGAAATATCGGAAAGAACAACAAGATGTTCCTGTTCCCTATGGCTTTCATGATGGTAGTGACAATCTGCTCTCTGGTAATTACTGTGAAAAATCAGGTTGGCATTATCTCGGCAGGCGGCGCGGACTGGGGTCCTTATGCGCAGACTGTTTTGGCAGTATTGTTGATTATCCTTGCCGTTCTTCTTGTAATTGAAGGCGTTCAGACGTTGTTTGGAAAGAAAAAGACGGCATAAAGAATTTTATAAAAACGGTTATTTGTGATTTGGAAAGCCCTGCGGGGGAGTTGCCCCGCGGGGCTTTTTGGTTTACATATTTGGAGAGGAATGGTAGAATAGAGGCGTGGGAAAACAGGGAATGGTAAGAGAGGGCGAAATAAAAGTGGAACGTTATTTTAATACGGAAGGAATATGCGACCCCAAATTGCATTATATGGTGAGGCTTGACGATAGGATAAAGGAAATCCGGCGTTTTTTTGTGGATAGGGGAAAATATTTTGTTATCAACCGGGGCAGACAGTACGGAAAGACAACCACCCTGCGCGCTCTGGCAAAAGATTTAAGACCAGATTACCTTGTTTTAACGATGGATTTTCAGGAAATAGGAACGGCGGAGTATAAAGACGAGGATTCTTTTTCAAGAGCATTTGCGGAAATATTTGTAAAAGCCTTTAAAAGTGCAGAGATAATAAATGGGCAGGAATTGATAAATCCGATAGTAGTCTTTGGGGATAAAAAAGAAAGCGCGACTTTACGAGAATTGTTTGACAGGATAAGTAAGCTGTGCGGGCAGTCCAAAAAACCGGTGATTGTGATGATTGACGAGGTGGACAGCGCGGCAAATAATCAGGTGTTTATCGACTTTTTGGCGCTTCTTAGAAGATACTATATGGACAGGGAAAACCAGCCGATTTTCCACTCGGTCATTTTGGCGGGCGTTTACGATATTAAAAATTTAAAATTAAAACTGCGGTCTGAGACGGAGCACCAGTACAACAGTCCATGGAATATTGCGGCTGAGTTTGATATTGAAATGAGCTTTACTGTGGAACAAATTTATGGGATGCTCAAGGAGTATGAGGCCGATAGGCAGACCGGTGCGGATATGGAAACAGCGGCGGAGGAAATTTATCGATATACGTCGGGCTATCCCTATTTGGTGTCGGCAGTCTGTAAATTACTAGACGAAAAAATATGCGGGACAAAGGAATTTGAAAACGGTGCGGCAACGTGGACAAAGGAGGGCGTGGCTGAGGCGGTAAAGCTTCTTTTGAAAAAGAATACCCCGCTTTTTGACAGCATGGCAAGACAACTGGACATTTACAGGGATTTGCGGGGAATGGTGGAGGAAATTCTTTATCAGGGAAAACAAATATCCTTTAGTCCTATGGAAAAATCGGTAAGCTTAGGCGTGATGTTTGGATTTTTAAAAGAAGAAAAGGGCTGCGTGGCGGTGGCGAACCGCATTTTTGAGATGGCGCTTTTGAATATGTTTATGGCGGAGGAGGCTGTTAAAAGCGAGGCTTTCCGCTATGGACAGCGGGATAAAAACCAGTTTATCAAGGATGGCAGGCTTGACATGGAATTGGTGCTTAATAAGTTTGTGGTGCATTTTACAGATATTTACGGCGGAAATGATGAAAAATTTATAGAAGAATACGGGAGAAAATTTTTCCTTTTGTATTTAAAGCCTATTATCAACGGAACCGGCAATTATTATATTGAAGCGCAGACAAGGGATGCAAGGCGGACTGACGTGGTTGTGGATTATCTGGGGGAGCAGTTTGTGGTGGAGCTTAAAATTTGGCACGGCAACGAATACAATGAGCGGGGAGAGGAACAGCTTGCCGGTTATTTGGATTATTTTCATGTAAAAAAGGGATATATGCTCAGCTTTAATTTTAATAAGAAAAAAGAAATGGGCGTAAAAACGGTGCGGCTGGGCGATAGGGCAATTGTGGAGGCGGTTGTCTGAAGAAAGGAGTACTCAAATGGCTTTTGACGGAATCACAATTGCGGCGATTGTAAAAGAATTAAAAGAAACGCTGACAGGGGGGCGTATTTACAAAATTGCCCAGCCTGAAAATGATGAATTGCTGCTCACAATAAAAACAGCCGACGGGGGGCAAAGGCGCGTTTTGATATCGGCGGGGGCATCCCTTCCGCTTATTTATTTGACGGAAAATAACAAGCCAAGTCCCATGACGGCTCCGGGCTTTTGTATGCTTCTGCGCAAGCACCTGCAGAACGGCCGGATTACCGATGTGACACAGCCCGGCCTTGAGCGGGTTATCCACTTTCATGTGGAGCATTTAAACGAGATGGGCGACCTTTGCCGCAAGCGGCTGGCGGTGGAAATCATGGGCAAGCACAGCAATATCATTTTTTTAAACGAGGACGATACCATCATCGACAGTATCAAGCATATTTCCGGCATGGTGAGCTCGGTGCGGGAAGTGCTCCCCGGCAGAAGCTACTTTATTCCCATGACAATCGATAAGGAAAATCCCTTGGAATTGAATTTTCCCGCTTTTCAAAATGCTATGAAATCGGGGAGCATGCCCGTATATAAGGCGGTATACAACCACTACACCGGCATTTCTCCGGTTATCGCGCAGGAAATTTGTTATCGGGCCGGGGTGGACGGGGACTTTTCCACCGGCCTTTTTTCCGATATGCCGGAGGGAGAGGCGCTGCTTGCAAGGCTGTATCAGGCCTTTGAGGGGCTTATGAGGGAGGTAAAAGAGGGGGATTTTTCACCGGTGATTTTATATGAAAAGGGAGTTCCCGCGGAGTTTTCCCCGATTCCTTTAAAGATGTATGGGGAGGAGGAAGCCGTCCCCTTTTCCTCCATAAGCGCGCTTTTGGAAAAGTACTATGCGGAGAAGAGCACGGTCACCCGTATCAGGCAGAAATCGGCGGATTTGCGGAAAATCGTGCAGACCGCCCTTGAGCGGAATGTAAAAAAATACGACTTGCAGTTAAAACAAATGCGGGATACGGAGAAAAAGGATAAATATCGGATATATGGGGAGCTCTTAAACACCTACGGCTATGAAGCTTCAACCGGCGATAAATCGCTGAAGGCGCTGAATTATTATACCAATGAGGAGATTACCATTCCTTTAGACCCGTTGCTTTCCCCCTCGGAAAATGCAAAAAAATATTTTGACAAATATGGAAAAATGAAGCGGACCTGTGAGGCCCTCTCCGAGCTTACCAAGGAGGTAAAGGAAGAAATCGACCACTTGGAATCGGTTCAGGCGGCGTTAGATATTGCGCTTCATGAGGAGGATCTTGCGCAGATTAAGGAGGAGCTGATTGCAAGCGGCTATATCCGACGGAAGGGCGGGGGCAAAAAGGTGAAGTTTACCAGCAGGCCTTTTCATTATATAAATAAAGATGGGTTCCATATTTATGTGGGCAAAAATAATTATCAAAACGACGAGCTTACCTTCAAGTTTGCCGTAGGCGGCGATTGGTGGTTTCATGCCAAGGGAATCCCCGGCTCCCACGTGGTGGTGAAGTCCGAAGGGAAGGAGCTTCCCGACGGGACCTTCGAGGACGCCGCAAGGCTTGCCGCTTATTATTCCAAGGCGCGCAGTCAGGAGAAGGTGGAGATTGATTACACGGAAAAGAAAAATGTGAAGAAGCCGGGGGCGGCCAAACCGGGGTTTGTGGTTTACTATACCAATTATTCTATGATGATAGATACGGATATATCAGGGCTGAGGCTTTTGGAGGATTAGAAGGTGGGGCGGGGATAGGAGAATTGTTGTGAATAGGGGAGAATTTGACGGTAATTTAAGTGACTTGAATCCTGTGACAATGCAAGAAATCTGAATCTTGCGGCAATTCAAACAACCTAAATCTTGACGTTTCGGTACGCTTCGCCTATAATAAGGTGAATAATAAGCGAAAGATTTGGCCAAAGCAGGCTGAGAGCCAAAAGTACGCAATCAGGAGGAACGCCATGATTAAAAGCATGACGGGGTTTGGCAGATGCGAAATTCAGGAAGGCGAGCGCAAAATCACCGTGGAAATGAAGTCGGTAAACCACCGGTATCTGGACGTGAGTATCAAAATGCCAAAAAAGCTGAACTTTTTTGAGGCCGCTATCAGAAGCGAACTAAAAAAATATATCCAAAGGGGAAAGGTGGATATATTTATTTCCTACGAGGATTACACGGAGACAAACGTGTGCGTGAAGTATAACAAGGAGCTGGCGGCGGAGTACCTGAAATATCTAAATCAGATGGCGGAAGATTTTTCGCTGGAAAACGACGTGCGGGTTCTTGGCCTTTCCCGATTCCCGGAAGTGTTTACCATGGAGGAGCAGAGCATTGATGAGGAGAAGCTCTGGCAGCTTTTAAACCGTGCGCTGGAGGAAGCGGCGGAGGGCTTTGTGGAGACGAGAATCACGGAAGGGGAGCATTTGCGGGACGATCTTTTAGAAAAGCTGGACGGGATGCTTGCCCACGTGGAATTTATCTCGGAGCGTTCCCCCCAGATAATCGCCGAGTACCGGCAGAAGCTGGAGGATAAGGTGAAGGAGCTTTTGGGAGACGCCGCTGTGGATGAAAACAGGCTTCTCTTGGAGGTGACCGTTTATGCGGACAGGGTCTGCGTGGACGAGGAGCTGGTTCGGCTAAAAAGCCATATTGAGACCACAAAGGAAACCCTGCTTCAAGGCGGAAGCATCGGCCGAAAGCTGGATTTTATCGCGCAGGAAATGAATAGGGAGTCCAACACCATTTTGTCCAAATCAAGCGACCTTGAGATATCCAATCACGCAATCGAGCTGAAAACGGAAATTGAAAAGGTGAGAGAACAAATTCAAAACATTGAATAGGAAAACTTTTATGAACAAGCTGATTCATATAGGCTTCGGCAATATTGTAAATTCCGGTAAAATCATAGCGATTGTAAGCCCCGATTCCGCTCCGGTGAAGCGGCTGGTGCAAAAAGCCAGAGAGAACGGGAGCGCAATCGACGCCACCCAAGGGAGAAAAACGAAAGCCGTGCTGGTAATGGAAAACAGTCAATTAGTGCTGTCCGCGCTGCTTCCGGAAACAATTGCGCAGAGAGCACAGGCGGAAAGCAGAGATGAGAATGAAGCGTAAGGGAATTTTAATTGTAGTTTCAGGTTTTTCAGGGACAGGGAAAGGCACGCTCATGAAACAACTGGTCCGCGCCTATGACAATTATGCCCTGTCGGTATCCATGACCACCAGAAGTCCCAGACCGGGCGAGGTGGACGGCAAAGAATACTTTTTTGTCTCCCAAGAGGAATTTTTAAAGCAGGTAAAAAACGACGGTCTTATAGAATACGCGACCTACTGCGAGCACTATTACGGCACGCCCAGAGAGTATGTGGAAAACCAGTTGGAAAAAGGCAAGGACGTGATTCTGGAAATTGAAATTCAAGGAGCGCTTAAAGTAAAGGAAAAATACCCTACGGCCCTTCTCATGTTTGTGATGCCGCCAAGCGCCGCGGAGCTGAAAAAACGTCTTGAGGGGCGAGGAACGGAAAGCCCGGAAATCATCAATAAGCGTCTGGAGCGTGCGTTAGAGGAAGCTAAAGGAATTGAACAGTACGACTATATCGTCATCAACGATAAACTGGAGGAGTGCGTTGAGGGGATGCACACCCTGATACGCGCGGCCCATGAGACCCCCATAAGAAATAAAGAATTAATTGAAAATATTCGCAGAGAGCTAGGGGCGCTTAAATAGCCCTGAAAAAAGGTTTTTTGAAAGGAGAAAATATGTTACATCCGTCTTATTCTGATTTAATGAAAGTAGTAAACAGCGAGGTTGAGCAAGGAGAAGCGCCGGTTGTCAACAGCCGATATTCAATTGTGATGGCAACCTCCAAAAGAGCAAGACAGATTATTGCAGGCGAAGAGCCGCTCATATACAGCGGAGGCAACGAAAAGCCGCTTTCTATCGCGGTGGAAGAACTCAACCAAGGAAAAATAAAAATCCTATCGGACGATTAACCGCCGAACAAAGGCTGACAGTTGCCCCACCCCATAAGTTGGCTTCGGCCAGCTTGTTTTTTGCGCGAGCAACGAGACAAGCGGACACTTTTTCTTGTCTTTTCCCTGCCTGCCGCTCGGCGCACGCCGAGCGAAAAGCAACAGGGAGCCAAAGGGAGATGCTTGCATCTCCACTTGGCGACCGTTGCGCCAGCGAGGCGAGAGCCGAGCGGGCAGGCAGGGAGTATGCCGAAGAAATAAAAGCGTCCATTTGACGACTGCCGCGACAGTAAGGCGTAAGCCGAACTGCGCAAGCGGAGGGAGCCAGCCGGTGAAGCAAGTGAGCAGGCAGACAGCGAGCTTGCGGAAGTCGCAAACGGCCCCATTCGTCTGCACCCCTCGCAAGCAAAAGGAGAAACCATGAAAATACTTCTTATTTCATTGGGCTGCGATAAAAACCTAGTAGATTCCGAGAAAATGCTCGGCCGCCTCTCCGAAAAAGGCTACAGCTTTACGGACGACGAGACCGAGGCGGAAGCTGTGGTGGTGAACACCTGCTGCTTTATCAACGACGCCAAGGAGGAAAGCATCAACACTATATTGGAGATGGCCGAGTTGAAAAAAAATGGCCAAATCAGGGTCTTGATTGTCGCCGGCTGCTTGGCCCAGCGTTACCGGGAGGAAATACAAAAAGAAATCCCTGAGGTGGACGCGATTGTTGGGACAAACGCCGTTTCTTCCATAGAAAAGGCCTTGCGGGAGGTTTTGGAGGGAACGCCGGAAAATCATTTAGGCGAGGAAGATACCCAAACTACTTTACTGGCGGACGGAAAGCGTATCGTGACGACCGGCGGATACTATGCGCATTTAAAAATAGCGGAAGGATGCGGAAAGCATTGCACTTACTGCGTTATCCCAAAAGTAAGGGGAAGCTACCGGAGCTTTCCCATGGAGGAGCTTGTAAAGGAAGCGGAGGAGCTTGCGCAGGGAGGCGTTAGGGAACTAATTCTTGTGGCGCAGGAGACAACTCTTTACGGCATGGATTTATATGGAAGAAAAGCCCTTCCTGAGCTTCTTACAAGGCTGTGTCAAATTGAAGGGCTTGAATGGATAAGAATTCTTTATTGTTATCCTGAGGAAATTACGGAGGAATTGATTGAGGTAATAAAGAGGGAGAAAAAAATCTGCCATTACCTCGACATTCCCGTCCAAAGCGGAAGCGATACCGTGCTAAAGCGCATGGGAAGAAGAACGGACAGCGGACAGATACGGGGCATGATAAAAAAATTGCGGGAGGAAATACCGGATATCTGTCTGCGCACCACGCTGATTGCGGGCTTTCCGGGCGAAACTAAAAGCGAGCATGAGGAGACGATGGCCTTTGTGGACGAGATGGAATTTGACAGGCTGGGAGTATTTACTTATTCGGCGGAGGAAGGAACGCTGGCGGCGGATATGCCCTCTCAGGTTCCAGAGAAGGTGAAGGAGCGGCGCAGGGACGAAATTATGGAGCTGCAGCAGGAGATAGCCTTTGAGAGCGCAGGACAGATGGTGGGACGCAAAGTCAGGGCAATGATTGAGGGAAAGGTGGCGGACGAGGACGTTTACGCCGCGCGAACCTACAAGGACGCCCCCGGCGTGGACGGCTATTTGTTTATCCGCACCGAGAGACAATTGATGAGCGGCGATTTTGTGGACGTGGTTGTTACCGGATCCAATGAATATGATTTGATAGGAGAAATGGAGGATTTACAATGAATTTGCCAAATAAATTAACAATGTTCCGGGTGATACTGATTCCCTTTTTTATTGTGTTTTTGCTGATACCGATTACCACCTTTGATAAGTGGATTGCGCTTGCCATTTTTATTATTGCAAGCCTTACGGACTTGCTGGACGGTAAGATTGCCCGCAAGTACAATCTGGTTACCAATTTTGGGAAATTTATGGATCCTCTTGCGGATAAGCTGCTTGTGTGCTCCGCGCTGATTTGTCTGATAGAGCTGAATAAAATACCTTCGTGGATGGTAATTGTCATTATCGCCAGGGAGTTTATTATCAGCGGTTTCCGGCTGGTTGCTTCGGACAACGGCGTGGTGATTGCCGCCAGCTATTGGGGAAAATTTAAGACCACTTTTCAGATGGCAGCGGTGTGCCTTTTGATTGCCGACATTCCCGCGCTGAATCTTGTCACGCAGATTGTGCTGTGGATTGCCGTGGCGCTGACGGTTGTGTCGCTGATTGATTATTTGATAAAAAATAAAGACGTTATGAAGGAAAGCAAATAATATGTCGGATAGGATTTTGCCGGAAGAGGCTGTTGTAAAAAAATTAAAGGAAAAAGGCTGGCATATAACTTGCGCGGAGTCCTGCACCGGAGGTATGCTTGCCTCCGCTTTAGTCAATGTGGCCGGGGTATCCGACGTGTTTAAGGAGAGCTACGTGACTTACGCCAACTCCGCAAAGGAAGGGCTTCTTGGGGTCAGCGGCGAGGCTTTGGAAAAGTGGGGTGCGGTAAGCAGGCAGGTAGCGGAGCAGATGGCGCGGGGAGCGGCAAAGCGGGCGGACGCGGAGGCGGCCGTTGCCGTCACTGGAATTGCAGGCCCGGACGGAGGAACGCCGGAAAAACCGGTAGGGCTGGTGTTTATCGGCTGTTTTGCGGACGGAGGGGTTGTCGTCACGGAAAACCATTTTGCAGGCAGCAGAATGGAAATTCGGGAGCAGACTGTCGCGGCGGCGCTTTTACTGCTTTTGGATTGTCTGAACCGGTAGAAGGAGAAGGCTTCCGCTGGCGGAGAAAATTGCCTTTGATTGATTCTGGCAAGCAGCGATTTAAAGTTATGCTCGTATAGACTTTGATTATTGCGCAAGGCCTATCTGCTCTTTGAAGAAGAGCTGATGCCGCTTTGGAGAGGGAGCCGATACTTGATTGCTTTGTAGAGTTGCAAATTTTATGTCTTATTGCTTGTGGTAAATATTGACTATGATGGTCGATAAATGAAAGAAAATGATTCTAAAGGTTTGGTTCGTTGCTGGCAGATGTTTGGCGATTAATTTGTGAAAAGATGGGCTGGGGGATTTTTTATGAAAGGGAAATGGAGTTCAGGGAAAACAGCTGCCGTGATAATCGGCAGCATTTGCGGCGGGATAGCGATGCTTGCCGTTTTCTGCATTGATGTATTTCGCCTGAGCAGGGTTATTTTTTCTTATGAAAATGAAAATTACGCGCAGGGCCGCTATGGGAATGAAGGACCGTCAGGAGATGCCGATAGCAGGCACTCAGGAAATAGCGGCGGGGCGGGAAGCCGCGGCTATGATGATTATGGGAATTATGGCGGTTATGACGACTATGGAAATTACGATGGTTACGGCGATTATGACGATTACGGAAATTACGATGGTTACGGCGGTTATAATGGTTATGGAAATCACGACGGCTACGGCAGTTATGGTTATGGTAGCGATTATGGAGATGATTATAGCTACGGCGCGGATTCCGAGTACTACGAATTTCACGATGCCATTCGGGAGGATTTGTCCTATCAGGTGGAATTTGAGTATTACGACGAAGAGTTTGGCGTGGGCAACGTCAGAGCTGTTACTACCTACCCGGTGATATATGGGAAAGGGGAAACAGGGGTTGACTTTTCGGGAATCAACAGCGCCATTCAAAAGGAAACGGAGGATATAAGGGAGTATGCTGCCGCCATTTCAGAGGAAATTGTGGAGGAATCCTATTTTTCCTTTGTGACAGACAGTTACGTGACTTACATGGACGAGGAAATACTTAGCATTATTTACGTCGAGCACGGTTATTTGGACGATGAGACTTATGAAAGCTATGTGGTTTCCATCAATGTGGATATGAAAAGCGGTCTTGTAATGACAAACTCGCAAATCCTCGATATTGACGACGCCTTTGCCATTGAGTTTAGGAACAGAAACGAGAGACAGAATGGGGAGGTTGCCGGCCTTTCCATGCTTTCAGATCAGGAAATAACAAATATGCTGACCGACGACGACAGCTTGATTATTTTTTATACGCCCATGGGTATGGAAGTGGGGTTTAACTATTACTATGGGTGGGTGACAGTGACTTATAGGGATTATGAGAAGTATAAGAGTCATTTTTAGGGAGTTTGGAGGTTGTTCCTGTGAGCAGCAAGTTAAGCGGCTGCTTGCAGGCATTTGACAATTGCAGCAAGGTCTGTTCGCTATTTTAAAGAGGAGCAATTGTCGTTCCGCGAGGGAAAAATATATGTGCGCATATTTTGAAAGCATGTTTTAAAGAAGATATTATAGAGTATATTATTTTAGAGCATATGTTTTTGTAGCTGCATTTTGTAAGCGTAAGTGTCTCTGCATAATGAAATTGTTATATTTTACTAAAAAGTTTATAAATTATTCATTGTCAAAAAATCTTTCATGTGATAAAGTTGTAATTGCAGTACATCATATTTGCCAGCTTTCTTAGAAGTAAGAGGGCATCTGCCATGCAAATCCGGCGTTTTCGGCCACGTATTCAAAAAAATATAAAAAATTAAGGGAGAGAATGTTTTTGAGGGAGTTTTATTGGACATATATTGATGTATACTGATTTTAGATACAAAAAATAATTGACAAACCAGAACGTTTGTTTTATAGTGATATAGAACGGATGTTCTCACATCGAGTAAAAGGAGATATGATTTATGGAAAAAGAGGACAGATTAAAAGCGTTAGACGCCGCATTGGGACAGATTGAAAAGCAGTTTGGAAAGGGCGCGGTTATGAAGCTGGGGGATTCGTCCGCGAGGATGAATGTGGAGACAACGCCCACAGGTTCGCTGAGCCTTGACATTGCACTGGGCCTTGGAGGAATTCCCAAGGGAAGGATTATCGAGATATACGGCCCAGAATCCAGCGGTAAGACGACCGTTACCCTACATATGATTGCCGAGGTTCAAAAAAGAGGCGGAATAGCGGGATTTATCGATGCGGAACATGCGCTTGACCCGGTTTATGCCAGAAATATCGGTGTGGACGTGGATAATTTATATATTTCTCAGCCTGATAACGGCGAGCAGGCACTTGAAATTACGGAGACTATGGTACGTTCCGGCGCCATTGACATTATTGTTGTGGACTCTGTTGCGGCGCTGGTTCCCAAAGCTGAAATTGACGGCGATATGGGGGATGCTCACGTAGGCCTTCAGGCAAGATTGATGTCGCAGGCGCTGCGTAAACTGACGGCTGTTATCAGCAAGTCTAATTGTTCGGTTATTTTTATTAATCAGCTCCGCGAGAAAGTTGGCATTATGTTCGGCAATCCAGAGACGACTACCGGCGGCCGGGCGTTAAAATTTTATTCTTCCGTGCGGCTTGACGTCAGAAGGATTGAAGCGTTGAAGCAGAGCGGTGAGAATATTGGAAATAGAACAAGGGTTAGGGTGGTTAAAAATAAGATTGCGCCGCCCTTTAAGGAAGCGGAATTCGATATTATTTTCGGAGAGGGTATTTCTGTAGTCGGCGACGTGCTGGATTTGGCGGCCGAGGCTAATATTGTGAATAAGAGCGGCGCATGGTACGCCTATGGAGGAAGCAAAATCGGGCAGGGGCGTGAGAATACCAAACAGTATTTGAAAGATAATCCTGAGATATTTGAAGAAATATCTTTGAAGGTTCGGGAACATTTTGGCCTGCAGAATTCCGGGCAGAGTTTAGCTCCGGCGGCCTCCAGTGCGAAAGGAGAGGCTGAAAATGCGGCGGAAGAAAACGACGAAGGCGAAATGGCCGCTCCCGCCAAGAAATCGGGAAAGTCGAGTAAAGCATGACGGTAACAAAAATTACGGAAGTATCCAAATCCAGAGTTAAAATTGAAACAGACGAGGTGACGGCTTTCGTGCTGTATAAGGGCGAGGCGCGCGCTTATGGGTTGAAGGAAGGTCAGGAAGTAAGCGTGGAAGCGTATCATGAAATTATGGGGGAGCTGCTTCCAAAGAGGGCTAAATTGCGCGCGTTGAATTTATTGAAAAGCCGTTCTTATACGGAAGCGCAATTGCGCGATAAGTTAAAAGCAGGAGGATACCCGGAAGCAATAATAGAAAAAGCAATGGCCTATGCAGGGTCTTTTGGATATATAAACGACCGCAGCTATGCGCTGGATTTTATAGAATATAATAAGAAAGCAAAAAGTAAAAAAAGAATTTTTCTTGATTTGCGCAGGAAGGGAATTTCCGGCGATATTATAGAGGAAGCATGGCAGGAAGCGGCGGCGGATAGCGCGGAGGAGCTTGAGAAAGAGCAGATTCTTCGCTTGATTGCCAAAAAAAATTTTTCCGCTCAGACGGCCACTTTGCAGGAAAAGCAGAAAATGACGGCGTTTTTGTATCGAAAGGGTTTTGGAATTGATATGATAAGAAACGCACTTTTGCTTGACATTACCTCTTTTTGAGTTTAAAATCAAAGTATTGTAAATTTCTTTTAGAATGTTTATATTGCAAGAAACTGGTTAATTCTTATCGGTATCTGTTACATACATTCTATATAGATTTGGGTACAATGAAAACTAAATAAGGAGGTGCTCCTGTAAAATGGTGCAGGTTTTGATTGCAGTCATCGTCACGGCGGTAATTGCGGCCCCCATTACATGGTATTTGGCAACGGCGTATCACAAGAAAATGGCTGAAGCCAAAATCGGAAATGCGGAGGAGAAAGCGCGTGAGATTATTGATGAGGCTTTGAAAACTGCTGAAACGAAGAAGCGCGAGTCTTTGCTGGAAGTAAAGGAAGAGTCCATTCGTACAAAGAACGAGTTGGACAAGGAAATCAAAGAACGCCGCGCGGAAGCTCAGCGTTATGAGCGCAGGGTTCAGCAGAAGGAAGAGAACATCGATAAGAAGTCGGAGGCGATTGAACGGAAAGAAGCCAGTCTGACAGCCAAGGAAAGCGAATTGGCGAAGCAGAAGGCTGAAATTTCAAAGCTGAATGAAGAAAGATTACAGGAACTAGAGCGAATCTCAGGTTTAACCTCCGAACAAGCAAAAGAATATTTGTTAAAAATTGTTGAAGGCGAAGTAAAACATGAAACGGCTGTGATGATTAAGGAATTAGAGAATCGCGCCAAAGAGGAAGCTAACAAGAGAGCAAGAGAGTATGTGGTAACCGCCATACAAAAATGTGCGGCAGACCATGTATCCGAAACGACAATTTCTGTTGTACAGCTTCCAAATGATGAAATGAAAGGCAGGATCATCGGTAGAGAGGGCAGAAACATTAGAACTCTTGAGACGCTTACGGGCGTTGACCTTATTATCGATGACACACCGGAGGCCGTGATTTTATCCGGCTTCGACCCGATTCGCAGGGAAGTAGCAAGAATCGCGCTTGAAAAACTGATTGTGGACGGACGTATTCATCCGGCCAGAATCGAGGAAATGGTTGAGAAAGCGCAAAAAGAAGTCGAAATCATGATTAAAGAGGAAGGTGAGGCTGCTACCTTAGAGGTAGGCGTGCATGGAATTCATCCTGAACTTGTAAGACTGTTAGGTAAGATGAAATTCAGAACCAGCTATGGGCAAAATGCGTTGAAACATTCCATAGAAGTGGCGCAGCTTTCAGGTCTTTTGGCTGCGGAGCTTGGCCTTGATGTGAGAATGGCGAAGAGAGCGGGTCTTTTGCATGATATAGGCAAGGCTGTAGACCATGAAATGGAAGGCTCTCATATTCAGTTGGGCGTTGAGCTGTGTAGAAAATACAAGGAATCGCCCACTGTTATTAATGCCGTGGAATCCCATCATGGCGATGTGGAGCCTCAGTCGTTAATCGCATGTATTGTACAGGCTTCTGATACGATATCGGCGGCGCGGCCGGGTGCAAGACGCGAGACGCTTGAAACGTATACAAGCAGGCTCAAACAGCTAGAAGATATTTCAAACAATTTTAAAGGCGTAGACAAATCTTTTGCAATTCAGGCAGGTAGAGAGATTCGAGTAATGGTAGTTCCGGAACAAATTTCTGATTCCGATATGGTACTTTTAGCCAGAGATATTTCAAAGCAAATTGAAGCTGAACTGGAATATCCCGGTCAGATAAAAGTAAATGTAATTAGAGAATCCAGAGTCATCGACTATGCGAAATAATTTTTTTCAATTACACATTGACTATGCGAAATATTTTTCTTTTAATTACAGAATGATAACGGCAGAATTCACGTAGGTGAGTTCTGCCGTTTTTTAGTATGGGGGCATATGCATGTATGCTCTGCGGCGAATATCCACTTAAGCACGGCTGTCAACAAACTTTATAGCGGCTCCCAAGGTTTGCACTGTGTGATATAGGTACGAAGAAGGGATAGCGAAATCGCAGTCTTACGAATAGAAACTTGATATTAACAGTTGCTTTAGCTTGCAGAAAAACCTCCAGTGATAACAATTGTTTTAGTTTGCAGCAAAAAGTTATGATATAACAAAGCGCCGGCCTGCTAATTACATTTTGAACAAAGAAAAGCATCAAAAATGAAAAAAACATCTTGTTTGTGAAAGAATGTTATAGTAGAATAGTATGGGCGTTGGATTGTATACAATTATCCAATCATACCACATAAGACGTTAATGGAGGAATAAGATATGAAGGCGTACAAAGAGCTTAACAGAGAAGAATTGCTTACATTGAAGAAGGAACTGAATAAACAATATGAGGAAGAGAAGGCTAAAGGGCTGAAGCTGGATATGTCCAGAGGAAAAGCTTCGGTGGCCCAGCTTGACATGGAAATGGATTTTCTGGATATTATTAATTCAAAATCAGACATCAAAACCCGCTCTGGTGTGGACTGTCGGAATTATGGGCTTCTGGAGGGCATCGAGGGAGCAAGGTGCCTTTTGGCGGACATGATTGGCGTTTCAGAGGACATGATTATTGTATTTGGAAATTCCAGTCTAAATATCATGTACGACACTGTGGCGCGCTGTATGCTCTTTGGCGTGCTTGGGAGCACCCCTTGGTGCAAGCTGGATAAGGTGAAATTTTTATGTCCGGTTCCGGGATATGACAGACACTTTGCAATTACCGAACAGTTTGGCATTGAAATGATTAATATTCCAATGACGGAAGATGGACCGGACATGAATTTAGTGGAGCAGTATGTAAATAACGACCCGGATGTGAAAGGAATTTGGTGCGTGCCCAAATACTCTAATCCGCAGGGTTACACTTATTCGGACGAGACGGTAAAAAGATTTGCGGCGCTTAAGCCCGCGGCGAAGGACTTCAGGATATTCTGGGATAACGCTTACGCGATTCATGATTTGTATGAGGAGGGCGACGAACTTTTAGATATTTTTGGCGAATGTGAAAAGACGGGAAATATCGATATTGTGTATGAATTTTGTTCCACCTCAAAGGTGACCTTCCCCGGTTCAGGAATTTCAGCGATTGCCGCCTCCAAAGCGAATCTGGATTCTATCAAAAGCATTATGACGATACAGACCATCGGGCCGGATAAGCTTAATCAGCTTCGCCATACACGGTATTTTAAGGATATGGACGGCCTACGGGCGCATATGAAAAAACATGCGGCAATTATCCGCCCGAAATTTGAGGCGGTTCTTGAGGTCCTTGAGAGAGAGCTTGGCGGTCTTGGGATTGGTTCATGGACAAATCCCAGAGGAGGGTACTTTATTTCCTTCGAGGCCATGGAGGGCTGCGCAAAGGCGATTGTTCAAATGTGTAAGGATGCCGGGGTTGTGATGACGGGAGCGGGGGCCACCTATCCCTACAAAAAAGACCCTGCCGACAGCAATATTCGTATAGCGCCTACCTTTCCTTCCGAGGAGGAACTGGCAAAGGCAACAGACTTGTTTGTGCTTTGCGTGAAGCTGGCAAGCGTGGAGAAGCTTTTGGCGGGAATGGGCGAGTAGGAAGAAACTTTCCCCTTTTTTTAGAAAGGGATAGATGAGGAGAAAACATAATGGAAGAAATCAAGAGGATATCCAGAGATTTGATTGCCCATGGAACTATCATCGATTACTATCAGGATACAATGCAGATACCTAACGGTAACGTGGTAAAGTGGGATTTTATCAAGCATAACGGAGCGGCGGCGGTGGTGCCGGTAGATGACAGCGGCAGGCTGGTTATGGTGCGGCAGTATCGAAATGCGCTAGAGCGTTACACGCTGGAAATACCGGCGGGCGGATTAAAAACGCCCGACGAGCCTACCATGGAAGCGGCGGCAAGGGAGCTTAAGGAGGAGACGGGGTACAAGGCGGAGCAGATAGAGCTTTTGCTTACTATCCGTACCACAGTAGCTTTCTGCAATGAAAAAATCGACATTTATTTGGCAAGAGGGCTTACGGCGGGAAGCCAGCATTTAGATGAGGATGAGTACGTTCAGGTCATAGCTTACACAGTGGAGGAGCTGACTGAAAAAATTTATTCGGGAGAAATTCAGGATTCAAAAACCATTGCAGCGATTCTTGCCTATAAGGATAAATACGGCGGGCAATAAAGAAAAGAATAGAAAATAAAGAGGATTAAATGCGATAGAACAGGCGGGCATATGTACCGCCTGTTTTTCATATATTGCAAAGAAAGAAGTTTTCTATATCTTGTCAGAAGAAAAGTTTTTCATAATTACAAAAGAATTTTTTGTGTTTTGCAGAAAAAGTAATTCTCCATAACATGCAGAAGAAAAAAATGCTTTATAGGTGTGGAAAAGAAAGAGACAGACGAAAGGCAGAAGCTATATAATGAAAAAATTAGAAAGAAGCCGCCTCTACACGCTTTGGCTGTACCTTTTTTTCGGCAGTTTTTTGCTGGGGGTGATTGCAATGAATATGGGAAACGACGCGCTCCTTGCAGAAGACGGTATTTTTAGCGTTGCGGCGATTAACAGGCTAAAATATATAGAAATCGACAATGGAAGATTTTTAAAGTATGTGTTAAAGCACAGAATGGGGGAGGAGCTGTTTTTTGTTTTGCTTTCCACCACGGGGATTGGACTGGCTTCTGTTTACGGCTGCATTGTCTGGCAGGGAATACTTGGAGGGATGACGATTACGGCGGCCATCATACGATTTGGCATTAAGGGGCTTTTGCTTCTTTTGGGGGGAATGTTTCCGCACCAGCTTCTTTTGATACCGGCGGAAGTTATGCTTTTGGAATGGTGCTATGAAAATTGCCGGGGGAGCCGTCTGATAGAAAAATATGCGCCGCCATATGCTATCAGCAGGAAACAGCAGTTTTTGAGGCAGGGAATTATGCTTTTGTGGATAAGCATTGTGATGCTGATTGGATGCATACTGGAAAGCTATGTAAATCCCATTTTACTGTCTGACCTTGTAAAAATCTTTTGACGTTTCAAGGGCAACTTTGTAAAAATTTTTTGCTGCCCTAAAGCCGACTTTGCCAATTTTTTTAACGCCCCAACACCGAAATAATTTCCCCCTAAAATTTAACTTTTGAGGAAATATCTCGGCTATGGGCGTTTGTTTCCGCGAGCAGCGAACCAAGTAGTCGCTTAAAAGCCAACTTAAGTTGGCTTTGACATTATGGCGGCTGCCGCCCGGCGAGGGAGCAAATACTCCGTTGCCTGCGGCGGGGTATTTGATTTTATTCATATTCCGCGATATCGTAAATGAGCTTTTCGGAATCCTCCCATCCAAGGCAGGGGTCGGTGATGGATTTTCCGTAGACGCCGCCTCCGATTTTTTGGCAGCCCTCCTCAATATAGCTTTCAATCATAACGCCTTTTACCAGCTTGTGAATGTCGGGATTTAATTTGCGGCTGTGCATGACCTCCTTTACAATGCGAATCTGCTGCTCGAACTGTTTGTTGGAGTTGCTGTGATTGGTGTCGATGACGGCGGCGGGATTTTTTAATTCTCTCTCGTTGTAAAGCTCAAGCAGAAGGTTTAAATCCTCATAGTGATAATTGGGGAGATTTCCCCCGTGTTTGTTAGTTGCTCCGCGCAGGACCGTATGGGCTAAGTCGTTGCCGTTTGTCTTTGATTCCCAGCCCCGGTAAATAAAAGAATGGGGATGCTGGGCCGCGTAAACGGAGTTAAGCATTACCGTCAAGTTGCCGCTGGTAGGATTTTTCATGCCTGCCGGAACGTCGAAGCCGCTGGCGACGATTCGGTGCTGCTGATCCTCCACGGAGCGCGCGCCGATAGCCACATAGGACAAAATATCCGACACATATCCCCAGTTGTCAGGGTAAAGCATCTCGTCCGCGGCAGTCAAGCCGGATTCTTCGATAGCGCGGATGTGCATTTTTCTCATGGCAATGAGACCCGCCAGAAAATCCGCATCCTGTTCCGGGTTGGGCTGATGGACGATTCCCTTGTAGCCCTCCCCGGTGGTTCTGGGCTTGTTGGTGTAAATACGGGGAATCAAAATCAACTTATCTTTTACTTTTTCGTTTACCTTGGAAAGTCTGGACACATAGTCGCAGACGGCCTCCTCATTGTCCGCGGAGCAAGGGCCGATAATTACAAGAAACTTTTTGCTTTTTCCGATAATAACGTCGCGTATTTCGCGGTCCCGTTCCCTTTTTAATTCAACTAAATTAGCCGGAATAGGGTACAGCTCCCTTATGACGTCCGGGGTGGGCAGTTGTTTTGTCAGTACGATTGGCATAGTTCTATTTTTCCTCCTCATGTGATTTTGCTATGCATTTTTGCTATGCATTTTTGCTATGCACCTTTGCTATGCATTTTTGCTATGCATACAGAAAGGACGATAAAAAACCGCCCTTTTATTTTATCTATTTTGCCGCGTTACTATGGGATAACTTATGCAATCCTCATTATAGCATACTTATATTTATTCACCAACAAATAATTTTAAAATAGGCATGTTAAATTTTAAAAACAGGCATGTTAAGTAGGGAGTATGTTGAATAAAAAGTGCATTTTTGCCCCTGTTTTTCATCATGAAGCTTTTGATTCTATTAAAATCAGTGTATAATAATAGTGACAGAATTTTTATATATGCTGAGAGAGGGTAAAATGGGAATTAAAAGGAATAAATATTTAGACAGTTTAATTAACCGTATGTATAATTGAATGATTAAGGTGATTGCAGGGATTCGGGGAAGTGGAAAAATAGGCGGCATTGAAATTCAGATATTATATTGAGCTATATTGGTAAATTGATTGCGGATAAAAAACGAGAAAAGAATTCCCTTCTCAATATACCGGATTCCTTTAAAAAAATTGTTGTGGTGAAGGACGTTATAAGAGTGCAGCGGGATGAATACGGAATTACAACTATGAGTATTTATGACTTTTTATTAAATGAAAATAGTTTGGAATTATGATAATTATTCGTGGGAAACTGTGAAATTTCAGCATAATATATATTGAATACCATACATGGAGTGAGAAGTGTGAATTGTACAGATAAAATTTTTAAGGATAGATTGATACAAAAATATTTATTAAAATTTAGCAGAGATAACGTTTCTAATTTTGATGAAAAGTTTAAAATTATGAAGCGCTGGCATAATGCAAGCGCAGAACAGCATTTAGACAGAACAAAAGAAACTCAAATACAGGGAACGTTTATGACGCAGGTATTTGAATATGTTTTGGGATATGCGACTGTAACAGGGACAGACGGGGATATCTACAATCAAAAACAGGAATATAAAAGTGTTCTTGACACCAGCGAGGCGGACGGAGGGCTTGGGTTTTTTAGCAAATCAACAGAAAAAGAAGATGTCAGGGTTGTAATAGAATTAAAAGATGCAAGGACGCCTTTGGATAAGAAACAAAACAGAAGTTCGCATTTGACGCCGGTGGAACAGGCTTTTTCCTATGCAAATAAGAACGGGAGCAGATGCGGCTGGGTTATCGTATCTAATTTCGTGGAAACAAGGCTTTATAAAAGTAATTCTTCCTTAGAATATGAAGTATTTGATTTGCGGGAAATTAAAAGTGAAGCAGATTTTTTGAGATTTTATTTTTTATTGTGTAAGGAACATTTGATTTGTGAAGCAGGAAAGTCATTGATTGACGAATTGTATCGGGAAAATGAAGAAATGGGGATTGCCATATCAAATGATTTTTACAAAACGTATAAGGAAATTAGGGATAATCTATATGCGGATATTAAAAAATTGAATCCAGACAGGGATTCTGTTATGTTATTCACAAAAACACAAAAAATTATGGATAGATTTACGTTTATATGTTTTTGTGAAGATTATGGATTACTGCCGCAAAATATATATAAAAATTTAGTGGCGTCCGTACATAATAGTTTTTCTTTGGCGGCAAATAAATTGTGGAATGAACTAAAAGGATTATTCGCCTCCATTGATAAAGGCAATCCGCCCATGAAAGTAAATAGGTATAACGGCGGGTTATTTAAAGCTGATTTGGAGCTTGATGAATTGAGCATATCCGATGAAGTATTGGAAATGTTTTTGAAATTAACGGAATATGATTTTGGAAGCGATTTGAATGTAAATATATTGGGACAGATTTTTGAACAGAGCATTTCAGATGTTGAACAGATAAAAAATGAAATAAAAAGTGAAAATACTGCCAGCAAAGGAAAGCAAAAAGACGACGGCATTTTTTATACACCCTATTACGTGACAAGATATATTGTTGAGCAGACGGTAGGAGTATTTTTAAATCATAAAAAAGAAGAGCTGAAAAAAACTATTTTTTCGGGGGGGGTATTTGAAGCGGAGGTAAGAAGAAAAAGTACGGGCCGGAAAAATACAATTCTGATTGCATCATGGGAAGAGATACCTGATGAAAAAGATAGTATGTCGGAAGACGAGTTGATGCACAGAGAAGCAATTATCATGCTTCATCAAAAATACTGGCAGCTTTATGAGGAGGTATTGAAAAGTATTAAAATTTGCGACCCGGCCTGCGGAAGCGGCGCATTTTTAAACCAGTGTTTCGACTATTTACATGAGGAAATGGATTTTGTGCTTGAAATGAAATTTACTTATGATGGGCAAAGAACTCTTTTTGATATTGACAAGGAGATATTGCAAAATAATCTTTATGGAGTGGATATCAACCCAGAAAGCGTAGAAATTACCAAATTATCGTTATGGCTGAAAACGGCTAAAAGAAATCAGACATTGGCCTCGCTTGATGCAAATATAAAATGCGGCGATTCCATAGTGGCGGATAAAGAAATAGCGGCGGAAGCATTTGTATGGCGGGAGGAGTTTCCGCAGGTGTTTGCTGAAGGGGGATTTGACATAGTAATTGGCAACCCTCCCTATGGCGCGACACTAAACCAAAGGCAAAAAATT
>JAMPGS010000160.1 GCA_023663815.1 Clostridium sp.
GGAGTAGATTTCCTTGAACCTCTAAAACCAAGACCACCGGCACTTGCCCAGCTTAAGGCGTTTCCTTCCGCGTCCGTCAATGTAACAATCGTGTTGTTAAATGAAGACTGGATATGTGCCTGTCCACGTTCAACGTTTTTCTTGACACGTCTTTTTGTCACTTTTTTCGTAACTTTTTTTGCTGCCATTTAAACTAACCTACTTTCTTTTAAACTTGATAAACTGTTTCTCACACTTCGTCCGGGCAGTACAAACTGCACCTTGTCTGTGTTTTGTCCTTCACTGTTACAGATTATTTCTTCTTGTTAGCAACAGTACGCTTGGGACCCTTTCTTGTTCTTGCGTTTGTCTTTGTGTTCTGTCCACGTACAGGCAATCCTTTCCTGTGACGGATTCCCCTGTAGCAGCCGATTTCCTGAAGTCTCTTAATGTTCATGGCAACTTCTCTTCGAAGGTCGCCTTCCACCATGTAACCAGCTTCAATTACCTCGCTGATTCTCTTAACTTCGTCGTCTGTCAGCTCTCTGACACGGGTATCGGGATTGACTTTTGCCTGCGCTAAAATCTTGTTGGAACTGGATCTTCCAATCCCGTAAACATAAGTCAAGCCAATTTCCACACGTTTTTCCCTGGGTAAATCAACACCTGCAATACGAGCCATTTACGTTTCCTCCATTTTCTTTTACGCATTTTCATGCGTTGATACTAATTGATTGGGGCATTTTGTGCCCAACCGGATTTTTCCGATCTTGCGCGAAAATTTTCACGAACCAAGAAGTAATCACTAAGGCTCTTTTGTACAATTATATAAGCCAAGCATAATTGACAAGAACCCTTCTGCTTCTAAATACCTGCCTTCCCGGCAGCCTGCAGCGGATTATCCTTGTCTCTGTTTGTGCTTAGGATTTTCACAGATTACTCTGATGCGTCCTTTTCTCTTAATAATTTTACACTTTTCGCAAATCGGTTTTACTGATGATCTAACTTTCATGTTAAACCTCCTTTCAAAAAAGACCGCTTTACATTATAGCATGATATAACGTTTATTGCAAGAAAATTATTTGTCTCTCCAGATAATTCTTCCCTTACTTAAGTCGTATGGGGACAGCTCCAAAGTGACCCTATCACCGGGAAGAATACGGATAAAATTCTGCCTTAATTTCCCGCTAATATGTGCAAGCACCCTGTGTCCGTTTTCCAGTTCCACCTGAAACATGGTATTGGGGAGCTTTTCCACCACAGTTCCTTCAATTTCGATTACATCAGCCTTTGACATGTACTACCTCCTGTTTCTTTGTCCTGAGCTTAATGGCAAATTTTATTTCTTCGTCGTATATCTTTTGTCCGTTTTTTATCTTTTCCAGAAGCGCTTTATCCGTGCCTGTTTTAACTATCTGAATATGCTTCTTTCTCTTTTTCTTTGGATTTTCCGTCTTTTTGCTTTTTCCGTCCACCAGATATACAAAATCTTCCTCTTCTTTCATTATTATATACATCTGGCCCTTGTCGTGCCCTGCCTTGGATATAGCGAACATTCCCGTCATAATTTCCCCCATTTCCGCACGGAAGTAAACCTAATGTTTCCACGCCGCCTTTCAAACGGGCTTTAGGCCTGACCGGGCAGAATCGTCAGAATTTCCGGCTTTCCGTCTGTTATCAGCACTGTATTCTCATAGTGAGCGGAGTAAGAACCGTCCCTTGTGACAACCGTCCAGCCGTCGTCTAGCCATTCCACCCTGTAGCTTCCCAGATTCACCATGGGCTCTATGGCAAGGGTCATGCCCGGACGCAGCTTGATTCCCCTGCGCCACTGTCTGAAATTAGGTATCTGCGGCTCTTCATGGAGGCTGGTTCCAATCCCATGGCCCACCAAATCCCGCACCACGCCGTAATTATATCTTTTGCAAAAGGAATAAATCGCATTGGAAATATCCGACAGGTGATTACCGGCTAGGGCATATTTGATTCCCTCAAAAAAGCTTTGCCGCGTCACCTTGATAAGCAGCTCCGCCTGCCGGCTTACTCTGCCTACGGGATAAGTACGGGCCGCATCGGAGTGGTATCCCTTGTAAATCAGCCCCGCGTCCAAGCTGACGATATCGCCTTCTTTTAGGATTCTCGCATCAGACGGAATTCCATGAACCACTTCGTCGTTTACAGAAACACAAATAGAGGCCGGATATCCGTTATAATTTAAAAAATTGGGCACACATCCATAGCTGCGAATCAGCTTTTCCCCCATAGTGTCGATATCCTTGGTGGTCATCCCCGGCTTTATCGCCTCTCCAAGTCTCGTGTGAACCTCCGCAAGAATCCTGCCTGATTCACGCATCAGCTCTATTTCTCTCTTTGATTTAATTGTCACCGCCATTTAAAAATCCCTGTCTTTCCGGCAGCAAAGGTCAACCAAGAATATCGCAGATTGCCGCAAACACGTCGTCCATCTTTGCGGTTCCGTCCACCGTTTTCAAAATGCCCTTTTTTTCGTAAAAATCAATCAGCGGCTGAGTCTGCTCATGATATACTTCCAGACGCTTGCCAACCGTTTCCGGCCTGTCGTCGTCCCTAAGAATCAGCTCCGTTCCGCAGCTATCGCAATAGCCCGCTTTTTTGGGCGGTACATTTTCTACATGATAGGTGTCCCCGCAGTTGGGACATGCGCGCCTGCCGCTCATTCTTTTTATGATATTTTCGTCGGGCACGTCAACGTCGATAGCATAGTCAAGTTTATCCTGAATTTCATCAAGGGCTTTGTCAAGGACCTCGGCCTGAGGAATATTCCTTGGGAATCCGTCCAGCACATAGCCTTCCCTGCAGTCGTCCTTCGCCACCCTGTCGAGAAGAATCTTAACGGTCAGCTCGTCGGGAACCAAAAGCCCCTCGTCCATATATTTTTTTGCTTCCATCCCTAACTGCGTGCCGTTTTTAATATTGGCCCGGAAAATATCTCCCGTAGAAACATGGGGAACGCCGTATTTCTCCGCAATCATTTTTGCCTGCGTACCTTTTCCGGCGCCGGGCGCGCCCAGCATAATTATTTTCATAACTTACCTCCTCTCTATCCGCCGCATAAATTTCTTCTTATGCTAATATAGAGGCAAAGGAAAAACAACATTTCCTGTCTGTGTTTTCCTTTAACCTCTAATGTATTTCATAAGCCTGAAACATCTAATCATTCAAAAAACCTTTGTAATTGCGCACCAGCATCTGTGATTCCACTTGCTTAATGGTTTCAAGAACTACGCTGACAATAATGATAAGACTTGTTCCTCCAAAGGATACCTGCGCCCCAAACACTCCGTTGAACACGAAAGGTACAACGCAGATAATCGTCAGGCCCACCGCACCGATGAATACAATATAATTTAAAATCTTCGTCAGATACTCGCTAGTCGGCTTGCCCGGCCTGATACCCGGAATAAATCCGCCCTGCTTCTTCATATTCTCTGCAATTTCAATCGGATTAAAGGTAATTGACGTATAAAAATAAGCAAAGAAAATAACCAGCGCTATATATATCAGCAGTCCAATAGAATAAACGGGCTCTCTGGGATTACACCAGTTGCTGGAGCTTAAGCCCCGCAAAATATGCGCCCACACGCCGGTTCCTCGGTATCCCACAAAGCTACACACAATCACTGGCAGCTGCATCAGGGAGGAGGCGAAAATAATGGGAATTACTCCCGACGTGTTCACCTTCATAGGAATGGAGGAAGTCTGGCCTCCTACCATTTTTCTGCCCTGAACCTTCTTCGCATACTGGACAGGAATCTTGCGCGTCGCGTCGTTCAAAATAATAACCATGACTACCATCGCCAAGATAATCGCCAGAATAATCACCGCCGCCACAGCTCCCACGGCAATGGCTTTACCAAACACAAACTGCTCGAACAGTTGGGCGATATCCTGTGGAATCCTTGAGATAATATTGATAACTAGGACGATGGATATACCGTTTCCCACGCCGTTTTCCGTAATTCTCTCGCCAATCCACATAAGAAACGCGCTGCCCGCCGTAAGCGCCGTGATAACCGTAATCACGTTGAGAAAATTAAAATTCTCCAAAAGCCCGCTTCTGCCAAAGGTAACGGCCATCGCGGTGGACTCAATCAGCGCAAGGCCAACCGTCACGTAACGGGTGATGGAAGCAATCTTCTTTCTTCCGTCCTCGCCCTCCTTCTGCATTTCCTCAAGCTTAGGAATAGCGATTGTGAGGAGCTGCATGATAATCGACGACGTAATGTACGGCGTGATGTTCAGTGCCAAAATCGACATATTTAAGAACGAGCCGCCGGTAAAGGCGTCGAAGAAATTAAACGCGTCGCCCGTCTGCTGTGCAAACCAGTTTGAAAAATAGTGTCTGTCCACGCCCGGCACGGGAAGCTGTGACCCTAAACGAATCACAACAAGCATACCAAAGGTGAATAATAGCTTTTTTCTTATTTCTTTAATTTTAAATGCATTTTTTAGGGTTGTAAACATTAAACCACCTCTGCAGTTCCACCAACAGCTTCAATTTTTTCTTTTGCCGATGCACTGAAAGCATTTACTTTTACTGTAAGCTTCTTGGTAACTTCTCCGTTTCCAAGGATTTTAACGCCATCCTTAGGATTTTTAATGATACCGGATTCAATTAATGCATTGACATCAACCACAGCGCCGTCCTCAAACTTATCGTCCAGTACCCCTAAATTAATCGCAACAATTTCTTTGTGATTCGGGCAGGTGAACCCTCTCTTGGGGATTCTCCTGTATAAAGGCATCTGACCGCCTTCAAATCCCGGCCTAGTCCTTCCGGAACGTGCCTTCTGGCCCTTGTGGCCCTTGCCGGCTGTCTTGCCGTTTCCTGAGCCGTGTCCACGGCCTCTTCTAAAATTATCACTGTGTTTAGAGCCTTTTGCGGGGCTCAGACTTGATAATTCAACACCCATTGCTGACACCTCCTTCTATTCTTCAACCTCTTCAACCTTAATTAAATGCCCGATTTGCTGAATCTGGCCTCTTGTAGCCGCGTTGTCAGGCAACACAATCGACTTGTTCAGCTTGCGAAGTCCCATAGATTGCACGGTAGCTTTATGCTTGGGAACTGCTCCGATAGGAGATTTTACTAAAGTAATTTTTAACTTCTTTTCCATCTCTCATTCCCTCCTATGCCATAATCTCTTCTACAGATTTGCCGCGCTTGCGTGCCACCTCTTCGGGGGTCTTAAGTGAGCTTAATCCTTCAATTGTTGCAAGTACAACGTTCTGCTTATTATTGGAGCCCAAAGATTTTGTACGGATATTCTTGATGCCTGCAAGCTCGCAGACAATACGGGCGGGACCTCCCGCGATGATACCGGTACCTTCAGGCGCTTTCTTTAACAATACGGAAGCGGAACCAAATTTTCCTGTAAAATCATGTGTGATACTCTTACTCTCGTCAGTTGCAACAGAAACAAGATGCTTAACGGCGTCCTCTTTTCCCTTCCGGATTGCCTCAGGAATTTCCGTTGCTTTTCCAAGTCCGGCGCCGACATGGCCATTCATGTCGCCCACTACCACCAGAGCTGTAAAGCGCATATTACGTCCACCCTTAACAACCTTTGTAACACGCTTGATGGAAACTACTTTTTCTGTTAATTCCATGCCGCTGACATCGATGATTGTACGTCTCATGTGTGTTTCTCCCTTCCTAGAATTTCAGGCCAGCTTCTCTGGCCGCATCAGCTAACGCCGCAACTTTACCGTGATACAAGTATCCGCCTCTGTCAAAAACCACCGTATCGATGCCCTTTTCAAGCGCTCTCTTACCGATTACATTTCCCAGATATGCCGCCGCGTCAATGTTGTTGGTCTTTTCAAGCTGATCCTTTACTTCTTTCTCAAGAGTAGAAGCAGCTACTAAAGTGTTGCCGGCCACGTCGTCAATAATTTGAGCATACATATGATTATTACTTCTGAATACTGCAAGACGGGGCCTTTCCACTGTACCGCTGACGCGGTTGCGTATTCTCATGTGCTTTTTAACACGAACTTCTTGCCTGGACTTTTTTCTAACCATCTTTACACTCTCCTTATCTATTTCTTACCAGTCTTACCAACTTTACGTCTGATTACTTCATCGGCATACTTGATACCCTTGCCCTTATAAGGCTCCGGTCTCCTCTTGTCTCTGAT
>JAMPGS010000161.1 GCA_023663815.1 Clostridium sp.
GCGACCTCCTGGTCCCAAACCAGGCGCTCTAGCCAAGCTGAGCCACACCCCGCCGGTTTTCCTGAGCCACTCTCTCGCAACGCAAAACATATTATAGAATATCCCTTTGCTTCTGTCAACAAAATTTTAAAACTTTCTTAGCAAAAATAGTGAATGGTAAAATGCGCCTCCCCCTCCCCGTCCAAATCCATTATTATATAGGAAGGCTTCCGTCCCTCCTGCCTTGGATACGCAAGGCTTCCCGGATTGACGGCAATTAATTCCCTGCTTATATCCACCACAGGCTTGTGGGTGTGCCCGTACATAACGATGTCCGCCCCCCGCGTTTTGGCTTCCCGCTTGAGGTATTCATTTCCCATGGAAACGCAGTAATTGTGTCCGTGGGTGAGCCAAACCCTGTACTTTCCTATCTGAAAATCCTTTTCCCGCGGAAGGTCTGAAAAAAAGTCGTTGTTGCCCACCACCATCTGGACCGGGCATCCCGCCGCCTCGGCAATCAAATACTCGCTGCCCTCGATGTCCCCGCAGTGGATTACCATATCCACCGGGGCTTCCCGCTCAAGCGCCCTTATGTAATTGTCGTTTTTCCGATGCGTGTCGCTGACAATCAAAATTTTCATACCGGCCTTTCTCCATCTGCTTTGCCGCGCTCCTTAAACATCTCTTCCAGCCGGTTTTTCATCGCACGAAGTGCCTTTCCTCTGTGGCTGATTTCATTTTTTTCTTCCTCCGTCAGCTCCGCCGTGCTCCTCCCATAAGCCGGAACCATGAAAATCGGGTCGTATCCAAAGCCATTTTCCCCTCTCTCCTCGTATCCAATCCGTCCCTCCACTGCGGCTTCCTCCGTCAAAACCTCGCCGCTTGGAAGCGCGCAGGCAATTGCACAGACAAATCTTGCCGTTCTTTTCTCCTCCGGTATATTTTCCAGCCGCCCGATGATATTTAAATTTTTTTCGCGGTAAGGGGTATTTTCTCCAAGATATCTGGCTGAGTAAACTCCCGGCTCTTTATTTAAATAATCGACTTCCAGCCCGGAATCGTCCGCCAGCACAATAGCCCCCCGCCCTACAGACGCTGCGGCCCCCGCTACCGTTTTCGCCTTAATGACCGCGTTTTCCATAAAGGTCTTTCCGTCCTCGTCAATTGGAACATCTATCCCCGCTTCCTTCATGGAAAGCACCTCCACGTCCTCGCCCGCCAGCTTAAGGCCTTCCAGAATCATTTTGATTTCTTTCATTTTTCCGGCGTTTCCCGTGGCAAAAATTATCCTTTGCATCGCGTATATCCTTTCTGACTACCGTGTTTATCTACATTCCGCTTACTTTTCTGTTCCGCTTTCCCATTGCTTCTGTTTTTCTTGCTTGCTCTCTCTACAGCTTACGCTTTTCCCGTTCTCTTTTTATCTCTCTATTCCGTGTTCCCCTACTCCGCCTCTCTTTGGCGGCTTCGGACCGGGAAACTGATAAAAATAGGTTTTCATCATTCCATTGTAAATTTTTCGGTTCTTCGCCGCTTTCAGGCCCATAATACTTTCCGCCTGCTCATAGGCCGTAATCAAATACAGGGACCATGCGTCCAATTCCTTAAACCGTTCCCCCAACGCTCTGTACAGGGCGGGAAGATTTTCCTTTTCCTCCATCCGCTCCCCGTAAGGCGGGTTGGTGATGAGAAAGCCGTACTTTTTGCTGTGGCTTAAGTCCCGCACGTCCCGTTTTTGAAAGTGAATCATGCCTTCCACGCCCGCAAGCCGGGCGTTTTCCCGCGCCGCGGCCACCACCTTATCGTCGATATCGTATCCCTGAATATCCGTGTAAACGTCCCTTGTAATTCCTTCTTCGGCTTCCTCCACCGCATCCTGCCATTCCCGCTCAGGCATCAAATGCTCCCATGCCTTGGCCGTGAAGCTCCGGTTCATCCCCGGCGCAATGTTCGCCGCCATCATGGCCGCCTCTATAGGAAAAGTCCCGCTTCCGCAGAAAGGGTCCACCAAAATCCTGTCGCCCCTCCAAGGAGTGAGCATCAGCAGCGCCGCCGCAAGATTCTCGGCAATAGGCGCTTTGGCCGTCAGCTTTCTATAGCCTCTTTTATGTAAGGATTCCCCCGTGGTGTCTAGCGCCGCCGTCACCTCGTCCCTCATCAAAAACACCCGAATGGGAAAAGATTCGCCGCTTTCCGGGAACCACTCCATATGGCGGAGGGCTTTCATCCGCTCCACCATGGCCTTTTTCATGACCGATTGAATATCCGAGGGGCTGAACAGCTTGCTCTTGATGCTGGCCGCCTTGGCAACCCAAAATTTCCCGTCGGCAGGTATCCACTCCTCCCAGCAAAGCGCCTTCGTCCCCTGAAAAAGCTCCTCAAAGGTCTCCGCATGAAAGCTCCCCACCTTAATCAAAATCCGTTCCGCAGTGCGCAGGAAAACATTGGCGCGGCATACCGCCTCCGCGTCTCCGATAAAGGTTACCCGTCCGTCCTCCACCTTCGAGACGTCGTATCCCAAATCTATAATTTCACGCTTCAAGACAGCTTCCAGCCCAAAATGACAGGGCGCAATCAGTTCATACCTCTCCATACAAAAATCTCCTCGCTTGCGCATCAGCGTGCTACATTTCTTGTCGCAAGGAAAACCTCCTTGCAGATGGGAGAATTCCTTATGACTGATACACGCTCAGCGTGCTCCATTATACCACAAAAAAATCCCCTTGTACACCGAAAAAGGCACCCCAGCCGGGATGCCCTTTCGCCAAATCCATTTAGAATTCGTTATTCTTTTTGTTATTGTTGTCTTTGCAGTTAGAAGAGTTAGAAGAGCTGTTCTTCTGACTGTTCTGGCTGTTCTGACTGGATTTGTTTTCCTGATTCTGATTGTTCTGGTTGTTCTGATAATCATTCTTAGCCATATTTGTTTCCTCCTGATTCATTAGGTTACAGGAGTAGTATGTTCCTTTTTTAAAAATTTTATACTATGTATTTTTAAAATTTATCAGTTCCCCGCCCGTAATCCAGCCCGTTCTTGTATTCCTCCGGATTCTTCAGCATATCCGCCATAGTGCGGAAAGCCTGCATGGCCATCTTTTCCTTATTGCAGGTCCTTGAATTCTTCCCCGTATCCTTGATGAGATTATACCGGTTCATTTGCCAGACATACAAATCGCACAGGGAGTAGCCGCAGGCCTTTGCCTTGTCCAAAAAAGTGTGATGCTCTATGTAATAGACCAGTTCCTCGTAAAGCTGCTTTTCCGATAAAATATCCAGCCAAAGTCCGTCCGCCCACTCCCTTGAAAGCTCCCCGTAATCGCAGATTGTATAAAAAGCCTGACAGACCTTCACTTTGGTTGCGTCGTACAAAATTCCCTGCATAAAAAATCACTTCCTTTATTTCCTCACGGCCATATGCCATAGGGATACCGTCTCAAAGGGCGGATTTATTATAACCAATACGCGCATCAGCGCGCTACATTCCCGGCTCTTACAAAAGAGGCGCCACCAGTCTGGAAATCCTTCCCACTATCTTCTGATAAAGCGGAATCTTCCTATAATAATCCATAGTGACCTCCTGACATTTTTTCAGCGTGTTTTGAAAATCCTCTTCCACCTTTGCCACCATGGAACTGCCGTAAAAGCAAGCCCCGCACTCAAAATGATGATAAAAGCTTCTGTAGTCCAAATTTACCGTCCCCACCGCGGCGCACTCGTCGTCCGATACAAAGGACTTTGCATGGACAAAGCCCGGCGTATACTCGTACACCCGGATACCGGCCTCAAGCAGTTCCGGGTAAAAGGTTCTTGCAATATAGTAAACCGCCTTTTTGTCTGGAATATGGGGCAGAATCATGGACACCTCCACGCCGCGCCTTGCGGCATACCGCATACTGTCCAAAAATTCCCTGTCTACAATAAAATACGGCGTCATGATATGCACATAGTTTGATGCCCTTTGAATAATAGATTCATAGACTGTTTTCCCCACCACGGCGCTTCTAGCGGGCGCTTCCCCGTAAGGAATCACAAAACCGTCGTGAGAAAGAGGCTTCTCAAAAACAATTTCTTTTAAATATTTATCGTAATCCTCGCTTCCAAGCTCCGAGACATTCCACATCTGCAGAAACATCACCGTAAAGCTGCGCACTGCATCCCCGGTAATTTTTACCGCAACGTCTTTCCAGTGCCCAAAGCGCACCGTCTTATTGATGTACTCGTCCGCAAGATTTACCCCGCCGGTAAAAGCCACCTTCCCGTCAATCACCAAGATTTTCCTGTGGTCCCGATTATTCTGGGCGGTGGATAAAAAAGGCACGATAGGCGCAAACATTTTGGCCTTAATCCCATATTTTTCAAGCTCCCGCGGATATCTGTAGGGAAGCAGCACCATGGAGCACATGCCGTCGTACATTACCCGCACCTCCACGCCTTCCTTCACCTTTTCCTTTAAAATGTCCAGCACTGTATTCCAAAAGATTCCCCGCTCTATGATAAAATATTCAAGAAAAATAAATTTTTCGGCTTTTTTCAGCTCCCTGATTAAGTCCGCAAATTTATCTTCCCCCAACGGATAATACGCCGCCTCGGAATGATGATAAACCGGAAAACCGGCCGTGTGCTCCATATAATGGGCAAACCCCCGAAACTGCGGCGAGCACTCCGCAAGGGCCTTTTCGGCTTCCTTATCCGTGTAAAGCTTCCCTTCCGTTTCCTTCACGCGCCGTCCATACTTTACCTTCAATCCAATTCCGCTGAAATTCCCCACCACAAACAGGTAAATCAACGCTCCCAGCACCGGGAAAATACAGATAGGGATAATCCAGCTCAGCTTAAACTCCGTAGGCTCATCCCGATTGATAATAAAGATAACCAGCAAGGCTCCTAAAATGCTCATGCTCTCCCAGATAAACGGGTAATAGCTGCTCAGCCAGAAAAAGCTTCCCAAAAGGGCCAATGCCTGCAGAACCACCATGACGATAATAATAAGCGTGCGTCCAAATATAATTTTAAATATTGCATTAATAAATCGTTTCATAATTTTCCTCATTTCTGCGCTGCTTTTTACACAAGCATAAATGCGCAGACTCTTTCTCCTTATTATTTTAATAAATGAAGCATTTCCTCAAAACACACTCCGTTTTTATCCTCAACGCCCATTTCCATCGACTTGCTCATACACTTTTTGATGAAAAGAGAGGCTTTCTTTACCGATTTGGCAAACGGGACGCCGTTTACTGCGTCGGCCGCTATAATTGCCGAAAACAAATCCCCCGTGCCGCACCGCTCCGTCCCAACCCTGCGGTTGCGGAAAAACAGCGGCTCCGCGCCCTTTTGAAACACATAATTTGCAATAAACTCTCCCTGACTTATACCGGTAATCACAACCTTTCCCGGCCCCATTGCCAAGAGCTTTTCTCCCATGGCAAAAAGCTCCCTCCCTTTCCAGCCTTCCTCCCGGTAGGCCGTGTCCGTCAGCCTGCAGGCCTCCGTCAAATTCGGCGTGATAATATCCGCCAATGAAACCAGCTTTCTCATCGCCTGGCACATTTCCTCCGTGTAGGTTGCCGCAATCTTTCCATGGTCGCCCATCACCGGGTCTATCACCACCGCGGTATCCTCCCGCCTAAATTCCCTGATAAAATTCTCCACAATGCCAATCTGTTCCAGCGAACCCAGAAAGCCGGACATAATCCCATCAAAGCTTAAATCCAACTTTTTCCACATGGAAAGATAATCATGAAGCTTTTTTGTGTAATCGTCAAAAAAATACTCCGAATATCCCACATGATTGGAGAGAATCGACGTCGGTGCCGGGCAGCATTGGATTTTCATATGGGAAATGACCGGCATGGACACCGCAAGGGCACATCTGCCAAAGCCGGTTAAATCATTGACCGCCGCAATTTTTTTCTGCCTGTGCGGCGATGTGTTGTGTGATATCTGTTCCGACATTCTCTTCTCCTGCCTATCTGATAATGCATTTTGCAATGTCTGTCCCGATATTCTCTTTCCCTGTCCGTCGGACAATGCATTTTGCAATATCTATCCTGCATTTGCTTCCCCCGTCCGCTTGGCAATGCATTTTGCAATATCTATCCTAACATTTCCTTGCCCGAAAGCCTCTGACTTATATTAGAACATATTATAGCTCATTCTTTTAAAAAAACTAGATGC
>JAMPGS010000162.1 GCA_023663815.1 Clostridium sp.
CGATGTAACTGGTGGGATTATACATATAGATATTCTTACTGCCGTCCTCCCCGATATAGGGCATCATTCCCCATTCATCGCCGTTGGACAGGGTTTGACTTTCTACAAGGGCAGACATGGTGAAAAACACCGCTTTCCGCCCGGCCAGATAGTCCTCGATTAATTCTGTATTAGACCGGTCTTCCGGATCAGCAGTATACATACCGATATCAATATATTTTTGAACATAGTCCATAGTAGGTTCCCACATCCCGGCGGCAGTGGCGTCTCCAAATAAAAAATCCCGTTCCCACTGCACCCCCTCCATAGTGGTAAACCAGTCGGTCTTGGCAAGGTTAAATACAGCGGAAAAGTCGTTGCCGGTGAGTTGCGTGCCAACTAAACCGGGAATCAGGCCGCTGGCTCTAATCTCGGCGCACAAAGTTTCCAATTCATCAAAATTTCTGGGCAGCTCCCAGCCATTTTCCTCCATCAGCGTCTTGTTGTAGAGAATACCGTACATGGCGTTGCTAACCGGGAGAAGATAGACGCCGCCATCAATCGATACCTGATCTAAAATTGAAGTGGATAAGTCATTGACAAAGTCATAGCTGGACAAATCCACCAGCCGCTCCTTAGCCAGATTTTCATCTAAAATTTGCGAAGTGCTGAATAAATCTGGGATATCGTCCGCCCGCATTTGAGCCCAGCTATAGCCGGTATAGTTGGCTCCCGCATAGGAGACAAATTCTATTTCAATATCCGGATCGCGTTCCTTCAGCAGTTCCCAAAAACTGTCATAGCCTCCCCATGTTACCCAAGTCAAAGCGCTGCTCTCAGACTTAGTAGCGCCAAAATCAGACGGATTTTCATTGGAACCGCATGCGGCAAGCATTAATGCTACGACAGCAGCCATGACAAACAAGCTCCGAAAAGATTTCTTCATTTTCATTAGACCACTCTCCTTTTCAGATATTTGCTTAAAACCGACAAAAACAATCCGTTCGCCGGTAGAAACAAGTACCATCGGGACAACAGACAAATACCCGCCAAGGGGCGTCAGGACATAACTGCCCTCATAGCCAATGGCCATCATGTAGGCTTTTCATTCTCAACGTTCTTCCTGCCATTCAAAGCAGCCGCCCATGCTGCAATTCCCCTTAATGCGGCAGAGCACATTCATCTGTCAACCCTACTGATAAATTATATAACAAGGAAAATTTTACTGCAATCAGATGTTGTAAAAATCTCGGAACTTATGAATGATATTTTCCCCACGAATCCCTTTTGCTGCCTCGTACTGTTCTGTCCCTTCCGAAACGGTTCCAATCCGGCCCCACCGCCCGATAATATTACTCGCGTCGTTAAAGATTCTTTATTTAGTCCTATTATAAATTACCCATTCGCAATAATATTCATAGAAATATAATCCTTCGCCTTGTGCCCCTTCGGCAGATTAGGAAACATAAAGCTCACAAACGGCGACAGCATATTTGTAAGCTTTAAAATCAATCCTGAACTTTCCGCTATCTCCATCAGCCCTACCCAAAACGCCATAATTCCGGCCGTGGCAATACAAAGAGACACCGCCTCCCCCGCGCTTTGAAGCGCCGCCTCCGTAACCTCCTTCATATTCCCGCTTATCGCTCCAAAAATAACTCCCAGCACAATCATTGCCGCCCAAATATAATTTAACATAATCCACTCTCTTAACTTTTTTAGCATTTTATGCTTTGGCGGCATAAATTATTTCTATGCCGTATGTTCCGCTTCCCTCGATTTTTCTTCCGCTTCTCTTAAAACAGCGCTCGATTCCCTTGATTTTCTTCCACTTCTCTTAAAGCAGCGCCTATTTCCTTGATTTTCTTCGTTTCCCTTTAAAGCAGCGCCTGATATACTTCCCTTTTACTGATTCCCCTGTCTTCCGCCACCTTCTTCATGGCTTCCTTCCTATCCAATCCCTGATTTTCATAAATTTCCATGTGCTCGGCAATTGAAATTTCCTGCCACTTTGCCTGCGCCGCCTCCTTGAGCGCGCTTCGGCTTAATCCCTCGATTACCAGCACATACTCCCCCTTGGGCTCGTTTTCCTCATAATATGCCAAAGCTCCCTCAAATGTCGTTGGAAAAACCGTTTCAAAACGCTTTGTCAACTCCCTGCACAGCGTAAGGCGGCGTTCCCCCAATACCTCGTAAAGCTCCGCCAGCGTTCTCTTCAAACGATGCGGCGCTTCATATAAAATAATCGTCCGCGTTTCCTTTTCCAGCTCCGCAAGGACAAACCTTTTTTCCCTCTTGTCCAACGGAAGAAATCCCTCAAAGCAAAATCTTCTGGTGGAAAGCCCTGACAGCGTCAATGCCGTAATGCAGGCGCAGCACCCCGGAAGAGAAGTCACTGGAATTCCTGCCCTTAAGCACTTATCAACCAGCACTTCCCCCGGATCCGATATGGCCGGCGTGCCCGCGTCCGTAATCAGGGCAATATTCTTTCCTTCCGCCAGCCAGTGAAGAATCTGCTCCGCTTTTTCTACCTTATTGTATTCATGATAGCTCGTCATCGGCGTTTTGATTCCAAAATGATTAAGAAGCTTTATACTATTTCTCGTATCCTCCGCGGCAATCATGTCCGCCTCCCGCAGCGTATCCAACACCCGCGGCGTTATGTCGCTTAAATTTCCTATCGGTGTTGCGCACAAATATAAAGTTCCCGTCATCATATCTTCTCCTGCATAATCCTTTTCCGCTTGACGCTTCACTCAAACTGCCATATCCCCAAAAATCAATACCCATAAATATCATAAATTTCATCCGTATACACGCCCGGCTCCTTATAGACAATCAAAGGCTTTTCCACCGTCATGCGCGCCCTTCCGCCCCGGCTGGCCTCTAGCAAAACCATATTTGGTTCCTTGTCCACAAAAGGATACACCAGCTTCATCCGCTTAGGCTCCAACCGGTACTGGCGAAGCAGCACAATGATATCCGCCAGCCGAAAAGGCCGATGCACCATATAAAAATTGCCTCCCGGCTTTAACAGCCTGCTGCTTTGGCTTATCACGTCCTCCAGCGTGCAGAAAAGCTCATGCCGGGCGATTGCCTTGGGCGCTTTGGGATTGGTGAGCCCGTGATGCTCCGTCATATACGGCGGATTACAGGTCACAACATCAAAAGAAGCAGCGCCAAACAGACTGACTGCTTCCTTAATATCTCCCGTGACAATCTCTATTTTATGGGCAAGCCCGTTCAGACTTACGCTGCGGGCCGCCATGTCCGCGCTGTCCGCCTGAATTTCCAAGCCTGTAAAATGCGCGGCCTTTGTCTTTGCCTCCATAAGAATTGGAATAATCCCCGTGCCTGTCCCAAGGTCAAGAACCCTGTCGTTTTCCTTTGCCCTTGCAAAGCCGGACAGAAGCACCGCGTCCATCCCGAAGCAAAAGCGGTCTGGATCCTGAATAATCCGATAATGATTCCTCTGCAGGTCGTCAATCCGTTCTCCCACTTCTCACTCCTCCGGGTTTTTAATTATCGTCAAGCTTTGACCTCGGCTCTTCCTTTTCAAGCTTCTCAAGCTCCTTTAGCTTCTCGTCCTGCACGTCCATCTTGCTATGCTTGTGCTTCCGCTTAAAGCGCAGCTGCTCCACACGGTACTCCTGAATTTCCTTCTCATCGCCCACTTCCACAACCACCTTTACCAACTGGCGGAGCACATTAACGCTGTGTACTTCGCCCTTTAAGCCGTCCTCGGTAGTCACGTGGTCGCCCACGTTGGGAAGCCGCCTATTCAGCTCCTCATATGTCTCCTCCTCATTTTTCAGACAGCACATCAGCCTGCCGCACACGCCGGATATTTTTGTCGGGTTCAAAGACAAATTCTGCTCCTTCGCCATCTTGATGGAAACCGGGACAAATTCCGACAAATGCCCGTGACAGCAAAGCTCCCTGCCGCAAATCCCAATTCCGCCGAGTATTTTCGTCTCGTCCCGAACGCCAATCTGGCGGAGCTCAATCCTCGTCTTAAATACCGACGCGAGGTCTTTTACCAGCTCCCGGAAATCGATACGGCCGTCGGCTGTAAAATAAAACAGCACCTTATTATTGTCAAAAGTGTACTCCGCATCAATCAATTTCATTTCCAGCCCATGCTTGTGAATTTTATCAAGACAAATTTTAAAAGCCTCTTTTTCCTTTTTCTTGTTCCCGGCCTCCTGCTCGTCGTCCCGCTGGGTTGCAATCCGAAGCACCGGCTTAAGAGGCTGAATCACGCTTTCGTCCGCTACTTCTCTGGGCTCGCCTACTACCGTCCCGTACTCAATTCCACGCGCCGTCTCTACAATTACATGCTCTCCCTTTTTTATGTCAAACTTTAAAGGGTCAAAAAAATAAATTTTTCCGGCAGTCCTAAACCGCACGCCTATTACTTTTGTCATAAATCTATAAACCTCACTTAATTTTCTTTAATCGTCAACAATAAAAGCTCCATGGTTAAATCAAAATTCACATTGGCGCTCAACCTCTGCTTGGATTTTTCCAGCGCGTCGATAATCTTTTCTATCCCCTCGTAGGTACTCTTGTCGGCTACCCTTCTGATATACTGTATTTCCTCCTTAAAAATCAAATGATTTGCGTCGTGGGTTGCCTTAAACAGCAGCGCGTCGCGATACCAAATAGAAAGAATATCCATATAATCGTTTACGTCAAGCTTGTACTCGTTTATTTTCTTTATAGCGGCAACAATCTCATGCAATTCCATTTCGTTAATATATTTTAACAGTGTAACCGCTTCTTCCTTAACCTTGTCAAACTCCTCGCTGTTTGCCAGCAGCCGCGCCTTGCCCACATTCCCTCTTGCAAAAGCCACGCAGATATCCGCCTTGTAATCGGGAATTTCCATGCTCTCCATCAGATAGCTTTTAATCTGCGCATCCTTTACAGGCTTCATATTCAAAACCACGCACCTGCTTAAAATCGTGGGAAGAAGCGCGTTTACATTATCTGTGAGAATCAAAATAACCGCATATTCAGGGGGCTCCTCCAGCGTTTTTAAAAGCGCATTCTGGGCCTGAACCGTCATTTTTTCGCCCCCGCTTATAACGTATATTTTCTTCGGGCTGCTGTAAGGCTTAATCGCCACATCGCCGTTGACCTGCCTGCGGATATCGTCCACCCCGATAGTTCCCGGTTTTTCATGGGCAACAAAAATAATATCGGGATGGTTGCCGCTAAGAGCCTGCTTACAGGAATGACACTCCTCGCAGGGCTCAACCCCCTGCCTGTTCTCGCACTGCAACGCCATTGCAAAGGTTTTGGCAATAAATTCCTTTCCAGCATTTCTCTCGCCGTTAATGATATAGGCATGAGACACTTTATTCATTTTAATAGCGTTTTCCAGATGCTCCTTTAACTGCTCCTGCCCCACAATATCCTTAAATCTGCGCATATGCCCCTCTCATTCCGCTGCAAGCAGCCTTATCCCTGCATAAAGGCCTGACTTTTTAAGTTAAAATATCCAAAAGCAAGCCTCTTATCTCGCCTATTTTGGAAAGAATTGCAAGATGATCCTGTTCATCCTTCATGAGCTCCTTTGCCAGCTCATCCAAATTTTCATCTACAAGCCTGATAATCCCGTAAACTCTATGCCGGCCTTTCCTGTCCAGAAAATTCTCACGGGAAAAAACATGCGAACGGCTGACAATTTCGTTCATGAATTCCTTTACCAAACTTCTGTATCTTTTCATGTCCCTGATATCGCGCTTTTTTGCCAGCTTATCGCCCTGCATGGTAATTTCTTCCATCAACATGCCGAGCCTTGCCTGCAATTCCTGTTCCTCGATATGGCTCACCAGCGTGAATTTAAACGCTCCGTCAGATTCATGTACCTGAGCAGCCGCTTCCGGCTGGGTTATCGGCATCGCCTGATTCACTTTAATATCCATACGAATCACCTCTTCCTGCATATAGCGACCGCATTATCATCACTTGCAAACCCGCGCTATCGCGCTTTCTGCCCGATTTCTTCGGGCGTTTGCTCGTTATCCGGTGCGAGAAAAACAACTGGCTCCGCCGGAGATGCTTGTTTTTTTCGCATTATCATCACTTGCAAACCCGCGCTATCGCGCTTTCTGCCCGATTTCTTCG
>JAMPGS010000163.1 GCA_023663815.1 Clostridium sp.
TGAACTCAGGATAAATTATACTCTGCTTTCAGCAAAAAAATTTTTTGCAAAAACAATGTCCATCACTCGAACTCAATCGTCGCCGGCGGTTTCCCCGTGCAGTCATACAACACCCGATTAACCCCCTTCACCTCATTTACAATCCTGCTGGCAACCCTCCCCAGCACTTCCCACGGAATCTGGGCCGCTTCAGCCGTCATGAAGTCCGAGGTATTCACCGCCCTCAGGGCAACCGCGTAATCGTAGGTTCTCTCGTCCCCCATAACGCCCACGCTCCGCATATTGGTGAGGGCCGCAAAGTACTGTCCAAGCCCTCTGTCAAGACCCGCTTTTGCAATCTCCTCCCTGTAAATAGCGTCCGCCTCCTGAAGTATTCGGACCTTCTCCGCGGTGACCGCGCCGATAATACGCACGCCAAGCCCCGGCCCCGGAAAGGGCTGTCTGTAAACTAAATGCTCTGGAATACCAAGCTCTAAACCGGCCCTGCGCACCTCGTCCTTAAACAGCAGCCGCAAAGGCTCTATAATTTCCTTAAAATCCACATGGTCAGGCAGCCCGCCTACATTGTGGTGGGATTTAATGACCGCGCTTTTTCCAAGGCCGCTCTCAATCACATCTGGATAAATGGTTCCCTGAACCAGAAAATCAACCGCCCCGATTTTTTTCGCCTCTTCCTCAAAAACGTGAATGAATTCCTCTCCAATAACCTTGCGCTTTTTCTCCGGCTCCTCCACGTTCGCCAGCTTAGAATAAAATCTCTCCTGCGCGTTCACCCGCACAAAATTTAAGTCATACGGCCCCTCCGGCCCGAAAACAGCTTCCACCTCGTCGCCTTCATTTTTCCGAAGAAGTCCATGGTCCACAAATACGCAGGTTAGCTGCCTGCCCACCGCTTTCGCCAAAAGAACCGCCGCTACAGAGGAATCCACGCCGCCGGATAAGGCGCACAGTACCTTGCCGCTCCCTACTTTTTCGCGGATTTGCCGAATGGTCGTCTCCACAAAGGAATCCATGCGCCAGTCGCCTTTACACTGGCACACCTGATACACAAAATTGGAGAGCATCTTCATCCCCTCCTGAGTGTGCATCACCTCAGGGTGAAACTGAACCGCATACAATTTTTTTTCTGCATTTTCCATGGCAGCCACAGGACAAACCAGCGTATGAGCCGTCGCCTTAAAATCCGCGGGAGCCTTTTCTATGTAATCCGTGTGGCTCATCCAACAGATTGTTTTTTCTGATACATCGTTAAAAAGAAGAGAGCTTTTGTCAACCTCCACCTCGGTCTTTCCGTATTCGCTGACCGGCGCGGTTTTCACGCTGCCTCCAAGCAAATGCGCCATAAGCTGGGAGCCGTAGCAGATGCCCAGAATCGGAATCCCCAGCTCAAAAATCTCCTTAGAATAAACCAGCGCGCCTTCCGCATACACGCTGTTGGGGCCTCCCGTAAAAATAATGCCCTTCGGGTTCATTTCCCTTATCTTTTCAATACTGATACTGTACGGATGTACCTCGCAGTAAACGCTGCACTCTCTAACTCTCCGGGCAATCAGTTGATTGTATTGACCTCCAAAGTCAATCACAATAATCATTTCCTCTCGCATACCTTTTCTCCTCATCTTCATAACTTTTATGTATCAGGTCATTTTATTATATAAATCTTGTAAGAGCTTGTCAAAGCTTCTTACGCTTTTTCAAATCTACATTTTTGCGCTTTCAACCCGAATCTTACATGCCTTCCCAAATCCGCATTTTTGCGCTTTCAACCCGAATTTTACATGCTTTCCCAAATCCGCATTTTCACACTTCCCCAAACTTACATTTTTCATGCTTTCCCAAACTGCTCCCATTTATGCCCCCGGTATCTCAGCCCGTAGCAAAGCCCCCGAAAGGCCCAGTCGATTGTCATTGCAACCCACACGCCAATGAGCCCACTGCCAAAATAACTGAAAATATAGGCAAAAACAATTCGGAAAATCCACATGGAGGCAATGGCAATAAACATTGTCCACACCACATCCCCCGCCGCCCGCAGTGTATTGGGAACCGTAAATGAGGGCACCCAGAAAAAAATTGCCAAAGTCGCATGCCAGCGTATCACCTGAATCGCCAGCTCTTCCGTCTGGGGCGTCAGATTATAAATTTTCATAATCCACGGAGCAAAAACAATTAAGACCCCCGATATTCCCGCCAGACATATCATGGCAAGGCGCACCAGCTTTTTGGTATAATATCTAGCCTGCCCGTAGTCTCCCGCCCCCACGCAGACGGACACCACGGAAAGAAGCGCCATATTGACAGCCTGTCCCGGCAATATATTAAAACCGGCAAGGGTATTGCAGACTGCGTTTGCCGCTATCGCATAGGTTCCAAAGGTGGATATCAGGCTCAGCAAAAGGATTTTTCCAAGCTGAAAAAGACTGTTTTCCAAGCCGTTTGGAACGCCGATATAAAGAATTCTTTTTATCAGCCCAAAATCCATCCTCCAAGTGGCCTGTCCCTTAAAATTAATTTTCCTGTCGGTGTGGAAAAACAGCACCATAATGATAACCGCCGCCGCGGTTCTCGAAAGGGTAGTTGCAATGGCAGCCCCCGCCACGCCGATTTTTGCACCGTAAATTAAAATCGCGTTTCCAACTAAATTGATTAAATTCATGGCGATTGCTATCAGCATGGTTGTCTTGGAATCGCTCATAGCGCGGAATAGGGCCGCGCAGGAATTATAAATTGCAAGAGGGCAAATTGAAATTGCCGTAATAATCAGATAAGTTGTGGCGCTTTCCATGACCGCGGGCTCCACCTGCCCAAAAATAATTCTAAGCAGCGGCCTGTGCGCCGCCAAAAACAAAATCGTTACAACCACAGCCAGCCATATGGAAAACAGAACAAGCTGCCATGCCGCCCTGCTGGCGTTCTTTTCATCCTTCTGCCCAAGGAAGTGGCCGGCGACTACCGCCCCGCCTGTGGCAAGGGAGGCCGTCAGATTGATAACAAGGATATTGATTGTGTCCACCAGCGAGACGCCCGATACCGCCGCTTCCCCCACGCCAGCAATCATGACTGTATCGACCATTCCCACCAAAATCGCCAAAAGCTGTTCAAAGACCAATGGAATTATCAATTTTTTCAAATCTTTGTTTGTGTACAGCATATCCGTTCCCCGCCCTTCCGGCGTTTTAATTCATCGTCGTATTTTCTTAATTATAGCATGAATTTTTAATACATCAATATCGCTTTTCTCTCAGATATCAAGTAAGGGAAAATTCTCTTGCCGCTGCATGGACGTGCGCTGCGCCAGAAACAAATTTCCCATTACGCCCTATACAATCAAATAGGGAAGGGCTCTCGCCCTGTTTGCCGCGCAGGATGCGTGTTGCGCCAGAAACAAATTTCCTCCCGCCCCCCGCGCATAAAAAAGTGCTCAGCATCTGTCAACCATTGCCAAGCACTCCTGTTTCCTTTATTTTTCCTCCAAATCCATTTGCAAACGCCGCGCACCAAGTTACATTTCTTCATGATGCATGTGACGGTATTTTTCTTTTGTTGCCATTCCTCCCCTGATATGACGCTCCTGCTTATTTACATCCAAAACCTTCCGGGCCTCTTTTGCCAATGCTGAATTAATTTGCATAAGCCTCTCCGTTACGTCTTTATGTATAGTTGTTATTAATTAGAACGTTTTCAGACAACCCCAACTCTTTTAACAGCTTCAGATAAATCTCCACATTCCCATCTTTATCGACTTCTATTTTCTCTATCAACTCTTTCAACTGCGCATTTGTCAGCTGTGCAACAGACGGTATATTTTCTATCTGCTTAAACGTCTGATTTAAAATCACCTTTAAATTGTCCGACTTGCTGATATTCTGGTTTATCCATTTCAGCTCATTCTCTGCTTTTTGCAGATTAAGGTTAGTCTCCGACATTTTTTTCTTTAGTTCTTCTTTGGTAATCAAATCTTCCGCATACATATCCATGTATTTTTGACGGGTATTTTGAAGCTTTGCTATTTGACTGTTTAATTCTTTGGCGCTTTTTTTGTTCTCGTCCTTTGTCTTATATAATTTGATAAACTGCTGTACAATGTCCTGTATAACATTTTCTTTATTATCCGCCAATCCCCTGAAATATTTATCCAGTTCCTCTATTAACTCCCCCTCGTCTATTGTGACCTTATTCGGGCAGCTGTCCGCTCCTCTTGCGTTCCGGCCTGAACACACCCACCGTATATAGGTATTTTGATATTTCCTTACCGTCTGCCGATAGGACCATCCGCACTCTTTACATCTTATCAATGTGCTGAACAAATGCTTACTGCTGTCCCTTTTGCCATTAATTTTAAAGGTATCATATCTGCTGTGTAAAATGGCCTGCGCTTTGTCAAACTGCTCCCTGCTGATTATCTGTAATTCCGGCTTTTCCACTACTATCCAGTCGGCTTCCTCTTTATCATTCCTTTTCCCCGTCAAAAAATTTGACACTTCCTGCTTTCCATTTACGATTTTCCCGGTATAAATTTCATTGGTGAGAATACGGCATATGGCATTTTGACTCCACCTGCACCCTCTCTTGGTTTTAAGCCCTTGTTCATTCAACATATTTGCTATTTTTGCCGCGCCATAACCGTCTTTAACATACCATTCGAAGATTTCCTGAACAATAGCTGATTCTTTCTTATTAATAGTAAGATTAAAATAATCACCGATTGTCTTATCATAGCCATAAACAAAATTGGGGACTCGTCCGCTCTCCGCATTAATTTTCTTCCCAAACTTCACTCTTTTTGACATATTGGCGCTTTCTTCCTGTGCCAGTGCCCCAAAAATTGTCAGCACAAATTCAGAATCTCCTAAAGATTCCATGTTTGTATTCAGAAAAACTGTTTTAATATTCAGTTCTTCCAGTTTCCGCACACTGTTCAATAAATCAACCGTGTTACGTGCTAACCGTGAAATATCTTTCACCACCACTACCTGAAACAAACCGCTTTCCGCATCACGCATCAATCTTTGAAATTCCTTGCGGTTTTTGGTTTTCGTGCCGGAAATGCCTTCGTCCGCATACATTCTCACAAGATTATATTTATTTTTTTCCGCATATTCTGTAAAAAATTTCTTTTGATTTTCCAAACTGTTTAACTGGTCTGTTTTGTCCGTTGACACTCTGCAATAGGCAACTATATTCATTTTATTTTTCCTTTCCGTTCTGTTACTACTATGTAGTATAAATATATGTATTGGTATTGTCAAGGATATTAAACATTTTTCTGTTTTGCATGACAACCTATTAAAGCCAAAGACCTCGTTGCAAACCGAAAAACCTTTAATCCATGCGGCAGTTGTCAAAGTCATGCGTACATGATATTGTTGTTGCTCACGGGAAAAAAGAAAGCCGTCACATAAGACAGCTTTCTTTTTCCTGTTCCTGTTCAATTTTTACATCCTGCAACTCATCACATATTCTGGAAAAGTTCGCTTCGATTGTCAGGGCAACAAATTTACTTAACAACTCCTCTGATGTATTAGGATTATAAAATATGTAATTAAGTCTTGTCCCTTTCTCAGTCATGATTACCGCTTTCTGAGTTAATCTTTCTTAACTCTATGATAATCACTTTTAATTTATGAAAGATTTCATTTGTTTTATACGGTACATTTTTGTCCTGTCTGTATTATTTATAAACAGGGACTTGCGACTTAATTTTATAATTATTATACAGAAATTTGTATGAGTTGTCATCTAATACTTTGGGTAAGAAGTAGAAATATAAATTCTTTGAAATTTTAGCATTTATAAAATCGCATCTTTATATACTATATATTGATTGAATGTGCTGATTTTCACAGTAAAATCTTAATACCTACATCTGAAAAAACTAATTTTATTGAGATTTA
>JAMPGS010000164.1 GCA_023663815.1 Clostridium sp.
AACCGGTGAATCAGGGTGTTGCAGACCCACGCCTTACCACTTGGCTACTGCGCCTTACTTGCCTATTATATCAAATAAAAACTTTATCGTCAATCCTATAGCCGTTCAATTATCGCTATTTTTTTCAAGTGGAAATAAACTTTTCACTTCAGCCTATTTTTTTCAAAGCATTTTTTTCAAGGCATAATTATAAAACATGATTACAGCCTTTCACCCGCCTGCCTTACAAAAAATGACCTCGCCTTTTTCCATAAAAAGACGGCTAACGGAATCCCCGCCAGCTCCGACAGCACGAACGCCAGCCAAATAAAATTCAGCACGCCGGTTCCCTTTAAAACCAAGGCAAACAAAACCGGAAGAATCGCCTGCCGCGTCATGGTGAGATACATGCTTTTTGTCCCAAGGGAAAGCCCCTGCAAGGCCGCCGCAAACACCAAATTGGGGATGGATACAAAATACGCCACCGCCAGAATCCGAAGCGCCGGGGCTCCAATCTCAAGCATATAATCGGACGCGTCAAAAATTTTCAGCACCATGTTGGGCGCAAGCTCCAGCCCGATAAAAAAGACCGCATAGAGGAGGACGGAATACACCAGCGTCCACTTGATAGCTTCGTCAATCCGCTCCCGCTTTCCCGCGCCATAGTTGTAGGCCACAATCGGGATTAGGCCGTTGTTAATTCCATGCACGCCCACCGTCACAATATTTTGAATTTTGGCGCAGATGCCGTAAACCGCCACCGCGGTAGTGGAAAACGCCAGCAGTATGGAATTCATGGCAATACTCACAAAGGAAGTCAAAACCTGAACCAGCGTAGAGGGAATCCCCACCCTCAATATCGACAGCACGCTTTCCTTATCTGGGCGCAGCCTAAAGGAAAAGGGAATCTCCTTATTCCACCTGCGATTAATGAAAGCGCCTGCACCCGCGCCCGCAACCTGTCCAATCACCGTGGCTATGGCGGCCCCTTTTGTTTCCAGCCTTGGCACGCCGAACAAGCCGAAAATAAAAATCGGGTCTAAAATTAAATTCGTCAAGGATGCCGCGGACAGCGTAAACAAAAATAGGTGAGACTTTCCACTGGCTATCACAAAACGGTCAAACACCCACTGCCCCATCTGTCCAAAGGAAAACAGCATACATATGGTAAGGTAGTCCCGCCCGTAGGCCGCAATGGTCTCGTTTCCCCCGGACTGCCACATAAAATAGGGCTTTACCAGCAAAAAGCACATAAGGGCTATCAACACCCACGAGCATAGGGCGATAAAAATCGCAGCGTCCGCCGCCTTTTTTACCTTATCCGGCTTTTGCTCTCCAAGGGCTTTTGATATCACGGCATTTAAACCCACCGCATTGCCAAACCCCAGCGCGGACACTAAAACCTGCACAGGAGCCGACAAAGACAAGGCGGTCAGCGCTTCCTCCGACACCCTCGATACAAAAACGGAATCCACAAAATTATAAAGGGAATTGATAAGCAGGCTCAGCATCAGCGGAATCCCTGTCATAATAATCAACCTGCTCATTTTTTGCGTTCCCATTGCGTTTTCTTTTTCCATTGCCATCCTTCCCGCTTTATTTATCCTCGTAAAATCCGCATAAGCCTACCCAGCTCCAGCTTCGACAGTCATCAAGCTTCAACAGGTATCAAAATTGAAACGGTTATTTCTCTTAAACTCGCAGAAACCGAAAACTCTTAAATTCACAAAAGCCGAAAACAAATGCAAAAACAAACGTCAGGACAAATATTTCCCCAAAATGCTTAAGAACAAATCCATATCAAGGGGCTTTGCAATGTGAGCGTTCATGCCGCTCTTAAGCGCATTTTCCTTGTCCTCCTCCATGGCGTTGGCCGTCATGGCAATGATGGGAATCGTCTCCACATCCTTCCGGTTCAGGGCGCGTATGGTGCGCGTGGCCTCGTAGCCGTCCATAATGGGCATCTGCACATCCATCAAAATGGCGTCGTAATAACCCTCCTCCGACCTGTTTACCATTTCCACCGCGTCGCTGCCATCCGGCGCCGTCTCCACCACAAAGCCGCTCTCCTCAAGAATTACCTCGGCAATCTCTCGGTTAAGCTCAATATCCTCCACCAGCAAAATACGCTTGCCGCCGAAGTCCACCTTTGTCCACGGAACAATGTCTTCCTTCTCGGCAAGATTGTTGGCGGACAGCAGTACCGTCTTTAAGTCCGACATAAACAGCGGCTTTGCGCAAAAAGCAGTGACGCCCGCCTGCATGGCTTCCTCCTCAATATCCGTCCAGTCATAGGCGGTAAGAATAATAATCGGCATCTCCGAGCCCACAACGGCGCGGATACGTCTGGTAGTCTCAATTCCGCTCATCTCCGGCATCTGCCAGTCAATAATACAGGTATGATAAGGGTCTCCCGCATTGTAAGCGCTCTTTGCCCGATAGACGGCTTCCCTTCCGGAAATAGTCCACTCCGAGCGCATCCCTATCTGGGTGAGCATCCGGCTAACGCTCTCGCAGCCGTCGCAGTCGTCGTCCACCACAAGGGCCCGCAAGCCCTCCAGCTCCTTAATTTGAGCCGTATTCTTTTCCACATCCTGAAGCTTTAGGCTCAGCTCTACCTTAAACTCGCTTCCCACACCCTTTTCGCTTTGGACGCTGATAGTGCCGCCCATCATTTCCACAATATTTTTCGTGATAGCCATACCAAGGCCGGTTCCCTCAATGCCCGTCCTTGTGACGCTTTCCTCGCGCTCAAAAGGCTCAAAAATATGCTTTACAAAATTGGGCGTCATTCCGATGCCGTTATCCTTGACAGTGAAAACATAGTCCCCGTAGCCCCTGTGGAAAGTAGTTTGCTGCCGGATGCGGAAGCTCACAGTCCCGCCCGCCGGGGTGTATTTTACAGCGTTGCTTATCAGATTTACAAAAATTTGGCTGAGCTTTAACGAATCAGCGATTACATCTTCGTTTGCGACGTCAAAGGTATCGATAAACAGCTCCAGCTGCTTGGCCTTTACCTGCGGCTGAATGATATTCACCAGATTGTGGGTCAGCTCGGAAATATTGCACTCCTGCTCCTTAATCTGAAGCTTTCCGCTCTCAATGCGGCTCATATCAAGAATATCGTTGATAAGACTGAGTAAATGATTGCTGGAGGATAACACCTTTTGCAGACAATCCAGCACCTGAGATTTATTATCAATATGGCTGACCGCAATCGTAGTAAAGCCGATAATGGCGTTCATAGGCGTGCGGATATCGTGGGACATATTGGAGAGGAAAGTGGTCTTGGCGCTGTTGGCGTGCTGGGCCTGCATCAAAGCGTCCTGAAGGGCCTGCGTCTGCTCCCTCTGCTTCTGCACCAGCGCCGTAATGTCTCTGGACACTACCATAACCATAATATCCCCTGTCTGCTCATCCCTCGTCATGATAAAGGACTGACGAACGCACAATTGCTGCCCGTTTGGCTCTTCGGCCCAATAATCCACCGTGACCTCGGCCTCTCCCTGCTCAAAACGCTGTTTTAAGTTTTCCAAATTTACTACAGAGCTGTATTCCTCCACGGATTCTTTTAGGACAAATTTTTTCCACTTTTCAAAGCACTCCGAAGCCGCGCATGGAACAGACAAGCCCGCTTTCTCCAACAAAGAAATCTGCATGCCGTCAATCGTGCGGACAACATCCTGCTCAATCAAATTCTGGGTGAGATTAAACTCAAAGGTACCGAAAGCGGTAGAGGTAATGGCAATGCGGTACTGCCGCTCCTTTCGGTTCGCCTTGTTTATCACTTCCTGCGCTTTCAGCTCCTTTTCCTTCAGCGCAGTAACATCCTGCCGCACGAAAAGAATCTTGCTGGCCCTGCCGTCTTTTTCCTCCAGACAAATAATGTTGATATGATCCCAAGTTCTCCTATTGTTTTTCTGAGACTGAAATTCGTACTGGGCCATGCCGCTGCCGCTCAATTCCTGAAGCAGCTCCTCCCGTTTTAACTGCTCCGCAAGCTTTTCCCGTTCCTCCGCATCCGTCAAAAACGAGCACAAATAATCGGTAAAGTCCTCATAAGGGCCGCTGGCATCCAATTCGCCCCGCTCCGGCGCCGTCCCCGCCAAATACTGATAAGAGCCTTCCTCCATATCAACCAAAATAAAGCGGGCAAAAAGAGTTCTCACACCGCCGATAATGTATCCCATCTCCCGGTTTTCCCGTTCCAACTGCCGACGCTGTCTGCGGCTGCGAACCAGCAGGAGCATAATATAAAGAATAAACAGGGCAATCAATATCACCTGCAAAATCATTCCTGTGCGGTTGGCTTCCCGAATCATCGTCTGCGTTACGCTCTTTGGAAAAGCCTGAACTAAAATGTAATCCGTCTCCGGCACATGCAACGCGCAAAGATTATCCGTCAAGCTTCCCGACGCGCAAAGATATCCCTTTTCTTCCGCCTCTCCCCTAAATACCTCCCAGACATTCTCGGCGGTCTTGGCATCAATTACCCCGGTATCCCGCAAAACCTCCGGCAGCAATTTCTCCTGCTTTTCCCCGCTGGAAGAAGCAATCACCTCCCCATTCTGGGTACACAGATAGACATCCGCCTCTTCCCCGAAATAACTGGTTTCCAGTATTTCCTGAAGATAATCCTCCGCAAGATAAAGCCCCAACAGCACCCCGCTCACCTTGTCGTCGTCCCACACCGGAGCGTAAAAAACCATGGTAGTCCTTCCTGTAACACGGGAATTTAACACCATAGTACAGCCGCTCTCCCCGCTCATCCCGGCCTCAAAGTAATCCCGGTCCGCGCTGTCAGCCGTCGTTCCGTCGGAGGTTAAATTGACGCCCTCCGCATTGATAAAGCGCATGGAATCAAAATCCACATTGCTTTCCAGCTCCTTTAACATATCCGCATTAATTTCAGACCCCTTAAGCCCCACACTGAGGAAATAGGCGTAATTGCGCACCCGCCGCCCGGCATTGGTAAACTCGTTGCTGATGCCCAGCGTGGTCTGACGGGCAGAATCCATAGCATAATTCAAATTACGCTCCTCAATCTGCCGCTTATTTGAAACAGAGTACCATCGAAACAGCAAAGAAATTGCTGCCAGTAAAAGCAATATGTACGCTACATTTTGCCATGTCCGCTTCGTCGTATTCATGAAACACAGCCTCCTTTATCTTAAAATCATTATAATCTATTTTTATGGACAATAAAAGAGGTTGTGAAAATACTTTAACTTTTTTTGCTCTCCGCTATCTATGTTGCGTTTGGGAAATGAAAACCTCATACTCCAAAATCTTTTCTCCCGCCTTTACTATACAAAAAGCCCGTAAACATTAATGCTTACGGGCCTTTACCTCGCTCCATCTATGGAGCTATCCGCTCCCCGATTAGGGCTCGAACCTACAACAACTCGGTTAACAGCCGAGTGCTCTACCAACGGTGGCATTCGCACACCGA
>JAMPGS010000165.1 GCA_023663815.1 Clostridium sp.
TTTTGATATCGAGGAAGCCTTGAATATGCAGAAGAGTATTCCTGAGTACCAGTATCAGGTGAGCAAGCTGTTATCACAATAAAAATATGCAGATGAGACGAACGCCGGTATTTACCGGCGTTCTGCGCGTGCGGCGAAGGAAATAAAATGATTGAGAGCGTATCCAACAAAAAAATTAAACATTTGGTCCAGCTCCGCGAAAAAAGCAAGGCGCGGAATCAGGAAAAGCTTTTTGTGGCGGAGGGAATAAAAATGTTTGCCGAAGCCCCCCTTGAGGGGCTGAGAGAAATCTATGTAAGCGTTTCACTGTGGAAACAGTTGGAAAACCCGCGTAACGCTCCCGTATGGGAAAGGCTTCTTGCCTGCAGGGAAAAGGGGATTTACGTGGAGCAGGTCTCGGAGGAGGTTTTGAGGAAGGCCTCCGACACCCAAACACCGCAGGGGATTTTGTTTGTGATGGAACAGTGCTCCTATTCTCTGAAAGAAATAACGGACAGGGCGTTGGAGAGATGGAAAAAAGGGGGAAGGCCGCCGTTGTTTTTGCTTTTGGAGGATATTCAGGACCCCGGCAACCTTGGGACGATGCTGCGGACAAGCGAGGGGGCCGGAGCGGACGCCGTTATCATGAGCAGGGGGACGGCGGATATCTATAACCCCAAGACCATCCGCGCGACCATGGGCTCCCTGTACCGGGTGCCGTTTTTGTACGTGGAGGAGCTTGCGGAGGCGATTGCATTTTTAAAGGAGCATAAAATCACCGTATATGCGGCGCACTTGCAGGGCAGGCAGTATTTTGACGAGATTGCTTATGAGGGCGGAAGCGCATTTCTAATAGGAAACGAGGGGAACGGCCTGCGGCTGGAAACGGCGAGGCAGGCGGACATATGGCTGAAAATTCCCATGGAGGGAAAGCTTGAATCCTTGAACGCCGCCGTGTCGGCGGCCCTTCTGCTCTATGCATGGAGGCGCGGAAGGAGACATGCAAAGTTTGACGCAGGCAGCCTGCGCGAGTAGGAAGAAAAACTTTTTCTGCCCGTTTCAAAGGCGCGGAATGTAAAAAAATCGTAATAAATGTGGTGAATTATGGAAGAAAAAGCTGTTGGCCGCCATTTTTTTAGTTAAAAACTTGACAGAATTGGGTTAATTTGTTAATATAAAGTTCCACTGATTGTAATAATTCTGTAATAAATGTTAATTTGTTTTCATATATGTAAATTAGGGACTTCGCGGAAATAAAATTTTCATTTTATATATAATCATACAGAGTATCAGGAGGTAGTGGAATGAAACCGAGGAAGTTATTGCTGGCGGCAGTTTTTTTCTTTATGACAACAACAATAACCGCTCAGGCAAGTAATAAGGAAGGCTATGATTTTTTAAGCGTCGGCGTTGCGGAGGTGTTAGACCCCAGCGCGCTCAGCATAGAAACCGTGGAGGAGGAAGAGGAAAAGACGCTGGATATCGATGAAAAGTTTGAGGCTGAAAAGGAACGGATGGAGCATGAGCTGACCATGGCAAACGTGCAGAACACCTTGAACGTCCGGGGACAGGCCGACGAGGATTCTGAAAAGGTGGGCGTTCTCTACAAGGACTGCGGAGGCACCATTTTGGAGCGCAAAGACGGCTGGACGAAGCTAAAATCCGGCAATGTGATTGGCTGGGCCAAAGACGAGTATCTCTTATTTGGCGAGGAGGCCAAGGAGATGGCGGAGGACGTGGGCAACTGGATTGTGACGCTGGACGTGGATGCGGTCAGGGTGCGCATGGAACCCGACGAGAACGCCGAGGTATACGGGCTTTTGGCCTATGAGGATTCGGTGGAATTTATCGAAATCGTTGAGGACGGCTGGATAAGCGTGGATTTTAACGACGAGATTGGCTATGTAAATTCCGAGTATATTAATATGCGGTTCCACATCGACGAGGGAGAGACTATAGAGGTCATAAGGGCCAGAGAGCGGGAGGAGGAAGAACGGCGCAAGAAAGCGGAGGAGGAAGCCCGCAAGGCCAACCGGGGAGCTGTGGCGGCGGACGCCGACGAGGTGAGGCTTCTTGGGGCGCTTATCTACTGCGAGGCTGGGAATCAGTCCTACGAGGGGATGCTTGGCGTGGGCGCGGTGGTTATGAACCGTGTGAAGAGCGGCGCGTACCCGAACACCATTCACTCCGTTATTTACGCTTCCGGCCAGTTTACACCGGCCATCACCGGAAAAGTGGCGAGAGTGTACGCGGGGAATGTTCCCGACGCGTGCCTGCAGGCGGCGCAGGCGGCTATCAACGGCGAGACCTCTGTAGGCGGAGCCACCCATTTCAGGCGCGCAGGCTCCAGAGAGGGGTATGTGCTGGGAGGCCATGTATTCTGGTAAGCCAAAAAGTAAATTTGGACAGCAAAAGTAAATTTTTGGAACATTTTTAGCAAATTTTGTAGGCAGCCGTTTTTGGTTGCCTACTTTTGTTTTCTGTAGTAGAATAATTTAGAGGATATTTATGAGTTAAAGCATTTGCGGAGCTAAAAAAACGGCGAGGCCTGCGCAGCGCAAGGGCAATTTTTGAGCGCGGAATGGCGCATCCATATAGGATTGAAAAATGGTTCTATAGGGAAATGAGCTGGAAGGGCCGAAGCATAAGATAGGGAGGACGGGATGAATTTTACAACCATTTGGCTTATTATTTTTGTAGCCTGCATTGTTATTGAAATCGTCACAATGGGACTTGCAACCATTTGGTTTGCGGGAGGCGCGTTAATCGCCGCAGTCGGCGCGGCTGTGGGAGCGCCTTTGTGGCTGCAGGCGGTTTTGTTTGCGGCGGTGTCGCTGGTGCTGTTATATTTTACCCGGCCGATTGCTGTGAAATATTTTAATAAGGACAGGGTGAAAACTAACGCGGAAAGCCTTGTGGGAAAACAGGCTATTGTAATCAGCGAGATTGACAACCTGCAGGGAATCGGTCAGGTCAGCGTGGGCGGTCAGGAGTGGAGCGCAAGAACCGTCAAGGAGGGCGTTACGCTGCCCGTGGGGAGCGTTGTGATTATCCGCGCCATCAGCGGGGTAAAATTGATGGTGGAGGAAAAAAATAGTTAAAGGGGAAACCCGGAAAGAAGAGGGAACATTATGGAATGGATTTTACTGGTGCTTTTTATTGTGATACTTTTGGCTTTGGCCTCCTGCATTAAAATTGTGCCGCAGGCCTACGCCTACGTGGTGGAAAGGCTGGGCGCTTATCAGGGCACGTGGTCGGTGGGACTGCACTTTAAGATGCCCATTCTCGACAAGGTGGCGAAAAAAATTAATTTGAAGGAGCAGGTTGTGGACTTTGCGCCCCAGCCGGTAATCACCAAGGACAACGTAACCATGAGAATCGATACGGTTGTGTTTTTCCAGATTACCGACCCGAAAATGTTTGCCTACGGCGTGGAAAATCCCATCATGGCAATTGAAAATCTGACGGCGACTACGCTCCGTAACATCATCGGTGATTTGGAGCTGGACCAGACGCTGACTTCCAGAGAAACCATCAACACCAAGATGCGCGCGTCCTTGGACGAGGCCACCGACCCTTGGGGCATCAAGGTGAACAGGGTGGAGCTGAAAAATATCATTCCTCCCGCCGAGATTCAGAACGCCATGGAACGTCAGATGAAGGCGGAGCGCGAGAGAAGAGAGGCCGTTACCCGCGCGGAGGGCGAAAAGAAAGCCAATGTGACGGTTGCCGAGGGTAAAAAGGCGGCGGCGATTTTGGAAGCGGAGGCGGAAAAGCAGTCCGCAATTCTCCGGGCGGAAGCGCAGAAGGAAAAAATGATACGCGAGGCGGAAGGCGAGGCGGAGGCTATCCTCAAGGTACAGCAGGCGACGGCGGACGGTATCAGGATGCTGCGGGAGGCCGGGGCGGACGAGTCGGTACTGCGGCTTAAGAGTTTGGAGGCCTTTGAAAAAGCGGCGGACGGGAAGGCAACGAAGATTATTATTCCCTCCGAGATTCAGGGGATTGCGGGGCTTGCCTCCTCCTTAAAAGAACTGATGAGTGATAAATAATATACGGAGATAAAGCAATGGACTTAAAAGGAAGAAGCTTTTTAAAGCTCCTTGATTTTACGCCGGAGGAGATTTTGTATCTGGTGGATTTGGCGGCGGAGTTTAAAGAGAAGAAGAAAAAAGGAATTTTGACGAAGGATTTGCACGAGGGAAAGAACGTTGCGCTGATTTTTGAAAAGACCAGCACCAGAACCCGCTGCTCCTTCGAGGTGGCGGCCCATGATTTGGGAATGGGAACCACTTATTTGGACCCTTCGGGCTCCCAGATTGGAAAAAAAGAAAGCATTGCCGACACGGCGCGGGTGCTTGGCAGAATTTATGATGGAATCGAGTATCGGGGATTCGAGCAGGAAATCGTGGAGGAGCTGGCAAAATATTCCGGCGTTCCCGTTTGGAACGGCTTGACGAACGAATTTCATCCTACCCAAGTGCTGGCGGACGCGCTCACTATCCGGGAAAAGTTAGGACGTATCAAGGGCGTAAAGCTGACCTATATGGGCGACGCCCGCTACAATATGGGCAATTCTTTGATGGTGGTTTGCGCAAAGCTGGGAATGAACTTCACGGCCTGCACCACCGCAAAGTATTTTCCAGGCAAGGCCCTTGTGGAACAGTGCAGGGCCATTGCGGAAAAGACGGGGGGTTCCATTAGGCTTACGGAGGACGTAAACGAGGGCACAAGGGACGCCGACGTTATTTATACGGACGTGTGGGTGTCCATGGGCGAACCGGAGAATGTCTGGGAGGAGCGGATTAGGGAGCTGGGCCCCTATCAGGTCAACAAAAAGGTGATGGAAAACGCCGGAGAGGGAGTAATTTTCATGCATTGCCTGCCCGCTTTCCATGATTTGAAAACAAAGATTGGGAAGGAAATGGGAGAACGTTTCGGAATCAGTGAAATGGAGGTCACCGACGAGGTCTTTGAATCGCCTGCCTCGGTAGTGTTTGAGGAAGCGGAAAACAGGATGCACACCATCAAGGCCGTGATGGCGGCGACGCTGTAAGGGTAAGGCGCGGGAGGATTTGTATGAGCAAGGAGACCGAAAAGCCGGAAAAGGTTGTGCTCTGCGGGGCCAACGCCTACGAAAAAAAATATTATTTTAACGAGAAATTTGCGGGCCTGCCGGAATCCATCAAGGACGAGCTGCACATTATCTGCGTGCTTTTTACCGAGGAGGTGGGCGGCGTTTTTACCATTGTCTTTGAGGAGGACGGCGGCGTTTCCATGTCTACCGAATATGCCGAGGAGGATTATCTCTATGACGAGATTGGAAGCGGTCTTCTGGTAAACGAGGTGCGCCGGAAAAGGCAGGAGCTTTT
>JAMPGS010000166.1 GCA_023663815.1 Clostridium sp.
AATATTCTATCGCTGCTTTGATGCGAACACCCAACATTTACACTCTTTTTCCAAACAAAATGCCTAGCGAAATTTTAAGACAATCCTTTATAATAAAAATAACTTTTATTTTCAAACGGAGGAAAAAAATGCCGAAAATTACTTTTATGGGAGCTGGCAGCACCGTATTTGCCAGAAACGTATTAGGGGACTGCATGTGTACCCCTGCTCTTGGCGACAGCGAAATTGCGCTTTACGACATTGATAAAAAACGCCTTGAAGAATCGGAGATGATTCTCAGCGCAATCAACAAAAATGCCAATGCGGGTAAAGCCGCCATCAAAACCTATTTAGGCGCGGAAAACCGCAAGGAAGCACTTAGGGGAGCCGACTTTGTCGTCAACGCCATTCAAGTGGGCGGATACGACCCTTGCACCATCACGGATTTTGAAATTCCAAAAAAATACGGCTTGAGACAGACCATTGGGGATACTTTGGGAATCGGAGGCATCATGCGCGCCCTCCGCACCATCCCGGTGCTTCAGGATTTTGCCGAGGATATGAACGCCGTCTGCCCTGGCGCATGGCTTTTAAATTATACCAATCCCATGGCAATGCTTTCCGGGTATATGCAGCGGTATACCAATATCAAAACGGTAGGTCTCTGCCACAGCGTACAGGTCTGCTCCGAGCAGCTCCTAAAAGCCCTTGATATGGAAAATGTTTTGGAGGGAAGGCGGGAAGTCATCGCCGGCATTAACCATATGGCTTGGCTTTTGGAAATTTATGATAAGGACGGCAACGACCTTTACCCTGAAATCAAAAAACGCGCGCTGGAAAAGAATCTTACTGAAAAGCACAAGGACATGGTGCGCTATGAGTACATCCGCCGCCTTGGCTATTACTGCACGGAATCCAGCGAGCACAATGCGGAGTATAATTCATGGTTTATTAAAAGCCGCCGTCCCGATTTGATTGAACAATATAACATTCCTCTGGACGAATACCCCCGCCGCTGCATCGAGCAGATAGACGGATGGGAAAAGGAAAAGAACGATATTTTAAAGGATGGCAAAGCAACTCATGAGCGTTCCAAGGAATACGCTTCCTACATTATGGAAGCTATGATAACGAATGTTCCCTACAAAATCGGCGGAAATGTGTTAAACGAAGGGCTTATTTCCAATCTTCCCGCAGACGCCTGCGTGGAGGTTCCCTGCCTTATCGACAACATGGGCGTCCATCCCTGCAAAATCGGCCGTCTGCCGGTGCAGTTAGCCGCTATGAATATGACGAATATAAACGTGCAATTGATGACGATTGAGGCCGCCGTAACCAAAAAACGAGAAGCCGTTTATCAGGCCGCCCTGTTAGACCCTCACACCGCGGCGGAGCTTTCCGTGGATGAAATTGTCGCCATGTGCGATGAGTTAATTGATGCCCATGGGGATTATATGAAGGAATACCGTTGATATGGCGTTACTTTTGCAGCCGTACAAAGGAAAGGCAGGGAATTTTTTCTCCCTGCCTGCTCGCCATGTGGGTTGTTCATCGCTTTATCGATATATTTTACTTGTAAATTCATGCATAAAAAAAGCTACCGCACCAGCTAAATATTCTATTCAACAGTTCTAATCAAAAACCCCACCACAAGCAACTGTTCGGCTCGTTGCTCTCAAAAATAAAATCTACCTTCAAATCTACTCCAACCCCTCCTACTCCCACACATCTAACCTCTTATCCTTATAATAATATTCCCTATCTTTTTCCCCTATTTCACGTATCACGCGGCACGGCACGCCGTATGCCACCACGTTTGCCGGAATGTCGCCCGTTACCACGCTGCCCGCGCCGATTACAGAATTATCGCCAATCGTAATACCGGGCATAATCTGCGCGCCGGAACCTATCCAAACATTTTTACCCACATGAATTGGAAGATTGTAAACATAATGATGTTCTCGAAGAATTGGCAAAATCGGGTGTCCTGACGTGGAAAAAACAACATTAGGAGCAATCAGGCAATTATCGCCAATGTATATGTGTTCGTCGTCTACAAAAGTGACATTTGAATTGAGATAAACGCCATTGCCTAAATGAACATGCTTACAGCCCCAATTTGCATTTAACGGCGCTTCAACAGTGCAGCCTTTTCCAATTTCTGCAAAAATTTCCTGAAGCAGCCGCTGCTTTTTTGCCGTATCGGTTGGCATTGTTGTGTTGTATTCAATCATTTTGTTTTGATAAATATGCTGGTCGCCTAACAGCTCCGGATCATCATAGCAGTATACCATTCCCTTTTCCTTACGTTCTTTATTTTTCATTTTGTTTGCTCCTTTCTGAAAACAAATTTTACAAGCATGGTTTTGACCCGTTGCTCGTGAGAATCAAAACTGCAAAATATTAAAATCAACTACATTATATCAGACTTTCCCTGTACATTTTATTAATTATGAGTATAATAATATAAAAATCGTATTTTATAGAAAGGAATACTGCTATGAACTCGCCGCTGGATGTATTTTCTGATTTATCCGAACAATTGCATTACAATATTGCGGATTTGCGCCTTTACGTTCAAAAGGATTATTTATCGCGATACGGATATGCGGCGGCCTGCCATTGGCACCCGGATTTAGAATTTATTCTTGTCCTCGACGGAACAATGGATTTTTATATCAATGGGGAAATCGTAAAATTGACCGCCGATAAAGCCGTTTTTGTCAATAGCAGCCGCCTCCATTACGGCTTTTCAAACATAAAATCAGAGTGCATTTTTATTGCGGTTGTCATACACCCCGCCTTATTGCACCAAAATATTCCCGCGGTAAAATCATATTTTGAAAGTAAATTTACATCTAAGGCAAGCGACTTTATTCTGCTGGACACTAAGATAGCGTGGCAAAAAAGTATTATCGAATCGATGAAAAAAATACAGCGGGAAATGATTGCGGAAAATAAAAATATGTTAAATTTGCTTGCTTATGCAGCCGCAATGGGCGCGGAAATAAGCGCCCATATACAAGAAGACGATAAAAGCTTCGACAGTAGTATTATGAATCAAAATACTTATAAAATGGTGACCTATATACATAAACACTATGCGGATAATATTTCAGTGAACGATATTGCTTCTTCCGGCGCTGTATGCCGGAGTAAATGCTGCAAATTATTCAATAAAGTTATCGGCCAAACGCCAAATATTTATTTGCGGAACTATCGCATTTCAAAAAGCTGTCAATTATTGCTTGAAACGGATAGAAGCATAAATGAGATTGCCAATGCCTGCGGTTTTCAAAGCGCAAGTTATTTTATTGCTGTTTTCAAAAAAGAAATGGGTGTTTCGCCGCAAAAATACAGGAAAAATATTGTAAAGGATTAATTCTTGTTCCAATAACATTTTAATTATTCATTGGATTTTCATATTCCATACTTATTTCCTCCGCCAGATAACCGTCGCTCATACAATGCATGTCCGATACGCCGTCCTTTAAAAGCTGGTAAGTTGCTGAGTGGTAAAAAAATGACAACGCTTCGTCCAAAGATATATTTTCCCGCTCTGCAAAAAGCTGAATGATATCCGCATATTTCATTTGCAAAATCAATGGTTCCGCTCTCATTTACGCTCACTCCCCTCAAAACGAAGATATTTTTCAATCGTTTGCTGATTTTTAAAACAAATTTGCTGATTTGGCTTTTCATACCTAAGTCTGTCAATCGCCGCCTCTTTGCTGATATATTGCTTAAAATACAACTCGCAGGTATTAAACACCCTGTCGTTTGCCACGCCACCGCTAACCAAATCAAACTCTTCCGTATCGTCTCCCTGACGGCAGGCTGTAATAAAATCCAGCCATTCGCCGGAGTAATCATCAAAGCGGAGAACCTTTGTCTCCGTCCATACCGCCTCGTCCAGTTGATAAATATTTATGATTCCCTCGCCACCGCTCCGGCAAAAACGCTCCACCCACTTTGCCGCCTGTGATAAAAGGGTCGTGACATAAAATCCTTTTCCAAAATCCAGCCTTGAGCGGGAATGTACTATATCCGGTCTGACAATTTCAATATTAGAGCCATGGTATACCGTCATACAAATACTCCCTTTCTTTCCATCAGCGCAATAATATCCTCCACAATATATTCTTTCCCCTGAGAATGAAGCGCATCATAGCAAGGGATAATATATCCATTTAAAATATTGCTTTTCTCTGTCAAGGCGCTGTATACCTTTTCCGCACTGACGCCAAGAGACAACGCTACATTTTCAATACAAAATACCGCAAATTCCAGCTCTCTTTTGTTCCGAATCGGTTCATTTTCCCACTGTCTCATTTCCCTATCACCCATTCATCAAATCATAATAAAAAATATATTGCTGCAAAATCCCCTCGTACCCCTTATATTTATCAAAAGGAAAGCCCAAGGGATATCGCGCCGCCAAAACCTTACCTATATGCGTGTCCACGGGAAAGGCCTCCGTCTTGTGGAGGGCGAACAGGCAAATGCACTCCGCAACCTTAACGCCCACACCGCACAGCTTCATAAGCTCCGCCTTTGCCGCCCGGTAGTCCATCTCCTTTACCGCCTCCAAATCCACCCGGCCAGCCGCCACGCTGACAGCCGTCTCGTGAACGTACCTGCTTCGGTATCCCAGATTGCAGGCGTACAAGTCCTCCAAGGAAGCCCCCGCAAGGGCCTCCGCTTTGGGAAAAGCATAATAAACCTTTCCTGAAAGGGACGTTTTTTCCTCCCCGTACTTTTGACATAAAAGCCGAATACACTTCCGAATCCGCTTAATATTATTCTGCTGGGAAACAATAAAGGACACCGTCATCTCCCACAAATCCTGACGCAAAATCCGAATCCCGCTCCCAAAGGCGGCGGCGTTTACAAGGTAAGTATCCCCCTTATCGACGGAAGCTATAATCCTTTCATAGTCCCCGTCCAAATCAAAGTAATTTTTCCACAGCCCGTCAAACTCTTCCTGCGAACAGTCAAAGGAAATTTTGTTTCCCTCCTGCCCGATTTCCAAATATTTCCCAAAGGCAGTAAGACCATAATATTCCCTATCCTCCAATTTTTCCAGCCGAAAACATTGGCCCGACTCGCAAATTTGCCCGATAGAAAAATTATCTTTCGTCACAATTATCATGAATTTTCCCGTACCCTCCAACCTTTCCCATACATGCAATCCCCGCCGTGTCCGCCAAAAACCATCCGATAGGAATCGCCCACCAGATACCCCTAACGCCGATTGCCGGTATCGGCGAAAGAACATAGGCAAGAAATACCCTTGTGCCAAGGGATATCACCGTAAGCGCTAGCGACATTTCCGGCTTTTCCACACCTCGATAAAA
>JAMPGS010000167.1 GCA_023663815.1 Clostridium sp.
AATATCATAAAGAAAAAAAGAATGGTAAGTTGCCAACGATTACTTGACACAAACAGAAGAATATCATAAAACGCTTTTTCATCGTAGGTAATACCCATTGCCTCAAAAGACTGCTTTTCCTTTTTCAGCTCTGTATGAATCCGCTCCAGCTCTTCGCTTAAATTATCGACAAAATCATCGCTAAATAGCATCTGAACGTCGTCCGTTAAACGGTCGTCAAAGTTAAGCTCTTTTCCGCTGTAAGTAGAGCTGACGGCCCGATTTACCAGCTCCGCCACCTTCCGATTCATCAGCGTGACGTCGGGCGTGTCCCCCATCGTCATCTTATAAATAACAGAACGGACGCATATAAAATAATGAAGCTTCTCAACCTCGCCGTCGGTAATTTCATCATGTCCGATACAAACGTCAAAGGCTTTTTTCGCTCTCTGCGTAAAGCCCATAAAATTATCCTTCCGCTTCTTTTCGGCAAGTACAAACTCCACGCCTTTTTGGATAACGTTTAACCGCTCTAACGGCGTGATGGAAGCATCAAAAAAGCTGCTGTAATCAAAACCGTGCATCAACTGAATTATCCTGTCGAGAAAATCCTTGAAAATAACCAGCGACGCATCTGCCCCGTTTATCGGGCGGATATCGCCATTATATAGTTTCATAGCCGCCATAATGGCGCCTTCCAATCCGATATAATCTGCAATCAGGCCTTCCTCTTTGCCCTTAAACACACGATTTACACGGGAAATCGTTTGAATTAAATTGTGCGCTTCCACCGGCTTGTCAAGGTACATCGTATCCAATGAAGGAACGTCAAAGCCCGTTATCCACATATCGACGACGATAGCAATTTTAAAATTTGACTTTTTATCTTTAAAGGCCTTCGCATAACGCTTTCTGTCCTTTGAATCGCCAATCAAATCGGAAAGCTCCTTCAGGTCGTTTTTACCGTTCGTACAAATAAGCTTGACCTTTTCAATTTCTATCGTCTCCCGGTCAAGCTGCGTCCCGTCATACTCCGGGGCGCACTTGCGAGGCACAACCCACTCAGGCCGCGCCGCTTTTATCCGTTCATAAACCTCAAACGCGATTTTGCGGTCAAAGCAGACAAACATGGCTTTTCCGTTGACCGTCGCGTGTTCCTCGCATCTTTTTTCATAATGCCAAATAAAGTGCTTTACCACAATATCAAGCCTATCCGGGTTGCCAAGAATCACCTTAATACGGGTCATTTCCTTCTTGGACTGCTCAACCTGATATTCATTCGCACCGGCTTCCATCTGCAAACGATAATATTCATCGCAGGCCGCAGCCATTTTTTCATCAAGCTGCACCTCCCTTGGGCCGGGAAGGCGGGCAATCTTCACTGTGGAGCCGTCGTCCATAGACTGCTTCATGGTATATTTCACAACGATGCCGCCAAACACCCGCAGGGTTGCATCCACCGGCGTACCCGTAAATCCAACATAGGTTGCGTTGGGAAAGGAATCTCTTAAGTACTTGGCAAAACCGTATGTCTTTTTAGCGTCGCTCTTGGAAACAATGTACTTTGCCTCCGTGTTCGTCTGCGTTCTGTGGGCTTCGTCTGAAATACAGATAATATTGCGCCTGCCGCTCAAAAGGCTGATATCCTCCGAGAACTTTTGGATCGTCATAAGGTAAACGCCGCCGCTTTCCACATTGGCAAGCTTTTCCTTAAGTATTGCCCTGTTTCTAATGCTCAAAGAATTTTCGTCAATCAAAAACTCCTTAGCGTTTTCAAAATCGCTGGAAAGCTGCTCGTCAAGGTCGTTTCTATCGGTCAAAAGCACGATGGTCGGCTTGTGCAGCTCCTCCGACGTCGTCAGCCTTTTAGAAAGGAACAACATAATGTATGATTTGCCGCAGCCGGTTGCTCCCCAATAAGTGCCGCCCTTTCCGCTGCCTTTTTCATACTCCGCAGGATATTTGCATAAAGTTTTTCCGCTCCATAATACTGGTAATATTTGGGCAGGATAACCGTATTACTATCGCTGTTATCAGGAATATAAATATAGCTTTTCAGTATGTCCAGCAATGTTTTGTGGCAAAAAAGGCCCTTTATCATAACGCGAAGGCCTTCGATACCGTCGGCATTGCTATAATCCTCGCCGTTAGTGGAATTCCATTTGAATTCAAAACTCTGTCGCAAGCAACGGGGTATTTGACCCTCGCGGCAGTCGCCAAATGTCTGCAAGCAGCCACTTGGCTCGTTGCTCGCGGAAATAGAATTCATAATCGCTAAACAAGGAGCCATACCGAGTGTTGGCCCCATCGCTAACGACGTTAATCAGGTCAAATTTCATCAGCGACGGGATATCCTGCGCATACCGGATATGGGTCTGCTCATAGGCATCCGCAATAGATACCGTCTCGTCGGCAGGATTTTTCAGTTCAAAAACAGATACAGGGATTCCATTTACAAACAAAATAATATCCGGCCTGCGATTTTTGTATTCTTGAAACTCATACTGATTGACAGCCTTAAAAACATTCGCGCCGCCGTCAAAATCAAAAAAATCAATAAACATATCGCTGCCGTCGTCCCTGTGCAGCGTATATCCGCGTAGCAAACGTTTATAAGTCTCCTTCAAGGACCGATATAAAGATTGATTAAAAAAACCGGTAAGATACCTAACCAGCGCGCCAATCTCATTGTCCGAAAAATAATCGTATCGGCGGCTTAAATATTCCCGAAAATCATCCAGCAAAATAACATCCGTATTTGCCCTATGGATATCGTATCCGCACTGATAATCCCAGCCTCCTTGCTCTAAAAGCTCCAGAACGGCCAGCTCATAGTCATTTTCATAATATTTGAAATTTGCCATTAGGTCCGGCCTCCTTCTTCGATTGCGCCTTTAATCAAAATCGGGCATATTCTTTTCTGCAAACTTACTAACCGTTCACAAAGCCGTCTCCGCTCGTTCATGGCGTTAAAAATATTGATAATATTTTGCTGAATCTCTATGCTCGGAATTGGAATTTCAAAATGTCCCAAATCCTCTAAAGCAAAAGTCTCTCTTGCGCTGCCCCATGAATTGAAACGGGCAAATCTATCAAAGTCTGGATTCCGCAAAAACATAAAAAGATATTGTGGCTGCAATTTTTCACAAACAACCCGAAAAGATACATACGAGGAGGACACGATATAAGTGTCCGTGCTCTCGTTTAACGCAAGAGATACCTTGTCTCCATTTCTCGACGTCACCGGCACATAGCAAAAAGTCCCCGGCGCAATCACCTTATAGGGTTGCAAAGACACTCCCTGCATATTTGCCTTTGTCTCTATAAATTTCTTTTCGATAGAAATTCCTCTCAAATTGTCCAATCCATACAGCTCATCGGAATTTCGCTCGTCAATCTCAGAAATATAATCTCCAATGGGTTGTTTAGATACGGTTTTCAGAAGGCTTTCCATATAAATATTACAGGCGGCTTGCATTTGCTCTATGCCGTGGGTCAGCGCGTCTATATTGTCTTTCACTCCCCAATATATCTCGGCATACTTTTGTTGTACCTCAAAGGGAGGCAGAACAATCGTCATTTCACAAAATGTTTCCCATGAAAAAACCTCAGTCGAACTTCCCCATGAATTAAAACAAGCCTCCCTGTCCCATTCGGAACGATTAAAATGCAAATACAAATAGTCAGGTGAAATAAGGCCTTTCGCAGATTTTTTTACTTTGAAACCTATATTATTCCAACTAATAATAAAATCATTGTCAGTAGCATTATATCCAAGCCCTATTTTCTTGCCATGCGTCCTTGGATTATATATGAACTCATGCGGCTTCACAACAATAAATCTATCCAGTGTAGTACCCTGTAAATTTGCCTTTGTGGGAATGATTTCTTTTGTTATTGTCATACCGCGAACATCACTTAGTCCATATTTCAGCTCGAAATTTGTTGATGCCACCTGTTCAATCAACTCGCCCATTGCCATTTCAGTCAACGCCATAGCCTATCCTTTCAAATGCCTGTTGAAGAATACCTTGCGTCTTTTTTTCCTCGCAAATAATGTCCTTCATCTCGGCTTGAACCTTCTGCATTTCCGTTTGATAATCCAATCTCAAATCTCTATCAACAAACATAATGTATTTTGATGGAAATAAGCTATAATTCTTTCCCCGAATCTCCGACATTGCAGCCGAATAACAAAACTCTGGGACATCGTGATATAATTGCTCCCATTCCGGCGACTGCCATGCAAACAAAGTAGAGGCAATCCTCTCCTTATCCGCATCTGTCAAAAGCATATATCCGTCATCATTAGCTTTGCCATCGCCAAGGGTTCTGGCATCAATAAAAAGAATTTCATTTTCACGATTGCGGAGCGTAACCACCGTATCATTTCGGCGCACCGTTTTCGGCTTCTTATGATTGCCGCAAATCCACAGCGTCACAGAAATATCTGTGGCATAGAACATTTCTCTCGGTAAGACAATAATCGCCTCGTATTATATAGTCATAGCCACTCTTTACCTTTTCTACAGGTTAGGCTGAAGATACTATTGTTTGCTTTAAAATTAACCGATATTTTGTAATTTGGGAATGGGTAAACAAAACTCTCGTTATACGAGATACTGTTGATGAACTTCTATGCTCTAATTATCGGGACATGAAAATATATTCTGTCTATTAGAACACATTATGAAGCTACCGAAGGATGACCGTAAATAAGATAAAAACAGCACCAAGAAGATTTCCTGGTGCTATTTTGTATAGATTACTAATTTGGAGTAGACCGTCTATGCGGTTTAACCCTAACTCCATCAGCCCGCCTATACCCGTTTACAGTAACAATTTTCTTTTGTTGCTTTCCATGACTGCTAGATTTTGTTTTAGCCATAAAACACCTCCATGTTTTGAAAAGGTGCAAAGCTGACTAATGCACCATTATTAGTTGTTTCAGTTTATTTTGATACCCAAAAGCGAAATGCTTTTTTTCCGTAATCTTTGGCGTATATCCTCACTCCATTACGGGTAATCCATGCACGATAAATATACATAGGAACGCCCTCAGGGTTTTTGAATGAGTGAATAAATTGTGAACGAAAATTCAAAAAATTAACCTCAAAAGTATGTTATACTACTTTTGAGACTAACTATTAAAAGTCAAGACCTAAAATGAAATTTTTTGAATGAACTGCTGAAAGGCATTTCAGATATAAAAGAACTGAAATTTAGTTCTTAGCACCTTGAAAACTGCATGACAAACAGAGTGTCATT
>JAMPGS010000168.1 GCA_023663815.1 Clostridium sp.
AGTTTTTTGCTTCGTCAACCTCGTCCTGCAAGGCCACATCAAAGCCGTTGACCTCCTGCACTTTCAGCACATAATCAATATACTCGCCCGGGGTCAGCATGGTTTTCAAAAGTTGCTCCGCGCTCATCACATGATAACTCTCTTGCAGCTGTTTATCGTTCAAATTGGGGAACACCGTGCAGGCCGCCGCCAGCTTGCCCAAATATTTATCATTGTCAATTTCGCGCTGATATTGGCCGCGCCTGCCCGGCACAGGATTACGCTGCCAGCTGGCCTTGCGCAGCGCTTCGTCCTCTGCGCTGGTAATAACCTTGATTTCCCATTCCAGCGGTTCGCCGTTTGCCACAAACCGATCGGAAACTATAAAGCGTACATTCTCCATCGGCAAAGCATTTTCAGCCAAAAAAGCAGATAAACTCATTATAAACCCTCCTATTTTTACAGCATACCGGCCAGATTATTAAATGTTTCCGGCATCTCAAAATCTTCAAAAGTAAAATTCAATTCTTCGTCCAAATATTCCGCATCCGCGTCAAATTTGGTCAAAATACCGCCGTCCAGATTACAGTCCTTCAAAATCACCGTCTGGCGGCCAACGGCAGAAGTCGGGTCTTCATTCGTTACTTGGATGTCAAAATAAATATCCTCGCCGGTGTCCTTATAGCGTTTCATCAACTGCCGAAAAATGGAGCTGCTATAATGGAAAGTAGCCTTGCCCGAACCGCTCCAACCGGAAGATTTGTTGCCCTTGCCGGTGCGCCCCAAAATCGGCACCTCGGTTTTCTTCTTGGCAAAGCTGGCTTCCAAATTGATAGCCTGCATAAAATTGTAACGGTTACCCTCAATGGTGATAAAACATTCCGCCAGACTGGCCGAAACGGCGTCTTTGGCGTGCATTGTGTTTGCCATAAAATCCCTCCTATTCTACATAAACCGTCATATACAACTGCTCCATAGCATTTACCGGCGTAACATAATCCGTTACCAGCACCGCCTTTTTGCTGTCGCCCCGCTCCACCTGCACATTCTCCGGACTGAAATTTTCAATCGCACGAATGGTCTGCAACTCCTGATGATGTTTGACAATATCATTCCAAAGGCTGATACGCCCCGCTGCGTCGTTGGGAACTTTGCCCAGATATTTCTGCGCAAAAAGCAGGGCAATGTCATTAGCAATCTGATCCAGCACACGCATAGTCTGGTTGCTGGAAAAATCCGCCGATTTCTCGTCGGTAACCGAAACAAAGGTGTTAATATCCGACAAAACCACCGGATGACCGTCCACCTTATGAAACATCCAGCTGCCCTCTTTAATGCCAATTTCCAGCTGGGTTTGGGTATATTCGGTATCAATGGCATATTCCCCGTCATAGGTCATATTCGTCGCCGATTTATTAACATCCGTTCCGGCAGCCACGCCGGTAACCCAAGCCACCAAAGCCGGATTATCCTTATTATCGCTCAAACCGTTTTTAACGCTGATAACTCCCTCATAATCCGCCAGGTAGTTAAACAGCACCAGCTGAAAATTCTTGCCACAATCGTCCCTCATACGCCGGGTGTAGGCCGCAAACAGCTCCTTAACCAGCTTGTTCGCAGTCAGGCAACCCATAGCGTTATAGCTGTAGGTTTCCGCCTGGTCCAGATAGGTCTGATAAGCCGTGTCTTCCACAGCGCCGTTTTCGCCGCCGGTCAAGGGTGCGCCAGCCGTCAGGGCCAGCTCCGCCTCCGGCAGCCAATCCAAGTAAGGGTTCGGCTGCAAATCCGCTGCTGTGGCAATCCTCTGCTGCAAATCCACCTGCGCCGCCTCCAGATAGGTTGCCACGTCAAATAAGGGCTCATCCTCCGTACTGTTCTCATTCTCCGTAATCACCAAGCGCAGAGCATTGCCCCGCAAGCCGGGATATTTAGCCTGCGCCCATTGGTTCGCCGCCTTTTTGCCGCCCAAATTCAGCCGGAAAAAATGCACTGTCTTGGCGTGCTTAAACACCTCCCGCAGAGGCGCAAGCTCCGCCGCCGTATAGGCATAGCCGAAAAGCTTTTGACTATCTTTCAAAAACTCGTTCAATTCCACCGTAAACATTCGGTTTTCCTCGCCCCAATCCAGAACCAGCGGCAACGTGGCCACACCCCTATCGGACAAGGTTGCGCTGGCCTGCGCCACCGATACAAAGTTCATATATGCGCCGGGCAAAACCTTATTTTGCACCAAAAAAGTGCCGCCGCCCAAAGCCATAAAAATCACCCTTTCTATTCTTTTATGCCATTTTTAATGGCCAAATCTTCCATTTTCCCCCGCTGCTCCGGCCGCCAAACCGTCAAATCGTAATTGACGAAAAAGTGCAAAATGCCCTCGACAATTTCATAACGCATTTTGCGGCCCAACAGCAAATCGCCGTTCAGCAAGCGGATAAAACGCAGACCATCCAGCATTTTTCCCGCCGCCTCCAGCATTTCAGCGTTATCGCCGTCGACTCGCGGAAAGTACTGGATAACCAGCGGATTACGGCGCAGCGCCCGGCTGCCTAAAAGCGGCTGCTCTTCCGGCTGCAAAACGCCAATAAAAAAGCAAGGCTCTTGCAAGCCCTGCCGCACCCTATTCTGATATATGGTATAGCCCTCGCCAAAGGCCGCGTTTAGCTGCCGTGCCACGCCCTTGATAATCTCGTTCGCCCCAATCAACATTAAAACAACCCTTTCAGCAGTTCATAAAGCCGCTTTTCCAACAGCGCCGGCATCAAGTTTTCCACCTCCTGCACGGAAATAGTCAGCATAAAATGCCCGTTCACCCAGCCTTTGCCGTTGGCGGTGCGGTGGCCGTATTCCACATAGGGCGCATACTCCACCGGGTTTATAATTTCCACTCGATATTCGTCGCTCTCTTTCTCCACCTCGCCAACTGTCCAGCCCCGACGCAGAGTGCCGCCAACCTTGCCCGGTACATACCGCCCTTGATGCGACTGCCCGGTTTCACAAACATAGGCGTCGCCTGAATAATCGCCCACCGGAGTTCGTTTAACCACCTTAGCAAGAAGCCTTTGCGCCAGCTCCTTGGCCGCCTCCCGGCAAAATTTAGCAAAATCCGCCCGTTCCAGCTTATCAATTTTGCGTTCCAGCTCTTGCAGCTGCCGAAAATCCGCGCTACCCCAACGCATTACGCCCACCCCGCAAACATTTCCAGCACAATCTCCTGGTGCGAAGCATAAACCGCTGGTTGGCCGCTGGCCGCATACTCGCCGCGCCTGCCGTTCTGCTCAACAACGATTTTACTGCCCGGCTTAATTTCCACCTCCGGCGCAATAAACAGCTTAACACCTTGCGCCACTGCCGCCGCGGTATCCGTCTGACCGGTTGCAGCGGTTTTCTCAAAGCTTAATTTGCAGGGTCGATTTTCCAACACCGCCACATCAGCTTGATAAGTGATTTTGCTGTTTTCGTCGCGCACGTTCCGCCGCTCAATAACCGTACAAACGCCGGTATAACCGCTTTCAATGGCTTTTCTGGCTGCCTTTTGCGCTTTTGCCAAACTCATCTCATCACCACCTAACTTTACGATAACAAGAAAACTCACTGCGCCCATAGGTCAGCAGATAATTAATCAAACCGTTCAAACGCTGCTCAGCAGTCAAACTACCCTCCCCAGTCGCAAACACCACATTGGTGTCCCCCGCCTGTATCTGCTTAACCGCCGCTTCCAAATCCAACCCCGCCAAAGCCTCCGGCGCAAAGGTTTTCTTGGCCAGCAGAAATTCCCCCGCCGCCATATCCACCGCAACCCGCCGCAGCCCCTCCGGCACCCCGGCCACATTGCAATCGTTCCTGATAGTGTTTTCCACCTTTTGCAGAACAAAGGCCAACAATGCACCGTCCGCCTCCTGCACCTCATAGCCCAGACTATTTAGACGTTCTTTTAGCATTTCCAGCATTTAATCGCCGCCTTTATTTTTTAGCCGCCTGCGCCCCAGTGCTCGCAGCGGTTTTCAGGCCGCAAATAGCGCCGTGCAGGAACGCCGGGCCGTGAGCCAAACCAATCTGGCCGTAAATCTGGATTTTATCCGAAGCGCCCACCTTGGCCAAATCCTCCTGAAACAGCACGCCCTTACCCGGCACCGCCTGAAACACAGGAGCAATATGCGCCACATCTGCAACCAGCAGGCTGTCCGCCGGCATAAAACGGTTCCAAACCACGCCCATTTTGAAAAAGTCCGTTTCCAGCTCCGTAATATTCATACCGCCCACATTCTGAGTAGTCTGCATGGTCGCCTTAAACTGGTCGGCGTAAATGTTGGTAATCTGCTGCTTCTGGTATGCGCCGCAGAACATCACCATTTTGCCGAAATAGGCTCCCTTATCCGCCATCTCCCGGAAAAGCTGGTCCAGCAGCTCCTTGCTCAGAGGAGCCCCAGCCGCCGCAATAGAAGTCCCCGCGTCAGAGGTGCAAAGCTCCAGCATCCCCCGGGTCTTGTTAGCCACATTGGCCGCCGTAGACAGCTGATAGCTGCCCTGGATAAAGGAAAACTCCACATCACGGGCAATCTTAATCAGCTTTTGCTGGATCTGCCAGGCCTTTTCATCCGCCGGACTGGGCCCCTGACCCGCCGTGTTCAGCCCAGACATCCGGCCACTGTTGCTCTGCTTGGCATAGGTCAAATCAATAACCTCCTGATGAATTTGCACCACATTCTTTTCCTGCTGCCGGGCAATATGGCTTGCCGCCGGGGCCGTGGCCGAAGCGCTTTCGGAAATCTCCGGCTGCTCCGCCTCGGGAAAATCATACAAAACCGCCGTGGGGAACTCAAAATTATCCGTCTGCCTGCCCCCGGTCAGCCCGCCAATCATCGAAAGCAGCGGGGTCTGGGTGGGATCCGCCGTGAAAAGCTCTCCCGCATAGTTGGGCAAATTCCAGCTTGTGCCAATACCTGTTACTTCTGCCATTTTATCACCTTATTTAACCTTTCTTTTATTATTAATTACATCAGAACAACGCCCGCCGCGGCGGCTTCCTGCTTAACCTTGATAACCTCCAGCTGGTTATTGTTCTTGCGGGCGTCCGCCAGGCGGCTTTCATAACCTGCCGCAGCAGCATCGGGCACACCGGCGGAAGCCCCCGGCTGAAAGCCCGCAAACTGCTGCCCGGGCTCTGCCTCAAACAGATAGCCGTCGGACTTTTTCAATGCCTCCAGCTGCTCTGCCAGCCCGGCCAGCTTGCCGTCCTCACCCA
>JAMPGS010000169.1 GCA_023663815.1 Clostridium sp.
TATTTTCAAGAAAAAATCACTTTCAAATGACTTTTTCTTAAAAATAAATCATTTACAAATGTATTTTCTTATTTTTCTATCTATTTTCAAGTTCTCGCAACATCTCCCGCACGCTTTTCCCGTTCACCGGATTCACGTATCCGGGGCAAAGCTCCATCAAAGGCTCCAGCACAAATTTGCGGTTTTCCATATCCGGGTGGGGAACGGTAAGCTTTTCATTATCCGACACAAAATCCTCATAAAATAAAATATCCAAGTCCAGCGTCCGCGGCCCCCAGCGCACCTTGCGCTCCCGCCCTGCCTTTTTTTCTATCTCCTGCAAAAAAGCAAGCAGCTCATAGGGCGGCAGCAGCGTCTTAAACCCAATTGCCCCGTTTAAAAAATCCTCCTGCTCCACGCCGCCGTAAGGCGCCGTTGTGATGATATTAGAGCTCTTTACCTCTTTCATCTCCCGGCAGTTTTTTATCTCCTGCAATCCAAAATCCAAAAACGCCTGTTTATCTCCCATATTGGAGCCAATACCAAGATACGCCTGCTTCCAGCCCCGCTCTATTTTCACGGACACATAGGAAAAGGGCAGCCCTATAGGAGCTTCCGGCTTTTTTAGTTCCAAAGTGAGCTTTTCCACCCGCGGAAACGCAAGGAGCAGCTCCTTTGCCAAATGCTCGGCGGCGGCCTCAATCAGCCGATAGGTATGCTCCCGCAGAAAACGATTGATAAACCGGCTCACCTCGCCGTAATGGGTGGACAATGCAAGCTTATCCGTCAAGCCCGCTTCCCTTAAATCCGTGTGCAGGGTAACGTCCGCCACAAACAACTGCCCGCTTCTGTTTTCCTCCCGGTGAACGCCATGCCCGGCATACACCTCAAGATTTTTTATTTTTATCTGATCCATCCTATCCTCCATTTATCAGCTAATTTTTCATATTGTCCCCATTCCGGAGCGTTTACGCGACGAAATGACGCAAATCTCAAATTTGCGTCTGCTATCAATGCAATTTGTGTCGCTCGGCATAAATTGCTGTGTGATAAAATCAGCTATCAAGCTGATTTTTCACATTTCCTCCCCGGTATCCGTAGCATTTAAAATTGCCTCCGCCATCTTCACCGCGCGCGCATTTTCCTTGATATCATGCACCCGCACGAAAGCGCATCCGAACAGTACTCCGAAAACTGTGGTGACAATGGTTCCCTCAAGCCGCTCCGTCACCGGCAAATCTAAAGTCAGACCAATCACGGACTTCCGACTGGCTCCAAGCAGCATGGGATAACCTAAAGCCGACAATTTTTTTAAAGAAGAAAGCATTTGAAGATTTTGCTCGTAGGTTTTTCCAAAGCCGATTCCCGCATCCAAAATGATTTTGTCTTTCTTTATTCCGGCCTTTTCCGCAATAGAAAGGCTCTCTTTTAAATCTTCTGCTACATCTTCCATCAAATTCCGGTAGACGGCTTCTTTTCGATTGTGCATCAGCACGCAGGGCCTTTGAAGCTCTGCAAGCGCCTCCGCCATCTTTCCGTCGTATTTCAGGCCCCAGATATCGTTTATCATATCCGCCCCGGCCAAAATTCCTTCCCTTGCCATCTGTCCCTTATAAGTATCCAGCGACACCGGCACGTCAAAACGGCGTTTCACCGCCTCAATCACCGGCAATACCCTTTCCGCCTCCTCCGCTTCCGAAATGGGAACATATCCCGGTCTGGTGGATTCCCCTCCAATATCCAAAATATCCATCCCCTCGCTTAGCATCTCCTCCACGCGATAGAGAGCGTCGTCGAGACGAGTAAAGCTGCCGCCGTCTGAAAAGGAATCGGGCGTCACGTTCAGGATTCCCATAATATATGTGTGATTTTTTGTGTCGAATTTCCGCTTTCCAATTTTCATAATTTTATTCCCACAGGCTTGCTATTTATCAGTTCCGCAGGGCCGCTTCCAGTACCTTCTTATCAAAATCAATTTTCGGCCGTTCGCAACTGAAAATCAATTTACGCGCCGTGCAAGCTCACTGCTTTCCAGCCCCTCATGCCTGCTTCCCGCGCCCCTTTATTTCACCAGCATCAAAAATCTGTCCTTAAGCTTCTCGTCCGTCTCAAACTCGCCCCTTGCAGCAATCGTAACGGTGCGGCTTCCGGGCTTTTTTATCCCGCGCATAGTCATGCACATATGCTCCGCCTCGGCCATGACGATAACTCCCTTTGGCTTTAAATTGCCCATAACAGCGTCCGCAATCTGGGCCGTCATGCGCTCCTGAATCTGAAGCCGCCTTGCGTACACTTCCACGGTGCGGGCCAGCTTGCTTAAACCCACTACCTGTCCGTCCGGGATATAGCCGATATGCACTTTCCCAAAAAAGGGCATCATGTGATGTTCGCAGGTGGAGTAAAAGGAAATGTCCTTTTCAATCACCATCTCATTGTTTTCCGCCGTAAAGGTTTTCGACAAATGCTCGGCGGCCGATGCTTCCTTCCCGGAAAATAATTCCTCGTACATTTTCGCTACCCGGCCCGGCGTCTCCTTAAGTCCTTCCCTGCCGCAGTCCTCCCCAATGCCTTCCAAAAGAAGCCTGACCGCCTCCTCAATTTTTTCCCTGTTTACCATATAAAACCTCCCTGGGGGCTCCGTTCTTTTTTGCGGAAAAATCCTCCACTGCTTTTATCAAATTCCCCAGATAAGAGAGGGAGCCAAAAGCAATGATAACCGCTTTCTCGTCGGCCAAAAGATAAGCAAGCTCCACCGCCTCCTCCACACTGTCCGCGGAGGTCACGTTTGGGTGGTATTTTTTTGCCATGCAGGCCAGCTCATAGGCGGAAAGCCCTCTCTCCCCTTTGGTGGATATGGTAAGTATCTGCTCCGCCAACGGGCAGGTTGCCCTTAGTATCTCGTCCTGAGCTTTATCCCTCAGTATCCCTATTATATAGATGATTCTCTTGTTTGTAAAATAAAAACGAATAGTCTCGGCCAGCCTTGCTGCCGCGTCCCCATTGTGGGCCCCGTCCGCAATAAAATAAGGCTTTTTGGAAAGCACCTGAAATCTTCCCGGCCAAAAGGTATTTTCAAGCCCCCGGTAAACCGCCCTATCGGGGATGCGATACCCCGCTTCCTTTAATTTTTTTATTACCTGCACGCTCACCATGGCGTTTTCCACCTGCCAGCTTCCCGGCAAAGTAATCGTCAGATTTTTGTAGCCTGCATAGGAAAAAACCTGCTTTTCAAGGCTCCTTTTTACCCCTAAAGCCTCCTGCGGATCCACCACAGTCAAGGGAACGGAAAGCGCGTTTGCTTTTTTCTCCAATACCCCCATCACCTCGGCGGCGCCCTTTTGGGCCACTGCAAAGGCTCCCGGCTTCATAATCCCCGCCTTGTTTTCCGCGATTTTTTCAAGGGTTCCCCCTAAAATCTTCATGTGGTCGAAGCTGATAGAAGTAAAAACCGCCGCCACCGTGTTCGCGACAATATTGGTTGCGTCAAGCTCCCCTCCAAGGCCTGTCTCCAGCACCACAAGCTGGCAGTTTTTTTCCCTAAAATAACAAAATGCCATGGCCGTCTCAATCTCAAAGGCCGTGGGGTGAGGTTTCCCCTCCGCCGTAAGCTCCCCGCATATCTCCCGCATTTTCGTCATCAGGCGGCACAAATCCTTTTTCCCGATGACTCGCCCGCCAACCTGTATCCTCTCCCGATAATCAAAAATAACTGGGGAAATATACCGCCCCGCACGATAGCCCGCTGCCCTTAAAATCTCAAAAATAAAGGCGCTCACGGAGCCTTTTCCGTTGGTGCCTGCAACGTGGATAAAGGCAAGCTCTTCCTGCGGATTCCCCAGCTTTTTACACAAATTCCTGATATTGTCAAGTCCCGGCACGCTTCCATACCTGCCAAGCTCCTCCACGTACTCCATCGCTTCTTTATAAGTCGTCATTTATTTTCTCCCGGTACACGCAGCCATGCATAAATCCTGCTTTTTTCTCCCATACTGATAGTATGATGAAAAAATTTATGAAAAACTTTTTGAAATGCGGGCTCCTTGGCTGGACCCTTGAAATTATCTTTACCGCCCTTGCTTCCCTCCGCAAACGGGACATGCGGCTTTCCGGGCATACTTCCCTGTGGATGTTTCCCATTTATGGAAGCGTGTGCCTGCTTGCGCCGATATTTAAGGCCCTGAAAAATTTCCCCTTTTACCTGCGCGGCAGCATTTACGCCCTCTGCATTTTTGCAGGAGAGTACCTCTCAGGACGCTTTTTGTTAAACCGTAAGCTTTGCCCCTGGAACTACGAACGCGCCCGCTGGCATATTAAAAAGGTGATACGGCTTGATTACTTCCCCAACTGGTTCCTCGCGGGGCTGTTGTTCGAGCAGATTTTGGCTCCCGATGAAGCTAAAAAATGAAAGAGCATAAATAATTTACAATTGCACAAAAGAAGCTTGCAACCATGCGGAAACGTTTGCAATTGCACAAAAGAAGCTTACAGCCACGCAGAAACGTTTGCAATTGCACAAAAGAAGCTTGCAATCACGCAAAAAGCTTGCAACCACACAAGAAACTCTCTTCCCCTGCCCACACAATATCCGCTGACATACATTTCCGTTGATTTCCCTCCAAATGCCGTCCACGCTGTAAAGGCGGTATGACCTGCATACCGCCTCATTTAATCTCAATCGTCTATATCCGCTATATCCTCCGGCTGAACGCCGATATCAAAGGTGCTCAAGGCGCGCCTTTTCATTCTTGCCTCCTCGGACGCTTCCAGAATGAAGTCTTTAATTTCCTTCGCGTGTTTGATATGTACAAGCTCCAGCCTTGGGTGAGTGGTATCCCCCGTATGGCACACAATCGTCCCCACGCCCACAAGCCGCTCCATCAGTGAAGTAATCAGCTCCACATCCTGAACCTTGTACATATAGCAGTCGTTTTCCACCGTCCTAAAAAGGCCGCTGTTTATAGTGATAATATTTTCCTTGATAATATATCTTGTAAAAGTAAAAGGCAGTCCCAAAAACAGCCATCTCTTTCTCTCTGTATATTCCGTCTCCATTTTATCCTCCTTTACATCACAAGTATATATGTAATCTTTTAAATTGTCAAATTTCTCTGATTGAAAGTTTGTGTCAAGTAATCGTTGGCAACTTACCATTCTTTTTTTCTTTATGATATT
>JAMPGS010000016.1 GCA_023663815.1 Clostridium sp.
GTAAAAAAGAAACAGAAAGTGCAAAAAAGTGTAAAAACAAGCACAAAAAATACAAGGAAAACGCAAAGAACAAACACAAAAAAGTATAAAGGAAAACGCAAAATAAAACGGATGAGCGTAAGTCGGCAAGATTTACAGAGACGGGGGCGTCAGCCAGCCGGTACACTTTAAAATGGATTGATTGCGAATAAACGACATCTGCTTTCGGTATTCCAAGGGGGTTACTCCTTCCATATCCAGAAAATGCCTGTTAAAACTGGATATGGAGCGGTAGCCCACTTCTTCTGATATGGAAAGAACGGGCTCCTCCGTGGTGCGGAGCAGAACGGCGGCCTTCTCAATGCGGGTGCGGTTTAAGTGCTCTATCGCGGTGGTTCCCATAATCGAGTGAAAGGTTCTCCGAAAATGGGCGGGGCTCATGCGGCATATGGCGGCAAGGCTTTCTATGGAAAAGTCCTGCATGTAATTTTTTCTGATATAGCGAAGAGCCGGGGAGATTGCAAGGGAATTTTCGTGTAATTGAATATTATCGGTTATCCCTTTCTCGGCCTCGGAGTAAATATTCATCAATTTCATCATAAGAGAAAGCATCAGCCCCCGGACGCTGAAAGAAAAGTTTGTTTCTTTTCGCTCCAATTCATTCATAACGCCTGTTACTAATGTGTAAATTTCAGGATAATCCTTTTGCGGGAGAATTGCGCTGCAGTTTTGCAGAAGCCTTTGAAGGGTTTCCGGGTTGGAAATTATTTCCAGCGGAAAGTAAGGGTAAAATAATTCCTCCACGTTCACAAAAAGATAGGACCACTTACTGGCGGCGCCGGGAGCGGAGTAGGTAGTGTGCGGGACATCGCTGGCAACGACGGTTACGTCCCCGGCCTGAAAGGGCAGAGGCTTTCCATCAAACTCCATGGTGCCTTCGTGGGATTCGCAAAGCCCGATTTCCAGACAATTGTGGAAATGAAGAACGCCGGAAGGAATATCGGAAATGCGCCATTCTTCCCCGCGCAGGAGAATAATGGGAAAGTAGGCGGGCAGCAGATAGTTTCGGTATTCAATTGAGGGACGCTTTGGTCTGGACAAGAGAGGCCTCCTTATATTGTTTTGCGGTTATTATGGGTTTGTTCACAGCGCCTGCTCGAAAAACCTGCGGTTTTCCTTGCTCGCGGCTGTCCTATACATCCATCGGTATAGGCGCTTTGGCTTGCGGGCCGCGTTTAGCAATCCCACCGACATTTTTTCATATCAACGTGGTTATTGTCCTTAAATTCTACATGTTCCTCCATCAGCAGCCGTTTCTGCTCAAAAAAGTGCGGCGCAAGCCTCCCGGCATGATTTACCACACGGTGGCAGGGATATTCCCCGTAGTACTCTGCCCTGCTCAAAACCTTTCCCACAAGCCTTGCGTTCTTATCCCTTCCAATGAGCTTTGCAATCTGCCCGTAAGAAGCGACTTTTCCTTCGGGTATTTCCTCCACCACCGACAATATTTCATATATCAAATCTTCGGTCATAACGCCTGTCATTTTATTCTCCTTACGGTACGCTCCTACCAGTTATTTACCGCATGTTCCGCAAAGGAAATTACATTCTTTACCTCTAAGCGTGTACCGTCGTCAAGGACTGCGGAACCGGAAAAGCTCCCGAACATTTGATGACAATGATTGTCAACCCAAAGCAGCTTTGTCTGGGTTTCTCTGTCGTAAACCGGAGTCAGCCATAAATCCAGACGGCCCTCCTCGTCGGTGAAATGCCAAGGCTCCATGTAGTCTTTTCCAAGAGTAAAGGTAACCTTGCCCAGCTTGTGGGATTTTCCCTTATAAAAAAGCATGTTTTCGCTGGCAATATCCGTGTTGCCAAAGCCGCATCCTAAATTAAAGCCAAACATTTCCCCCTCAAGATAACCGCTTCCGTTGCTCCAATACCACTCGTTATGGAAAGGCCAAACGCCTCTGCCCCAATCTAAAATGCCGAAGGAATCTTTCTTATCGAACTTCCATTCATGCTTTGGCGTGCGGACAAAGCCCTCCGCGGTCATGCAGTTGATTTTGTGATTATAGTAAAAGGCCTGCTCGTACTCATCGAAAGGCAGGTTGATTACTAAAGAATCGGGATTTTGCCGTTCCAGATAAATAATGGCTTCCAGCCCCCGCCAACGGCAGGTTAAGGTGCGTCTGCCCGACGTAACGTCAAAGCTCATAAAAACGCCTGTTTTTTTATCCACGTTTGGAAAGCCCGGACGGGGATAGGTCAGCGTGTGGGGCTTTTCCGCGTCCTCCGGCATGTGGAAAGAGCCGAAAGGCAGCGGGATAGTCTGGCAGAGGTCAAAATACTTTTTTCCTTTTTGAAAGTCAAACAGCATCAGGCTTACCTGCCCTGCGTAACCGGCGTGTCCGATGGTGAGCTGCAGACAAAGATGGCCATTGGAAATTTGATAAAAATCCCATTCCTTTATTCGCCATGGCGGCGCTTTAATGGCGTTCCGTTGGTAAATAAGAGTGCTTTTTCTTGAGAAGCCGGGAAGGGGACGCCCCTTCTTGTCTAGTGCCGGCTGACGGGTTAAAAGTTCTCGTTCCATATATAGTTCCTCCATTTTGGGCCGCGGCTACGACATGTTCTTTTTGTGCAGGACTGCGGCGATATTTAAGGGTATCAGTGTAAACAGGGTTAAAATAGCGGAGATAAGAAACAGGCTTGGAGCCGGAATCATTCCGGATGCGCCGTTTATTTCCGCCGGAATTCCAAGGCGGTTGATGATGGGCGTTGCAATGGCGGGCCCCACAATCATGGGGATACAGACGAAGAAAATCTGCTTGAGGCCCTCGAACTGTCCCCGCTGTTCTTCGGGATACAGGTTCTTCATCCATGCGGTCAGCGTTTGAAGCACTAAAATGTAGCCGATTCCCGCGCCGAAAACGCCAATTAAAAGCACGATTAACTGCTGAGAAAAGCTTACAAAAACTAGTCCGGCGGTGTTGCAGAGAAGGGCGGCAAAGATAACCAAAGCCATTTTCCCCTTGTCAATCAATTTGGCGGCGGGAATCGTCAAAACCGAGGCGGCCAAAAGGCCGACGCCTTGAATAACGCCCGTCATTCCATAATCGTATCCCAGATAATTTACGAAATAAATGGTGATATAGGGAAAGTAAACGTTAAATCCGATGAAGTACACCGTCATCATCATGAACACCCAGAAAAGCTCTTGATTGTTGCGGACGGTATTCCAGTTAAAGACAGATAAAAATTGGTGCAGGAAGCCTTTTTCATCCCGCTTGGGGGCAAGGCCGGGGGAGTCTTGCAAAGTAAAAAGCGCCAGAAAACCCATTGCCGCCACAATAGCCCCCATAAGGCCGAAGAAAGCAAAGAAATCCAGCGCTTCAATTAAGATGCCGGACACCACCGCGCCGAAAATGGTCGCAAATACAGGCATAACCGCCAGCACGCCGCCCAGCTTCCCGCGGTTTTGCTCGTTGGAAATATCCGTGGTCCAGGGGGAAAATCCGCCGTCGTTTCCCAGCGAGCCGAAAAAGCTCATCACGGCGTCTGCCAAAACCACCGCGGCTGCGGCGATAAAAAGAGGATTTTTCGGAATCAGCTCCGTTGCCCCGAAAAGAAAAGTAAAAAGCCCCCAGAAGATATAGCCGATGCAGATAAAAGGCTTTCTCTTCCCAATCCGGTCGCCCCAGGTCCCCACCAGAAAGGTGCAGAAGGTGGAAACTACCGCGCTGACGCCTACCATCCAAGAGACAATGGCCGGTTCCGGGGCAATTTTGTCATATACAAAGTTGTTAAACCAAGAATTCTCGATGTTCCAGCAAATTTGCCCCGCCATTCCCAGTACCCAAATTAAAATCCAGTTTTTCCGGCTGATTTTGCCCATAATAGTCCTCCTATTTCCAACGCCTGCAAATCTATGCATATATAGTATATAATGGCGTCAACAGAAAATTGTCTGTGGTAAAATTTTCTATGCTGCTTTCCTTTGTCTGTGAATATGTATTTATTCTTATCATAACATAGAAAGCGGGGAAGCGGGAAAATTTTCATTGTTTTTTCTGCGGACTTTTATTACATAAACAAATCATTTTGTTTCATAACGGGGAAAAATTATGCGGTTCCCTCCTTTTTTAGCCGATATAAAAGGTAAGACAGGAAGTCTTTTACAGGTAAAAAGGAGGGAGCCTTTTATGTATTCAGTAAAAAACACGTGTTATCCATCATTGTATTCATATAAAAGCCGCGAGGGTGTAAGCGAAAAGAGCGCCGACGCCCAGGTTTCGGAAGAAAGCGGCGGTATGGAAACCCGGCAGACGGAGCCGGGGACGAAAGCGGAAAAGGGCAAAGGCTTTCGGGAGGAGGAAGCCGCGACGCTTTATCTGGAAAGCCTTCAAGAGAGAAAGGAAAAAGAGCAAGGGACGAAAGAACAGGAGGAAGAGGGGGAAGGATTGATAACAAAGCTGTTAAATCAGGCGGAGGCGATTAAGGAGTGCTTTGACAAGGAAAAGCAGACCAATCTTTACGACGCCACTATGGATTTGATGGCAATTGCAAGCGCGGAGCGGGAAACGGCCCTAAAGGCAATTCAGGTTCGGCTTATGTTTAAGCTCCGGGTTATAAAGACAAGCGGGGCCAAATCAGGTGAAATTCAGGTTGCGGCCAATAAGATAAAGAAGGTTTTAGGGAAGCTTAAGACCAAGATTAAAAAGCTAAAGGAAGAGGCGGGCATAGAGCAGAAGCGGAAAAACGCTGAGAAAGCAAAACAGCGCAGAATGGCGGAAAAGCTGCGCCGAGAGCTGGAAGTGAAAAGAACTATCCGCAAGAAGCGGGAGCAGAAGGATGTGGAGGAGAGCCGCATGGGAATGGGAGCCAATTACGGCGGCCCGTCGGGAGGCGGGACGACGCCCATGGAAGGGCTTGGATTGTCGGGCATAGCGGCGGATTCCTCTCTTAGCGATTTGATAGCTGGGGATTCGGGACTGGGAATGACCGCCGATATGGCGGCAAGTATCGATATATCCTTATAGGTAAAACCATATCATTGTCCATACGAGAATCTATATCAATGCGGATAAAAGAAACACGGAAAGCTTCAATATTTCTATATTTAAGGCGAGGGAAATTATGTCGAACAACAGTTTTTTGGTAAACAATATGACAAGGGCCTATTATGGAATTTTGGAAAGCCAAATGGCGGGAGCGCGGACCATGCAGGGCATGGACTTTAAGGAGATGGTGGAGGAATTGGATAAGAGAGGAGGCGTGGCCTCCTTTTCAAGAGAAAACATGTCCTTGGAGAAATATAAGCAATATATTTATCAGAAGATTTCCCAGATTCCGATACATCCTTCCCAGCAGGCAATGTCCGCGGCAGTGCACATTACGGATGCGGGGTTTGAGGCCATGAGAAAAGACCCGGAATATGAAAAATGGGTGCTTGACGTTTTAAGACAGAATTTTGGAGCCAGCGACCCGTGGGCGGGCGTCTGCGGGGAAAGCTTTTCCGTACACCGTTTTGGGGCGACGCCGGAGGAATACCGGGGCGACAAATGGTACACAGGTTTTCGCGGAGGAAAAGGCAGTTCGCTGTTCGATACGGAAGCGGAGGACAGCTTTTGGGAAAAACGCAGGAAGCGGCACAAAAAGTATATCAAGCTGCAGCAGGAAATTGCCGATAAAAAGAAAACCTTAGAGCATGTTTATCAGGAAGCCGCGGTAAGAAGAGGCGACTACGAGCATATGTACGATTTTCAGGGGATAATGCCGATGATTCCCGTTACCCGGCTTATGATGAATATAGATAAAAAGGTAAAATGAAAAATTTGCGTTGATGACAGAAATTCAACTTTTTGTTACAAGTGAAATATTTCTTTTTGGAAATTGACCGATATAAATAAAGGAAACACTTATAGATGATTTGTGTTGCCAATTTATGTACGTATGAAGTGAGGGGTACGGGAAAGGATATGATTTTAAGATGCTTCAGATTGCAGTTTGCGAGGACGATAAGGCTATGGGAAGCTATCTGAAACAGTTGATAGAAAAAAGGCTTGCAAATCGGGAAGAATATAAGGTAGAAGTGTTTTCAACAGGCGAGGAATTGCTTGAGAGGGGCAGGAACTTTGACATCTTTTTCATGGATATTGATTTGAAGGACATAAACGGAATGAACGGCATTGAAACGGCTAGGACTATCCGGGAAAAATCAGGCGCGGTGATTATTTTTGTAACGGCCCTGAAGGAGTACGTATTTGATGCTTTTGACGTGCAGGCGTTTCAATATCTGCTAAAGCCCATCGACGAGGAAAAATTTTTCCGGGCCTTGGACGGCGCTGTGGAAGAATGTACCCCGGATAAGGAGGAGCCTCTTGTCATAAGAATCAAAGGGACTTACAGAAGTATTCCGCGGGAAAATATCCTGTACGCGGAGAACGAGGCGAGAAAGGTCGTGTTGCATTTAAAGGAAGAGCAGATTTCCTATTACGCAAAGATGGGCGATTTGGAGGAAATACTTGGCGGCCAGTTTTTCAGATGCCACCGGGGATATTTGGTTAATTTAAATGAAGTGAAAGGCTATGACACGGGAAATATCCAGTTGAAAAATGGGGAAGTTATTTTGATGGCAAAACAGAAATACAGCGCTTTTGTGTCGGCGTATATGGAATTCCTTCGCAGAAAATAACGGAGGTTATTTTGGGAGAAATATTTGATTTTGCGCTGGATTTGTTGTGCGCGCTTTTGAGAAGATGCGTAATGATTTATCTTCTTCAGGGGATGCTTGCGGTGAAAGGCAGGTTTGCCCAAAGGCAAAAGCTGGTGGCGGCTGGTTATGTTGCTTTGAGCACCGGTTATTATTTATTGGCGAATTACTTTCCTTTTTGGAAAATGTTTTTGTACGGCAATGAGGAGGGACTGCAGGATAGCAGAAGGAGTATTTTAGCGTTGTTTTTCAGTATAGGCCTGATGCTGGTTTACTGCAGATGCTTTTATTCGGGAAAGAAAAGTAAAGTCTGCTACATTGTCTTTACGATATATACTTTGAACGAGCTGACGATGTTTACGCTCCATTCTCTGTTTGTCTCGCTTTTAGCGGTTGTTTCAAATATATTGATGAGTTTGGCGGAAAAAGGGAACGAGTTTATTCTTCAAAATTTCTTTGCGATATATAGGATTTATCAGGTTTTGTGGAATATATCCTTTCAGATAGTGTTTTTGCTGCTCTTTTACCGTGCGGCTAAAATATTAAAAGAGAATTTAACTTATAGCACAAAAGAGCTGAACAGGGTGCAGGAGGTATTTCTTGCAGTCCCAAGCGCAATCGGTTTAGGGATTTGTATTCTGCTTCGCTGTATTATGTATTCCTACAAAAATATGGAATACAAGTTTTTGATGGACGAATACCCGGAGACAAGATTGCTGATACCGGTCATATCCGGGCTGTGCATGACGTCGATTCTCCTCAGCGCGGTGATACTGCGGAAGCTGGTGGAAAGCGGCGAGAGGGAAATGCTGGTGGAGGTTTACCAGAACCGTATCGGCGATATGGAAGAGCATATGAAGGACGTGGAGCATCTCTATGACGGTATCCGGGGGATGCGCCATGACATGAAAAATCATGTGGCCGATTTGGAGCTTCTCTTACAGCGGGAGAAGGGAACCTCCGGGGAGTACGGCAGGGAAATGCAGCGTTATCTGGACGGACTGTACCTTTCCATGGAAGAGCTGGACATGAAGTGCAGTACGGGGAATCCCGTTACCGACGTGGTTATCAGCCGCAAGATGCGTCAGGCTGGGGAGAGGAATATTCCCTTTGAATGTAATTTTATTTTCCCGGAAGGCCTTGGAATCAGCGCATTTGATTTGAGTATTCTGTTAAATAACGGGCTGGACAACGCGCTGGAGGCCTCGGAAAAGGAAGAGGTTCCCTATATCCGAATTGATTCCTACTTAAAGGAAAAGATGTTTTTTATAGAAATCAGAAATGGTTTTTCAGGAAGCATCATCACTGATAGGGCGGGAGAAAACCTGTTGACAGGCAAAAAAGATTCGTCCCTTCACGGATTAGGTATAAAAAATATGAAAGGCTGTGCCGAAAAATATTATGGAACGCTGAGGTGGGAAATCAAAAGCGGAGAGTTTTTGATTGCGGTTATGCTTCAGGGGAAGGAGAAATAAATGGGTGTAAACGGAGTTAGTTCATTGATTACGCAAAACAGGCTGATTAGTCAGGCAAAGTCCCGGTCGAGGTCTCAAAGCGCGTCTATCGGCTCTATCTTAAACAGCGGAAGCAATGGTAAGAATTCGCTGGCAGACGCTATAAAGAAGCAGTCAAGCAATATCAACGGCTTGAGCGCCGCCGACGCCAAGTCAAAGGAACATTATACTACCATGAAAAAAGCGGCGGAGAGCGTACAGTCCTGCGTAAAGAATCTGCTGCTTCTGCCGGATAAAGAGTGGGATAAGATGACGGAAGAGGAAATCACCGAGTATCGGGAAAACGCTCTTTCGGGGGTAAACAACTTTGTCAACGATTATAACGTCATGGTAAAAAGTATGGCGGAGGAGGGCGGCAAGGTAAATCAGGTTTACCTTGGCCAGCTTGAAAGCTATTACAAAAATGGAAAGGCTGATTTGGAAGAGCTTGGAATTACCATGAAAGACGACGGGACTTTATCCGTGAATCAGGAGCTCTTAAGGGCGGCGGACATTCAAAAGATTAAGAAGGCTTTAGGCTCGTCAGGTTCTTTTGTGGACGACGTGGGAAAACGGGCAAAGGATATTTCAGCCAACGCGGAGACAAATCTGGCGGTTTTGAATAAGAGCCAGTATGCGGGAACTTATACTTATGACAAGTACGGAAGCGATATCTTTGATTTGCTGACGGGCGGGAGTTATAGTACGAAAGGATAGAGGGAGATTATATTTTTGTGGCTTGATAAGGCGGACGTTCCGGCGGAGGAATATTCCCTCGTCAGCACGCTCCTGCTCTATAAAAACGCAACAGCACCAAACTCGAAAAAACCTCGTTAGGTGCTGGCGTTTTTATAAGGCTTCCTCCGGGAATATTCCTCCGCCGGAACTGTGTGTTGGCAGGAAGAGGAAATAAAACAGTTTTAATATATTTTATTTTCTTCAATAAATTATTGCGCTGTCGTCGTCATCATATGTTATAATTTTCAATTAAACAACGTCGCCAAACTCATTATACACATAATTATATGTAGTATTTATTTTACCCGCATCATTAAATCGTGTCAGGTTCTGAGCTTTCATTACGCCGTTTTCATAGGTGTATTTACATTTCGGAGACGTCATGTTCATTCGGTAAAAATCTAAAATGCATTTTTGCGAAGTGAGATAAACACAAGATATACACCAAACGAATCCCCGGTAGCGGCTACTACCGGGGATTCTTCTCAATTTTTGGCTGAGCAGACCAAGGCTAGCTGTTGTCATCTTTTCCGTCTAACCATTTGCAAATATAATAGGCAACATAATTAATATTGCTATACAAGAATTGCTAAATAAGAATTGTTATATATAAGGATTGTTGTATAAGCATTATTATATAAGAATTGTTATGCAGGCGTTTTTATACAAGCTAAAAAGCGCATCTTAAGGGGTGGAAAATGCAGGTTATGGGCATAGGGATTGTGCGGGAGGGGGAATCTGGTACAATGGTGGAAAGCGGCGGAATGAGGGCGGCATAGCGGGAAAGTAATGAGTTCCAGAAGGTACGCTAAAAATCTGCGGCAGGCACTGAAAGGAGGCGAGGGCGGGATGAAGCTGACGATGAGCAGAATTGCGCAGGGCGAGGACGAGGTAATCATTAAATATCGCGAGATGAACGAGCAGATAGAGACGATTGCGGGAATGGTTCAGGGAATCGGAAGGAAGATAAGCGCGTCGGCGGACGGAAGGACGTTTTTGCTGCAGCCGGAGGATATCTTGTATTTAGAAAGCGTGGACGGTGTAACCTGGGCTTATCTGGAAAATCAGGTGTGCAGGGTGCAGACAAGCCTTTTGACGGCGTCGGCGTGCTATGAAAACAGAGGATTTTTCCGCTGCTCCAAGTCTATGGTGATTAATATTTACAGAATTAGTTTTTTGGAGAGCAAGCCGGGCAGCCGCATTTGCGCGACGATGGAAAACGGCGAAAAGGTAATGATTTCCAGAAGGTACGCTAAAAATCTGCGGCAGGTATTGAAGGGAGGAGAGGGCAGAGATGAAGAACAGGATTTTTGAACGGTTTAAAGACTATTTAAGCATGGAAATTATGATAGAGTATAAGGCGTGTCTGTATTTTTCATGTATTTTGTTTTTTTACTTCGTATGGCTGCTCTGTCAGGGGACATATTTTGCCAGCGTGCTTTTCATGTTTGAAATGATATTGACCGCTTATTTTATCGGATATCTTCAGGTTTATGTTTTTCAAAATTTTGATGAAAAGGAGCGGCTTGGGAAAAAAGACGCAGCCGCGATTATTTTTTGCACAGCCCTCTATGGAGGAGCGTCTTACCTGCTTAACTGGTTTGAGAAAAGCATAGCCGCAAGCCTGCTGTTTTCGCTGTTTATGCTGCTTGTCTATATGTGCGTTTACCTGCTCAACAAGGCGAAGCGGGCCATAGACACGAATAACCTAAATAAGCTGCTGACGGAATATAAAAACGGAGGGGAAAAATGAGCGGGGAGAGCAATGCGATTGAGATAAGGGGTCTCACAAAAACTTACGGAAAACGCCGGGGCGTAAAAAATATTTCGCTGTCGGTAAAGGAAGGGGATATTTTTGGATTCCTAGGGCCCAATGGGGCGGGAAAATCCACCGCAATAAGAAGTATGCTGGGCTTGATTCATTTTCAGGAAGGGGAAATAAAGCTTCTTCAAAGAGATGCGGTCAAGGAGCGGAAGGAGATTTTACGGCAGGTGGGCTACATGCCCTCCGAGGCGGCGTTTTATCCTTCCATGAAGGTAAAGGACGTGATTGCCTTTGCCGCCGCCGCAAGAAATATGGACTGCTCCGGGGAAGCGGAGCGAATCTGCGGACTGCTTAGGGTGGACGGGGAAAGGAAAATAGAGGAGCTGTCCTTGGGGAACCGCAAGAAGGTGAGTATTGTATGCGCCATGCAGCATAGGCCGAAGCTTTTAATCTTAGACGAGCCCACCTCAGGGCTTGACCCCTTGATGCAGGAGGCATTTTTCAAGCTGATAGCGGAGTATAACCGTCAGGGAACCACCTGCTTTTTGTCCTCTCATGTTATTTCGGAGGTAAAGCGGTACTGCAAAAACGCGGCCATCATCAGGGACGGCGTTATTATCAGGGTTGACACTGTAGAAAGCTTGTCGGAATCAAGGCTGCGCCGGGTGAGACTGACGGAAAATGGTAAAAGGGAAGAGTTTGTCTATAGGGGAGATATCAAAGAATTGCTTCGGGAACTGGCGGGCCGGGAGGTGGAGGATTTATTGATAGAGGAGCCTTCGCTGGAGGAATTATTTATGCACTACTATGAGCCGCAGAAAGAGGAAGCGTAGGAGCCAAGGATTTTAAATTTCTATTGCAGAGAATGAACAGTTGTGTGGGGGAAATGATATGACGCTTTTAAAACATGAATTAAAATTAAATGTAAAATTAATAATTATCTGGTCGGCCTGCGTAGGGTTTACCTGCTTTGGGTGCATCCTTCTTTTTGGCGGGCTGCGGGAGTCCATGGAGCAGATGGCGGAGGCTTACGCGCAGATGGGAGCTTTTTCGACGGCCTTGGGGATGGACCGGCTCAGCGTCAGCACTATGGAGGGCTTTTACGCCACGGAAATTGCCTTAGTTTATGCCCTTGGAGGCGCAATGTTCGCGGCGATGGCCGGGGCGTCTATGCTTTCAAAGGAGGAGGAGGGCCGCACGTCGGAGTTTTTAAATACCCTTCCTCTTGGCAGGGAGTATATTGTTTTTTGGAAATACTTGTCGGTATCAGTAATGATTTTGCTGTTTAACCTAATATGCACGGCATGGGAGCTTGCCGGTTTCGCGGCGGCGAAGGAGACGCCCTCCGGGGCGGGCTTTCTTCTTTTCCATGGAGCGCAGCTTTTGATGCATATGGAGGTGGGAAGCATCTGCTTTTTTATCTCCTCCTTCTGTAAAAGGAAGCAGACCGGGGCGGCCTTGGGATTGGCGGTTCTTCTGTATGTGATGGATTTGGTGTGCCGGATTGTACCGGATATCGAAGGCTTGAAATATATAACGCCCTATTACTTTTCCAATGCCACCGATATTTTTACGGCGGGAAAAATCGATGGCCAGACGGCGATAATTGGCGCGCTGCTGACGCTGATTTGTTTTGGATTGGCAGCGGCGGTTTACAGAAAAAGAGATTTGAGCGCGTAAAGGCGGCCGGCTTGAAGATTTTCTTGAGACGAATATTTCTGTGGAAAAAAAACATACTGTTTTTAGAAAAAGAATCGCAAAATAGCCGTTACGGTAAAATTAAATGCTGCGACAGGTTATTTTGCCAAAAGGAAAGGACAGTATGGAATGTGGCAGGAGAGAGAGCAGGTCAATACAAAAATACAGCTTCCGCTGCGGGCTGGGAGCGAGTACTACGAAATTAGGCTGGAAAGCATCGGCGGGCTGGGAGCAAATCTGTGCGGAAAGATGCTCGGCGAGCTTGGCGTGAAGTATCTGGATTTAAACAGCGTGAGCTTTTCCAGCTATGGGTCGGAAAAAACCGGCACGCCGGTTAAGGGATATGTCAGATATTGCGCAAGGGACAAGGAAATCAGAATTCATTCGCCTATCATACGCCCTGATTTGCTGGTGATTTTTCATCAAGCCTTGATAAAAGATAAGAGAGTGTGGGAGGGCTGCGATGAAAACACGGAGGTAATCATTGCCCTAGAGGACGGACAGGAAAGGGGCGGCGCAGTCCCCCACAGGACGAAAGCCTGCTATGGGGTTGGGGCGCAGAAAATCGCCATGGAAACTCATTCCCGGATTAATATGGTGATGCTGGGGGCTATGGCAAAGGTGATGGGATTTGTGCAGCTTTCAGACGTCAGTCAAATCTGTGAGGACGCCTTGGGGAAAAAATATCCCGACGCCCTGAAAGGAAATTTGGAGGGCGTCCGGCGGGGATACGAGGAGGTAAAACGGCTTGCGGGGGGTGGAGGAACGCCTTTGCAGGCTACGGGGAAGCTTAGCAGCGACAAAGAGCGTACAGGCGATAATGCGTCTGTAGCTGTAGATAAACTGATAGATATGTCTGATGCATCTGCGAAAAAGCCAATGGAAGCAATTGCAGAAAAGCCAATGGAAACAATTGCAGAAAAGCCAATGGAAACAATTGCAGAAAAGCCAATGGATGCGCTTATGAATATGTCTGCAAAAAGGTCAATAAATGCCTCCGCAGACATGCCCATAGGCGGCGTCAATCCAGATTACGGGAGCACGGCAGCCGCCGATTTGTCCCCTTCCAGACAAGGCTATATTCCGATTTACATTAAAGAAAGGTGCATCAACTGCGGGTTTTGCGATTCCACATGCCCGGATATGGTGTTTCAGTTTGCAAAAGGAGAGTATAAGGGCCGGGAAATGATGGTAAACCGGGGGCTTGATTATTATCACTGCAAGGGCTGCTTAAGGTGCGTGGACGTGTGCCCGGTAAACGCCCTGGTGAAGGGCTTGGAGGCGGAGCACCTCGATAAAAAATATTTTCTGCCGAATCAGGATTTGCTACGCAGGCCGGAAAATTATATTGAAGCGGGACCTGACAGCTATATCACTTCGGAATCTTACCTGACGGAAAAAAGAATGGAAGGAGGAGAGGTGTAATGGAAAAGCAGGTAACGGAATACGCAAGCGGGAACGAGATGGCGGTTATTGCCATCAGGCAGATTGGATATGATTTGATGGGCTATTATCCTATAACGCCCTCCACGCAGATAGCGGAGGGACTGGATACCTTGAAGGCAGGCGGGGAAACAGATTTGATAATGATTGCCGCCGAGGGAGAGCATAGCGCGGCGGGAATCTGCTACGGGGCTTCCGTGGGCGGCGGAAGGGTGATTAACGCAACCAGCGCAAACGGGCTTTTGTACGCGCTGGAGCAGTTTCCGGTACAGTCGGGGACAAGATACCCTATGGTGATGAACGTGGTCTGCCGAACCATATCGGGGCCGCTTTCCATCAAGGGGGACCATAGCGATATTATGTTTATGCTAAACGCCGGATGGCCCATTCTTTTTGCAAAGGCGGCTCAGGAGGTGTATGATTTTAACATTATTGCCCTGAAGCTGGCGGAGGCGGTGCGGCTTCCGGTAATCGTGGCCTACGACGGATTTTTTACCAGCCATCAAAAAAGGAGATGTATGCGCTTTGAGCGCGAGGGAGCCGTGAGGGATTTTTTGGGGGAGAAAAAAGAGAGGTATCCCTTTTTGGATTTGGAGCATCCCATTACGGTGGGCTCCTATATGAACGAACCGGATTTAATCGGCAACAGGTATCAGCTCCATCTTGCAATGGAGGAGGCTGCAAAAATCCTCCCGGAGCTTTTTGAGGAATATGAAAAGCTGTCCGGGCGGAGCTATGGAAAAGCAGCGGGCTACTGTCATGAGGATGCGGATACGATTTTGATACTCCTTGGCTCCTCCTTTGAGACGGCTAAGGAAGCCATAGACAAGCTGCGCGGCGAGGGGAAAAAGGCGGGAGCCGCGACGGTTCAGATTTTACGGCCTTTTCCCTATAAGGAGGTATTTGCCCTCTGTAAAAACGCGTCCCGGATTCTGGTGGCGGACAGGCAGGACAGCTACGGGGCAGGAGGCGGGAATCTTTCCCTTGAGATAAGGGCGGCCATGCAGAAGCTTGGCGGAAGCGTAAAAATTAAAAGCTTGGTTTACGGGTTGGGCGGCATGGACTTCTTTGTGGAGGACGCCGTAAAAATGATAGAGTGGGCCGAGGACCCGGATACTCCTGATTTTGATTACTATGGGGTGGAGAAAAAAGTAGAGGCTGGAGAAGAAAAATATGGAGCGGACAAAAGAGCAGAAATTGAAGAGAGCAATTATGGAGTAGACAGAAAGGCAGAGGCCGGAGACGGAAAGCAGGCGGATATAAAATCAAAGACGCCGTGGTTTGCGCCGCTTACGGCGGAGCGGACAAAGCTTGGAGCCACTAAGGTAATCGAAGGGGAAGACGGCGCGCTTCAGGTGACGGGCGGCAGCCTTAACGCCACCGCGGCTATTCCCAAAAGGCTGGCGCCGGGCCATGGAGCCTGCCCCGGCTGCGGGATTCCCGTCAATGTAAATCTTCTGCTTCGGGCCATTGAGGACCCTGTGGTATTGCTTTTCCAGACGGGCTGCGGAATGATTGTGACGACGGCCTATCCGCGCACCAGCTTTAAAGTGCCTTATCTCCACAACCTGTTTCAAAATGGTGCGGCAACCCTAAGCGGACTGGCGGAGATTTGCTATCGCAAGCAGAAAAAAGGCGAGATTCCTCCCGGCGAGATTGTTTTTGTGATGGTGAGCGGGGACGGCGGCATGGATATCGGTATGGGCTCGGCCTTGGGGACCGCCCTGCGGGGGCACAGACTGATTTTGTTTGAGTATGACAACGGCGGGTATATGAACACCGGCTATCAGCTTTCCTATTCCACCCCCAAGGGCGCCAAGAGCGCAACCTCCCATGTGGGAAAAAATCAATACGGAAAGACTTTTTTCCACAAGGACATGCCGCAGATAATGGCGGCCACGGGTATTCCCTATGTGGCGACTATGGCGGAATCTAATCCGGTTGATTTTATCAAAAAAGCGGCTAAAGCGGCCTACTACGCAAAGACAACCGGCACGGCCTACGTGAAGGCCCTCTCCGCCTGTCCCTTAAACTGGAACGATACGCCCGCCACTGAGCGCAAGGTGATTGCCGCCGCGGTGGATTGCTGCTATTTCCCTCTTTATGAGGTGGAAAAAGGGAAAACAACCCTGAATTACGACCCGGAAAAGATGGGAAAAAAGGCTCCTGTTCTCGACTGGCTTTCCATGATGGGGCGGACAAAGCATTTGCGGAAGGCGGAGTACGCAAAGGTAGTGGAGGAACTGCAAAGCGAGGTGGACAGGCGATTTGAGAGATTAAAGGCGAAGGCGGAAAATCCGGTTTTGTGAGAAAAAAGAAGCCTTATAAGGGCTTCTTTTTTATGGACAGAGAGTAGCAGGATATCGACAGTTAAGCTATTGGCAGTTGACGATTGGCAGTTAAGCCGTCATTTGTTGACCGTGAGCTTATCATTTACTGATTGTCAAATTGTCTTTTGCTGATTGAATTATCATCCGCTGGCATGTCTACAAGAGCTTAAGAGACGGAAGCATACAGTATATTGGTATAATTTGATTTATAAACAACCTCATAATGATTTAAAGGAAGATAGGAGGATAGGTAAGCTTCCATTTCCTCCAAATCCAGCGCGTTATCGATGTAGATAAGCATACTTTTCTGTTGTTGGAGCTTGGAATCGGAAATGGGAGCTTTATTTACGCCGTTTATAAAATACAGGCCTTTAAATTGAGGATAATTGACATAGTCCTCCCACATTTTCCAGTAATACTCGTCGCCGGAAATATACATGCAGTAATCGGCGGCGCGGGCAATTTCCCCCACAACAGACTGACGCTCTTTCATGTAAGCGGGCTTCATGTTTTGATTACTGATAAAAACGGTGAGGAAAAGGCTGGCGAAGGTAAGCAGAAGGCAAAGCATCTGCCGGCGGCTGGCTTTGGCAGTCAGGGCATCAATTAAGTATTTTGCCCAGACGGCAATCAAGGTAAATATCATTGGTGCGACGGGGCTCACGTAGCGGATAGACACGAAGGGCGAGGCTTTGGACACCCCGTAAAAATAAACTGCCAAAGGAAACGCAAAGACACAGCCCCTCCAGAGGGCCTTTAGAGTTGCCTTTTTCTTTATCAGGGCAAAAAGAGTTGTCGCGGTAAGGAAAAGCAGAATGATCCACAGGGTTCCCTTAAAAAGCCCGGCGTTTAATTCTTTCAGCATACTCCACACATCGCCAAACAAGGTCCCCTCTTTCAAAAATTTGTGAACGGCGTCGCGGCCCCTGTATTTAAAAAAGATATGAGTAAGCATTGCCGGATAAATGGCAATACTGATAACGGCGGAAAGAACCATTGCTGCTATATAGCGCAGGGAATTTTTATACTGTTTTAAAAACCAAAGTCCTAAAACAAATATGCCGGATATCAAACACTGATACACAATAAAATAATAATGCGTGAGCGCGCCTGCGATGGTGAAGAGCGTCAATGCAAGATAAAATTTCCAGTTAGGCTTAATGGAAAACTCATTGCGGTTCATTTTTTCATAGAGCTTTAAATGAAACCACGTCGTCCATACGCAGATTGCCATCAGGATAACGTACATGCGGATAAACTGCACCATATCGATTGCAAGCTGGGAGCAGCAGAAAGCGGTTGACATGGCGAAGGACATGTATTTATTTTTTAAAAAATATTGAAGGAGGCGGTATAAACCGACTTGAACAAAAATAAGGAAAAAAATGTTCAGGCCGATTCCAAACCACTTGCTGAATTTTCCTGTAAAAATGGAGCAGATAAGGTTGAGAAACAGATAGTAAAGGGGCGGATGCACGTCCATCGCCTGATTTTCAAAAACCATCTTCACATTAAAACGCTCGTTTCCTTCCGCGGTTAAGGCGTTGGAAAAATAATCCGCCTCATACCATTGCTGGTCGGTAAGATAGGTAATGCCTTTAAAGCTCCCTAATGAACTGGAAGAAAGATAAGAAAAAACCTCGTCGCCCTCTAATCCATAGCTCTGCATACCGGCGTGAATGTGCAGACCGACAGTAAAAGCAATGCAAATAATTATCATCAGGCAAAAGAGCCGTTTTTCTTTCCATCGATTCATAGCAAGGAGTCTCCCGTAAATTTTCTCTGGGATTAATTTATCATGTTTTCGGCGGTTCGACAACTGGATTATTTAATGGGAATATTTGTTTTGGCGGTTTATAAAAAGTATATATGAAAGGTTATTATTGGTTATAAGCTCAGCCATGACAACCGCATGAATAGGTTTATTGCAAGCTGGCAAAGGAATAAGGTTGCCTTTTTAAAATGTCTACCTTATAATAGACAAAGATAAAAATATAAAAGATAACGGGAGAACGGTGATTTGGAGCAGGAACAGTACCGGCATGAGTATAAGTATCCTTTAACCCACGGACAAGTTATCATTGAGGACGCCAGAATCAAGACGATAATGTCAAAGGACGCTCATGTGGGGGAGGAAGGGTACTATAACATCAGAAGCCTTTATTTTGATGATTATGAAAACAGTTGTTATATGGATAACGAAAACGGCGTGGATAATAGGGAAAAATACAGGGTGCGCATTTACAATCACAGCACGGACGTGATTCATTTGGAATGTAAGCAGAAAATACGGGGAAAAACCAGAAAGGATTCTTGCACGATTACCTTGGAACAGTGCAGGCAGTTGATGGACGGCGTTATCCCTGCAGAGATTGCTCCCGACCAGCAGGTGCTTCATAAGCTTTCTTATTTAATGGCGGTGCGCCTTATGAGACCGGCGGTGATTGTGGATTACGACAGAATCCCTTACGTGTACCGGCAGAAAGACGCCAACGTGCGGGTTACGTTCGACAAAAATATTAAATCCGTGAGTAATGTACATTCTTTTTTGGAGGAAAATGTGCAGGGAAGAGGCGTTATGCCGGTGGGACAGGCATTGATGGAGGTGAAATTCGACAGCTTTCTGCCCGATGAAATTTATGGGCTTTTGCAGTTAAATGGGCTGTCCGCCAGCACCTTTTCAAAATATTATCTTTGCAGAAAATTTAAAAGCTGAAAAACGGCTCCGCGGCGCGTCTGGCCGACGCGGTATAGGGAGCGAAAACATAGGAGGAAAGGCAGGGTATTAATATGAATTTTTCAGATATTTTTAAAAAGGATTTTCTCTCATCTTATACTAGCGGGAGTATCAGTATTCCGCATATCACCATGGTGCTTTTGATTACGGCGGTAATTGCGGGTTATATATTTATCGTTTACAGGCTTATCACCAAAAAGACCTTTTACTCAAAAAATTTTAATATTTCTCTTGCGGCGATTGCCGTGATTACGGCGGGGATTATTTTGGCGGTGCAGTCGAGCATTGTTATTTCGCTGGGGATGGTGGGCGCGCTTTCCATTGTGCGTTTTCGCACGGCCATCAAGGAACCCATGGATTTGTGCTTTTTATTCTGGTCTATTGCGGTTGGAATCTGCTGCGGCGCGCATATGACGGAGCTGGCGGCGGTGCTTTCTCTGGTGCTTACCGTTCTGGTGATTGTCCTTGACAGGCTGCCGGTTGGGCGGGCTCCCATGATTCTAGTGGCAAATCTCGACAATTCCGCGAAGGAGCCGATACTTACCCAAAAGGTGGGGGAATACTGTAAATATTATAAGGTAAAATCCAGAAATCTTACTATGGGGCGATGCAATCTTGTGATGGAGCTGCGGGCGGCAAAAGAATATGAAATGATGCAGGAACTTGAAAGGCTTCCGGGCGTGGAGAGCGTGTCGCTTGTATCCCACGACGGGGAAGTGACGTTTTAAGAAAACGTAAAAGTATAAAATGTATGATGCAACGGTTGCTGCTTGCGAGCAACGAGTCAAAGTTATGCTTGTATGACCTTGGCGATTGTCGGTAGGTAGAGTTGACGGCTAAAAATCTATTGATGAATTATAAAATAAGGAGAATAAAATGTCAGTTAAATTTCATAATTTCGGAGGAATTATCGGTTGGAATCTGCAGAAAAAATTTCCCAAGCTTTCCTCCGAAAGTTATTTAAAACTTCAATTTCTTTCCAGAAATAAGCTGCAAAAACGGTATATTGAGCACTTTTTCAGCGGAGAGGAGGCGCCCATGCCGCTGGTGGTGAATCTGGAAACCATCAACCGCTGCAACAGTACCTGCGCTTTCTGCACGGCTAACAAAAATGCGGAGAAGCGGCCTTACAAGCGGATGGACGAAAAGCTGTTTTACAGCATTATCGATCAGCTTCGGGATTGGGGCTATAAAGGGCACCTGACGTTATACGGAAATAACGAGCCCTTTTTGGACACTAGAATTGTGGAATTTCACAAATACTGCCGGGAACAGCTTCCCGACTGCTTTATTTTTCTTTCCACTAACGGGCTTACGCTCACGGTAGAGAAGGTAAAGGAAATTGTCCCCTATGTGAATCAACTGATTATCAACAATTACTGCAGGGATATGAAGCTTCACGATAACGTAAAGGTGATTTATGATTACGCCATGGCGCATCAGGAGGAATTTAAGGATGTGGAGCTGTTGATTCAGATGCGCTACATGGATGCGGTGCTGACGAACCGGGCGGGGAGTGCGCCGAACAAGAAGAATACCCAGAAGGTTATCAAGGAAACATGCCTTATGCCCTACACGGACATGTTTATTTTCCCTGACGGAAGAATGGGAATCTGCTGCTGTGATAATTTCGAGACTTCTACCTTAGCGGATTTGAATATTACTCCGCTGAAGGAGGCGTGGAACGGCAAGCCTTATAGGGAGTTGCGGGAGGCGATTCGGAACAGCCGCGGGGATTATGGTTTTTGTAAATACTGCGACTTTATTGATGCAGGACTGCGCATGGACGTGGTGGACGACACCTTGAAAAATAAAGACGCCAACCATGGTGCAAGACAATCGCTTTTTAGAAAATAAATTTAGATTTAATATTAAGATGTCCTGCGGGGAAGAAAAAATTCCCCACTCGGCCAAGAATTTTGAGGGAGGAGTTGCGGTGAAAAAGGGCTGCTTTTTAATTCTGCTGACGTTGACTGCGGGAATAGCCACCGCGTGCGGAAGCAATGAGGAAGATGTCATCGTAAAGGAGCCGGAAGTATATGCAATCGATTCCGGCCAGCCGGAGGACGGAGAAACGGAAGAGGAGAGGACTGCGGAGCAGGCGGGAACCGCAGGCGAAAAGGGGGAATCCACAGCGGCGGATAACAGCGCGGAGCAAAGCTTGGAGGCGGAGGAGAAGAAAAAGGAGTTTGGAGAAAACTGTATTGCAGAGCAGACCTTTGAAGCGACGCTCAGCGAGTATGAGGGGGAAATTACCTTTGCTTCTTTTGCGCCTTCAGGGGAGAGGCAGGAATTTTATATGCAGGTTCTCCAACAGGGAAGAGTCCTTAACGAAATAACCGGCTACATTCCAGAGAGCCTTTTCGGAAAGGAATTTACCGGTTTGGAGGCGGTTTCGTTTTTTGATGTAAACTATGACGGCAATACGGATATTGCACTGATTGCTTCCTATGGAAACACTAATTATGCGGCGGTTTATTATGGGTTTGCCCCAGATGCGGATGAATATGAAAAATATTTTTTGCTGCAGGCGAATCTTTCCGATAATCTGACGGAGGAGCTGAAAGAACCGTCGATTGCGGAAATTCGGAAAGCTTTAACAGGCGGAAAGGCAAACGGCGAATTTGCCGACTACCGGGAGGCCTATAGGATGGTGAGCAGGCTGTGCGATTTGGAGGACGGGCCGGATGTGACGTACAATCTGATTGATGTGGACGGAGCTGGCAGTCCGGAGCTGGCCGCCGGGAGAAACGGCTACTATGTAAGCCTTTATGCCTATGAGAACGGGCGGGTGTATACCTTGATGAATCAATGGGGCTACGGGGCCATGGGAAATACGGGATACGAGTATTGTCCCGGAAAAAACAGCTTGAGGAATTATAACACGGATTATGCCGGGGCGATTCTTTATACTACTTACATGACAATCAGCGAACGGCACAGGCTGGATGTGACGGCAGAGATTGTGACATACAATTTTGACGATGTGAACGGAAACGGGACGCCCGACGAGGAGGAGATGGAGTCGGCGGGCTCGTACAGCGTCAGCTATATTGATGGCGCGGAAGCTACGGAGGAAGAGTGCGCCGCTTATAGCGCGGGAGAATACGAGTACATACAAGGGATGATGAGCGGTGAAGAGCTGAGGGCGAAATTACAGGAAAACTAGCCGCAAATAAAGTTGCCTCCCCGACGTACAGCGGGGAGGCTTTTTTAATATACGCAGACCCATGCAGAGGAATATGCCGCAAAAGCAGCGCAGAGCCGCGCGCGGCGAGTAGAGGAAATTTCTCTACTTAATTTAAGGTATCATAATCAATCAATTTCCGCCTCGTTCTTGGCGGTTTCTTCATGATATTCCTGCTCGGTGTTGACGTTCCAAATATTGGATTTGTCCTTTCTTCCAGTTAAAATGTTTTTAACCGTCTCGAAGGAAGTCACCATGGAATGGTCGATATTGTTATATCGGTGCTGGCCGTTGCGCCCCACGCAGTAGAGGTTGTCAATGGAGCTTAAATAGGCGGTCAGCGTGTCGATTTCATTATAGGTATCAAAGTAAGCGGGGTAGGCTTTTTTAACTTTTTCCATATGAGTGTCAAGCACCGCGTCCGGGTTGTCAATCAGGCCCAGCTTTATCATTTCTTCCACGCCAATTTTGGAAAATTCCTCCTCGGTCATGTTCCAGAACTCGTCCCCCTCGTTGACAAAATACTCAAGGCCAATCCAAACGGTATGCTCCAAATCTTGAATCATATAAGGGGACCAGTTGTTGTAAATCTGGAAACGGCCCAGCTTTACCTTGCGGTCCTGAACGTACACCCAGCAGTCGGGAACAATGTTGCCGACGGTTTTCATGTTGGTTTTATTTTCAAGGTTAATTTTTGGTACGAGAACCCCAAGGGTCATGTAATCCCTGTAGGGAAGCCCGGCGGCGATTCTGGCGGGCTCGCGGGGCACGTCGTTCATACCGGCCACTAAATCCTTTACAGGCATGGAGGAGATAAAGTAGTCGCCTTCTACAGTATATTCTTTTCCGTCTTTTTCATAAGTTAAGGAGGTGAGAATATTCTTTTCGTCTTTGTGGAATTTTGTGACCTTTGCGTTCTTGATAATGACGCCGCCCAACTTTTCCACCTCGGCGGCGGTCACGTCCCATAGCTGGCCGGGGCCAAGCTTGGGATATTTAAATTCTTCAATCAGGGAGGTTTCCACCTTGCGGTTTTTCTTGTTCAGCTTTTTTTCAATTATATCCTTTAAGATTGCCGTGATGGACATGCCCTTGGTGCGCTGAGCCCCCCACGAAGGGTCGATTTCCCTTGGATGGCGTCCCCAGAGGTTTTCCGTGTAATACTCAAAAAACATGGAGTACAGCTTGCGCCCAAAACGGTTGATATAAAAATTTTCAAGGCTGTCCACCGGCCGTTTGTGAATCAGGGCCGCCAAATAACTAAAGCCCACCTGCATGGTGGTTACAAAGCCAAAGTTCTTAAAAGTTTCTAATTTTAAGGAAATAGGGTAATCATAGAATTTAGAGTCAAAGTAAATGCGCGACACCCGGCGTCTTGTGAGCATTACTCTGTCCTCCTTTTCGGGGTCGGGGCCGCCTTTACTAAGAGGCATGGGACGGTTTAGGAGAATGTCGTCATAAGTGGGCGCGCCTTGCATGGGCAGCATTTTATCCCACCACGCGTTGACCTCAGGGATTTTGGAAAAGAAGCGGTGTCCGCCCATATCCATCCGGTTTCCTTTATAATTTACGGTTTTGGAAATACCGCCAAAGCAGTTACTCTCCTCAAATACGGTGACCTCGATATCCTTTGATTTCGTTAAAAGCTCGTAAGCGGCGGTAAGACCTGCGGGACCCGCGCCTATGACAAGTGCTTTTTTCATGCTGTCATATCTACCTTTCCTGTGTGAAAATACTGGTAATGAATAATGAACATTGTACCATACATTAAAAATTGTGTCCACTTTTGGGAAAATAAAAGTGAGAGAGGCTTGAGCTTGTCAGGGGAAATTTGCCTTGGATTTATCAGGGGAAGTTATACTAGCGTTTATGGGAAAATTAGTGTAAAATGGGAAAAAATAGGCAATAAATATGAATATCGATTTGAAATAGCGGGAAACAAAGAAAGTTTTCAGGAGAAAATAAATGATGGGAGTATATCAGATATTCAGTTTCATATTATGGCTTTTGGCGATACCCTTCTGTATGGGGCTTCTTTTTCTGCCGCTATTGAATAAAAGCCAGAGAACGCCGGGAACGGCGCTAATCGCGGGGTATATTCTGCAGTTTTTTACATTGGAGCTGGTGGGGATACCGGTGGTGCTCTTGACGGTGTATCGCGGATTTTCCACGTTTATCAAATGTTATACGCCGGTGCTTGTGCTCTGCGCCCTTGGGGGAATCTGGCTCACCTATCTAAAGGGGAAAAAGGGGTATAAATTAAACTTTAAAGGATTCTCTCGACTGAAGGAATACCCGCTGGAGGGAAAAATTATGTTCCTTTTGTTTCTTGGCCTTGTGGGCTTCCAGCTTTATATGGCCTTTACCAGAGCATCCTTTGACGGGGACGACGCCTACTACGGCGTGCAGGCGGTAATAGCCCAGCAGAAGGATACGCTTTATAGAATCAATCCCTATACGGGCCGGAGCGCGCCCTTGGACGTGCGTCATGCGTTGGCGCTTTTTTCCATTTGGGAGGCCTACGTGGGCAGCATGGGAAATATTCACGCCACCGTGGCGGCCCACAGTGTGATTCCCCTTGCGCTGATACCTCTCACCTATATTTTATATTATCAGATTGGAAGAATTCTTTTTAAAAATAAAAAAGAGCTGCTCCCCATGTTCATGGCGCTAATTGCGCTGTGGCAGATGTTCGGGGCCGTTTCCATTTACACGGTGGAGACGTTTTTCTTAACCCGCACATGGCAGGGAAAGTCCTTTGCAGGCAACTTTGTGATACCGGCGGTTTTGTGGATATTTTTCAGCCTGTTTGGGCAGGAGCGGGAAAAGGGCGAAACGCTGCAGCTTAAAGAAGGGTGGAAAATTGTGGAGACGGGCCGCTCTCTGGCGGGCCATGTGCCGGAATTGGATACGGCGGGCGGGCAGAAAGGGCTTTGGATTTTGCTTGCATGTTTGAATTTGGCGGGAGGGGCGAGCAGCTCTCTGGCAATTTTTTTAAGCTGTCTGATGACGGCAGGCTTTGGATTTTTGTTTGCCTTGAAGGAAAAAAAGTTTAGCATACTGGTAAAAGCCGGGCTGGCCTGTATTCCCGGCGGGGCTTATGTGGCGCTTTACATGGCGCTGACTCACGGAATACTGGTTTTATAGTTTGGAGGAGAGATTATGTTTGGGATTTTTATGGAAAGTCTGGTAATCTTCAAATTATATACAGGGCTTAAATATCTGCTGGCGCTTTCCCTATTGGCGTGGATTTATCTGTTGATTACGGAAAAAAATAAAACCCTGCGGCTTTTGCTGGTGTACGCGCCTATCATTGTGGCGGCGCTGTTCCTATTTCCCTTTAGCCGGAAAGCCTTTGTGGCGCTTTTGGACGGGGAAATTTACTACCGGGTTTTGTGGACGATTCCCATGGGGATTATTTTTTGCTACGGGGCCTGCCGCTTTTTTGCAAGGCACAGAAAGCTGGGGCTGGCGGTTTCCTCCGCGCTGGTGATTCTGCTGGGCAGCTATGTCTATGAAAGTCAGTATATCACAAAGGCGGAAAATCTTTATCACATACCGGATACGGTCATAGAAATTTGCAATTTAATCGGGCCGAAGGATTCGGATGTGCGGGTAACGGCGGTGATGCCCTCGGAGCTGATACATTTTGTGCGGCAGTACGACGCTTCCATCAACATGGTTTACGGCAGGGAAATGCTGGGCTGGGATTACTATAACGCGGTTTACGAGGCCATGGAAAAGCCTGAGGTGGTGAAAGTGGAAACGCTTCTTGAGGCCACCCGCGCGGAGTATTGCCAGTATATTGTGCTGGCAAAGGAGCGGCAGACCGACAGAGATCCGGAGGAGTGCGGCCTTGTGCTGCTTAAGGAAATAGGCGGGTATCGGGTTTATAAAGACCCTGTAGCGGCGGAGACGGTGGCCGGGTGGCGGGAATATTACGAGGAGTAAGCGGTTTTTATTTTCTGCGCGGAGTAATAGCCGCCGGCATCTTGGGGAATGAGGAATCATGCTGTTTAATTCATATGAATTTTTATTTTTGTTTTTTCCGCTGACGCTGGCGGGGCTTGCCCTTTGCCGGAAGCTGGAAGAAAACTTTCCATTAGCAGGTTTTTACGTTCGGAAAAAGCAGGTAAAAAGCTTCCATATCGGGGAAAAAAATTTAGAAAAAGTATACTTGCTTGCGGTATCGCTGGTCTTTTACGGCTGCCTTCACCCGGAATATCTGCCGGTTTTGCTGGGAAGCATGGCGGTAAATTATTGTCTTGGCTGGCAGATGGAGAGAGGCAGCAGGCGATGGGGGCAGGAGATATCTAGTGCCGGATTGCAGGCGAAAGAAAGCGGGCGCAAAAAGGGAATTTTAATTTTAGGGCTTGTCTTTCATTTGGGAATGTTGGGAGTTTTCAAATACGCGGATACCGGCGGCTTTGTGCCTCTTGGAATCAGCTTTTTTACTTTTACGCAGATTGCTTATTTGATGGAATGTTATCGCGGGAATTTAAAGGAGGTAAAGCCCCTCTTCTATGGCTTGTATGTGAGCTTTTTTCCCAAGATAATGCAGGGTCCCATCGCTCTGCCGGGGGAGCTTTTCCCACAGCTTGAGAAGGTAAGAAAGCGGTTTGATTGGGAGAGAAGCTATCGGAATCTTTATTTGTTTGTGCTGGGGCTCTCCAAAAAAGTTTTGCTGGCGGACACTCTTGGAAAAGCGGTTGATTTCGGCTACGGGAATCTGGCGGCGTTGAATTCCGGGGACGGGCTGATTGTGATGCTCTCCTACACGCTGCAGCTTTATTTTGATTTCAGCGGCTACTGCGATATGGCAATGGGAATTGCGGGGATAATGGGGTATGACCTGCCCCTCAATTTTGATTCGCCCTACAAGGCCTCCAACATTTTGGAATTTTGGAAGCGGTGGCACATGACCCTGACAGGTTTTTTTACAAGGTATTTATATATTCCTCTTGGGGGAAACAGGAAGGGCAGGGCAAGAACCTATGTCAACTGCCTGATAGTGTTTTTCTTAAGCGGTATCTGGCACGGGGCCGGCTGGCAGTTTGTGGTGTGGGGGCTTTTGCACGGCGCCGCCTTTGCAGTTACAAGGGCGTGGAAGGATACTAGAAAAAGGGGCGCGGCTGATTTGCGGCAAGGGGCAGCTGATAACCCCGTTGCAGGCAAAAGGGTATGGAGGTTTTCTGCATTGCCTGCGGGAGTGAATAAAACCGCTGCAAGCAAAGGAGCATGGAGATTTTCCCCATTGTTGGCGGAAGAGAATGACTTTATTGCAGGCAAAAGGACACGGCGGTTTTTCTCATTGTTTACGGGAATAAAAAAAGGTCTCGCTCATATCCTGTGTGTATCCGTCACCTTTTTATATGTAAATTTTGCTTGGATTTTTTTTAGGGCGGCTTCTGTGAAGGAAGCGATTGACCTGATAAAAATTATATTTAAATTTAATTTTATAAGAATCAATTGGGAGCTGGCGGGCTGCTTTAATTTGGACGAATTTTGGTATGTGATTAAGGTGCTGCGGATTGACAATTGGCAGTATGCCCACTACATACTGCTGACGCTGCTTTTGCTGGCAATGCTTTTGCTGGTGTTTTTTGGGAAAAGCGCCGTCCGCTTCGTCAGGGAGGTAAAGCCGAATGTGCTTTCCACTATTGTGATGGCGGTTTTGTTTATCTGGAGCGTTATATCTTTTTCCGGCGTCAGCTCGTTTTTGTATGTGAATTTTTGAGAATTAAAGCTCTCGTTGCAAGTAGCTATTTGGCTCCTTGTTCGTGGAAATAGAAGATGGGTAGAAAATAGATTTTATCCAAAAAGGTTGCAATTGTCGCGCGGAAGTGTGAAAAGGGAAAGCGTAAAAAGTGTGAAACGAGGAAAGATATTGCGCAGGGAAAAAGTAATGCGGCAGGAAAAAATAAATCGGCGGCAACAGAATAAAAATCCTTTTAAGAGTGCGGTCATTGGTTTTGGCGCGCTATCTGCGGCTACCGTGGCGGCGATAACCGCATTAGTGGTTTATGTGGACCCCTTTTTTCATTATCATGAGCCTCTAAAGGGATTCCCTTATCTGGTGGACAATCAGCTTTCTCAGAATCCGGGAATGGCGGCGCACATGAATTACGACAGCGTGATTCTCGGCTCCTCCATGACGGTAAATTTCCAAACTACATGGTTTAAGGAGCTGATGGACTTAAACACGGTCAAGCTCAGCTACAGCTCGGCTTACCCCAAGGACCAAGCCAACATTATGGAGATTATTTTTCAAAGCCATAACAATAAGGACGGGAAAAAAATCAAGAAAGCGTTTTTGGGGGTGGACGTGATTACCTACACCGGCGGGGTGGAGGAGACTAAATATCCCATACCGGAATATTTGTACGACGATAATTATATCAACGACATTCAGTACATTTTAAACAAGGACGTGATATTGAATTATATTCTGCGGCCTATAGCCGACCCGGAGCCCACGGATTTGTCGGACGTCTACGCCAGCTGGTGGACGGAGGAGTATTACAGCGAGGAGTGGGTACTGCACGGGTATGATTCCCCTGAGCAGGTGGCGGAGGAGGCGCAGCCGGAGGCTTATCTGGAAGCGGCGAAAAAAAATCTTGACGTAAATATCTGCCCGTATATTGAGGCCAACCCGGATACGGAGTTTGTGATATTTTTTCCGCCCTACAGCATTTTGTTTTGGAACGACGTGCTGAAGGAAAATCATCTTCGTGCCACCATAGAAGAATACCGCTATCTGGCGGAGAGGCTGAACGCTTACGAGAACACAGAGGTTTACTTTTTCCCGGACATGGAGGATGTGATTTGCAATTTAAATAACTATGCGGATTACAGTCATTACCATCCGAAGTTTAACCGCTATATGGCGGAATGTTTTGCGAATAAAACCCGCCTTGTAGCCAAAAAAGGACAGCCGGGGCAGGGAATTGACGAGTACTTGGCGCATATGGAGGAGATTGTAGAGAGTTTTGATTATGAGAGGCTTTTGAGCCGGAAATTATATTAAAAAACAATTGACAATTTTGTTTGAAAAATGTATAATTATTTTACAAAAAAGTGAAAATCAATTCGCCGCGGCGATTCCCGTCGGGCAGAGTATCTTTGGCATATCGCCAGCATTTTCACGGGAAAAATATGTTGGCAAGGCCGATAATCGCAGGATTGAGAAGAACGCTTTTCTTTCTTCAGAGGTTTGGTTTTGCCGGAAATGGAGGAAGAATGAGTTATACGAAAAGAAAACTGGAAGAACTAAACGTAATGGATGATTTTCTGATGAATCGTCTTGCGTCGGACCGCATGGTGGGAGAGGAATTTTGCAGGGTGCTGCTATCCACCTTATTGCAAAAGGAAATTGGCAGGGTCAGTGTGACGGTGCAAAAAGTGATACCTGCTTTTGCGCCGGACAGGAAGGGGATTCGGCTGGATGTCAGAGTAGACGAATTTACCGAACAGCAAGAAAGCGGGAAGGCGGTTATGAATATTTACGATATAGAACCGCATTTTTTAAAGGAAATGCATTTGCCTAAGCGCAATCGTTTTTATCAGGCAATGACGGACAGCGGCCTTATGAAAAGCGGAAAAAAGGAATACGTATTCCTTCCCAATTTATATATCTTAACGATATTGGATAAAGACCCTTTTGGATTTGATTATATGATGTACAGCATCCGAAATAAATGCGAGGAAATAAAAGAGCTGGAATATGAGGACGGGCTACAATTTTACTATTTTTATACGGATGGAAAGCGGGGTGGAAACGAGGCAATTAAGACAATGCTTCATTACATAAAAGACAGCCGCTGGGAAAACGCGACGGATGAGGCTACTAGAAAACTGCACGGGTTTACAGAAAACGTAAAGGTTCAGCCGGAGGTGAGAAAAAGCTATATGTTTTGGGAAGAATATGTTGAAATAATGAAAGAAGAGGAGGCGCTGGACACTCTTTTAGATTTGCTGTCGGATTATGGAGAAATTCCTGAGGAGACGGCGGAGCGGCTGCACAGGGGAAACGACCTTAAAACGCTGCGAAGATGGATTAAGCTGGCGGCAAAATCAAGCAGTATGGCAGATTTTGTGGCCAGAATGTAAGATTGGTGGAAATAGCAAGAATAGCGGAGGGAATCAAGTAAGGGAAAATTTTTCTACTAGCCGCGCGATTTGTATGCCGTTTTTGTGGCATATTTTGCTACATGGGCCTATGCATACAAAAATCGGGCAGGAGAAAGTTTTCCCTGCCCGCATGTGTATATAAGTCCATAAACCTTTTATTCTGCCGTCGCGGAATTCACCGTTCCAAGCTGATTATTGATAATATCCGCCGCCCGCTGGGCCAAAAGCTCCCGGCCGGCCTCGTTGTAATGCATATAGTCGGTCATATACTGCTCATAATTATCCTCGTTGATGGTGCCGTAATAGTTGTCGATGAAGGAAACGCCGCAGTCAAGAACCGCTTCAGATTCCTTCACTAGATAGTGGTTGAGCGTGCCGTTTCCCGCGTCTGTGAGGGTGCCGTTTTGAACCTCGCCGTCCTCGTCCATGTACTGCGCGTAGGTGGGGGACATCACCAATATTCGGATATAAGGCCATGTGCTTTGAATGTTTTGGAGCGTCGTGCGCAGGCCGCCGGTGAAAGCGGTGACGTCGTTTGGATTTTGAGGATTGTCGGAGGGCGTTCCCATGTTATAGTCGGTACTGTCGTACATCACAAGAATAATGTCAACCTTGTCCATGTCCACCGTTTTCATCACTTCCACAGCTTCCGTGTATCTGGGGTCTGGTTCGTCCCCGGCAATGGAAGCAATGGCTCTGAATTCGTTGTTGCGGAAGCACTCAACCACGTAAAAGAAATTAAAGTGGTCTTTGGTGTATTCTGGATTGTAGATGGGGTATTTACATGCGGCGGAGGAATTGGGGAAAGCGCAGTCATAGACCACCGCGCCGGTTTTGGAGGCAATTTGATAAGCCAAACCGGTAGTATCCCTATCGTCGGTGAAAGGGTTGTTTCCCAGACACAAAATCGTGGTTACGCCGTCGTCCTCCCTGCCCTCCAGAAGCGAAGCGTCCATGGGAATAATCATGTCGAGGGTTTCAATATCAAATTCCGAGGGGTCAACATCTTCCACGTCCGCATCAAGCTCGGAGCCCTGATTCCAACGGTACAATCTGAATATGGCAACCGCGGCAATCAGCAAAATAACCGCTATCAAAATTATATGCAGATTTACTTTTAAAGAGGGCTTTTTAGATTTTCTATTGTCGTCCATAAGTTTCTCCTTTTTCTTTTATCTATAGTACAAATAAATCAAATTATCTGTTATTCTACTATTGTTTGGATAAAAAATCTACTTATTCATAAAATTTTAAGTTTTCTTGATGGGATAGGTATGGTATATTAGTTGCATTGAGTTTGCGTCCGCGCTGTCTCCGCAAACTTCCCAAGCATTCATGCTTGTGCATTTGTGCTTGTGTATTCATGCTTGTGCAGTTATGTTTGTGTATTTATGCTTATGTAATTATTTCTGTGTATTTATGTTTATGCATTGGTATCTGTACATTTACGTCTGTGTGTATCAGTTCAGAAGAACTAAACTATAAAAGAAATGGGGGAAATTATGAAAAAAAGCTTTCGATGGAAGGACATTCTTATGCTTCAGGCGGTATTTTTGATATACAGCGCGTCCAGCGTGGTATCTAAATTTGCGTCGGGGGAGGAGCTGTTCAGCTTTAAGTTTCTTTTGTTTTACGGGCTGGATATTTTGATATTGGGGATATACGCTCTTTTGTGGCAGCAGGTAATCAAAAAGTTTGAGCTTTCCGTTGCTTATGCAAACAAAGCGGTGACGCTGTTGTGGGCGCTGGTCTGGGGGATTTTTATTTTTCATGAAAAAATCACGCTTTGGAAGGCGGCAGGCATTTTGCTGGTGACGGTAGGTATTTTTATTTTAAACGGCGGAGAGGAGGAGCAGCCTTGAATTTTTATTTTTTAATTTTAATTTTTTCAGTAATCATAGCCTCTTTTGCGCAGATTCTTTTGAAAAAAAGCGCGGCAAAGACTTATTCCTCCCCCATACGGGAGTATTTAAATCTATACGTTATCTGCGGCTATGGAATGATGTTCCTCTCCATGTTTCTCACGGTTTTTGCGTACAGAGGAATGGATTTTTCCAATGTACCGGTGATAGAATCGTCGGGGTACGTTATTGTAATGCTGCTAAGCTATTTCTTTTTTAAGGAAAAGATTACAAAGCGGAAGCTTTTGGGCATGGCGGTAATTTTGCTTGGGATTTTTGTATATCACAGATAAAATATCATGGACAAATATGTCATAGCAAATATGCTATAGATAAAAATGCATAGACAAAAATGTCATAGACAAAAATGTCATAGACAAAGATGTCATAAACAAATATGTTATAGACAAAAATATCATATATAAGAAAAGAGCCGGGAAAATCCCGGCCCTGTAAGCGTATGTACTTTTAATAAATTTGCGCTTGCGGTAAAGCGCGGTTATTTTCATCGGGGCGCTGGGTCATGGCGGCCAGCAGGGTAGTGATTGGAAGGTTGTCTTCATTTTGAGCTTGAAGTTCCTTGTACCATTTGCTGTACTTGTACATTCGATAGGTAGTTTTCAGCCTGCGTAGCTGATTTTCGTCGGAGCAGGCTTCCTTGAAGGCCTCCCGCTCCTCCATGTCCATTTCGACATAATCCAGATAAGAAATTTGGAGCTCTGCTAAAGGCTCGGTGCATTTGGGGCAAATCATTTTATGCCCGTTCAGCATAAAAACACGGTGACAGCGTTTACAGTAGTGCATGTACATCATAATAAAATTCCCCTTTTCTTAAACAAAATAGTTGCAAATCTGTCTTTAAGTTTACCGTTTTTGCGAAAAAAGTCAATGACTTATATGGTAATATTTGCCGTACTATAGCAACAAAAATCGATAAATACCGCGGTAAAATGACAGTTTATAAAGAAGTAATGGCAAAAAGAGCGTAAAATGTTTGTACGAATGGAAAAGAAAATGGTATACTGTACTTAATGTGATTGAAGGATACGGTTAAATATGCCGCGCGCCGCTGGGCAGGAGTTATATGATTGCTGCCTGCAGAGATTGGCGGGATTTAAAATAGGAGGTTTTACATAAATGAGTAAGCTGCTGCGAAAATTAAATGGCGGTAAGGGTAAGAAAAATAAACGTCGGGCCAAAGTGGAAGAGCTGGAATGGCTGGATTTTGATGAAGATGACGCTGACGAAGAAGAATATGATGAAGAAGCGTATGGCGATGAAGAGTACGAAGACGATAACGACGAGTACGAAGATGACGGTGAAGAGTACGAAGATGAGTATGATGATGTAGACGGTGGAGAATATGACGACGCGGGGGAGTACGAAGACGACAGCGACGAGTATAACGATGCCGACGAATACGAGGATGAATATGATGACGATGCAGACGCGGAAGAATATGACGGCGATGCCGAGAAGTATGCCGACGACGAGGAAGCGTATGAAGATGATGATGGAGAATATGAAGATGACGAAGAATACAATGATGATTATGACGACGTAGACGAAGAAGAAGATGACACGGAATATGAAGATGATGACGAAGAATATGAAGAAGATGAGTATGATGACGAAGACGATGACGCGGAATATGAAGATGACAGCGGCGAATACGAAGATGAATATGACGATGTAGACGAAGAATACGACGAATACGAAGACGAGTACGACGACGATATAGACGATGAGGAATACGACGATGACGACGAAGAGCCGGAATCGGGAATAGGCAGGCTGCTGTATAAAATTACAAATATGTCCACGGTGGATTATGTGGTGGCTTTGACCGGGGTGGCCGTGCTGGTTTTAGCGATAGTGACGGGAACCTTGTACTTTGGAGCCAGAAGCAACAAAGCGCAGATAGAAGCCTTTGCCGAGATTGGGGAAGGGATGGAAGCCATCAGCGTCATAGGGGAAGAAGGGCTGGTGGCGATTGCCGACGCGCAGGCGGCCAGACTTATGGCGGCGTCCATGGAGGAAGACGAGGAAGAGCAGCAGGAGGAAGAGACAAGCGGCAAAAAGGAAGTTCTCCTAAATTTTACTTCCATTCAAAAGGATTTGAAAATTAAGTTTGTGGAAAAGAAATCCGGGAAACTGGTTTCAGGTATTCCCTTTGAGGTTGAAATAGAAAAGCCGTCCGGTGAAATTTATTCCAAAAAGGACGACGACGAGGATGGCATTATCTATGAAAAGAATATTGCTCCCGGCAAGTACAAGGTGAAAATTTCCGCGCCCTCTTCCAATGAGGAGTACAGCATATCGGGAGAGGCCATTGCAATTACGGTGAAGGATACCATTGAGTATAAAAAAGTGGATATTGCCGACGAGGTAAAGACGGAAGCGGAGGTCAATGCCGCGGCGGAGGATACTAAGGTAAACGAGACGGTGGTGGAATCCACAAATACGGACACCGTGGAGTGGGTGGAATCCACTAAGACAATTATTGAAGGGACAGAAAAAACAGAGGAAAAATATGAAAAGATAGAAAAAGATAAAATTGCCGATCCGGAAAAGAAAGCGTCGGCTGCGTTTCGGCTGTTATCAAAGGAAAATGAAGGTAATGGCGCAAGAACGGGAGATTTTACGTCGGATACGGCGGGCGACCCTGCGAAACCGGCAGGCAACCCTACGTCAGAGTCGGGTAAGCCCACGCCGGATCCGGAAGGAGGACAAGGAGGGAATCCTACGCAACAGCCGGCAGGCGATCCCACGTCAAAACCGGAGGGAGACCCCACATCGAAACCGGCGGGCGACCCAACATCAAAACCGGCAGGCGAGCCTACGTCAGAGCCTACGAGCGACCCAGCGTCAGCGCCCACAAAAGAACCCACTGCGGCGCCTACAAACGCGCCAACCCAAACGCCTACGGCAGTACCCACCGCAACTGCGGCGGCAACAGCAACGCCCACGGCCAAACCTTCCGCAACGCCGTCGGCTGCGCCCTCTGCAACGCCCACAGCTACGCCGGGCGGGGCAAGGACGGACACAAAGACAACCTTAAGAACCACCGACGGGGAAAAGCTGTACGTGATGGTGAAAAAGGGAGAGTACAGGGAAGCGAAGTACGCGGATTATTATAACAAGGAAATCAAGGAATTTTACCGCAAAATCAGCGAGACTACAGGAAGCTACCGGTATACTGGATGGCAGGAGCTGGATGGAAAAACTTATTTCTTTGACAAGAACGGAAACGCCGTCACAGGCGAGCAGGTTATTCAGGGGGCAAAATATACTTTTAACAGCGACGGCTCTTTGAATAACGGTTCCGGCCATATGGGAATCGACGTTTCCAAGTGGAACGGAAGCATTGACTGGAACGCTGTGAAAAACAGCGGCGTGTCCTTTGTGATTATCCGCTGCGGCTACCGCGGCTCCTCCACCGGCGCGTTGATTGAGGATCCCAAGTTTAGGAGCAATATTCAGGGTGCGGCGAAAGCCGGCTTGAAGGTGGGAGTTTACTTCTTCACGCAGGCGGTGAACGAGGTGGAAGCGGTGGAAGAGGCCTCCATGGCGGTGAATCTCGTAAAGGGGTATAATATTTCTTATCCGGTATTTTTGGATGTGGAGTCCAGCAACGGGGGAAGAGGGGACGGCATCGACACGGCCACCAGAACGGCGGTGTGCAGGGCTTTCTGCCAGACGGTTCAAAATTCAGGCTACAAGGCGGGCATCTATGCAAACAAGACATGGTTCAACAGCCATATAGACGCGCCCAGCTTGACGAGCTATAAAATTTGGCTGGCGCAGTACGCGGCGGCTCCCAGCTACACTAGAACAAAATACGATATGTGGCAGTATTCCTCCAAAGGAAAAATCGCCGGTATCAGCACAGATGTTGACATGAACATTAGTTATATGGGATACTAGGACAGGAAAGTTATGGCAGTTTGAAAGTCAATAACCCCGCGGCAAGAGGTATGCATGAAAAGAGCAGGGAGCCTTGGCAGTTGTCAAAGTTAAACAAGCATAATTTTAAATTATTGTTGCTTGCAGGAATGAAATTACCGCGGAAGAGAAAGGGAAACGGAGAAAAAATGAGAACCTATTTAGTTACAGGCGGCGCCGGTTTTATCGGGTCAAATTACATTCACTATATGTTTAAGAAGTACGGCGGGGAGATAAGGATTATCAATGTGGACGCCCTGACCTACGCGGGAAACCTTGAAAATCTTAAGGAAGTGGAAAACAGGGATAATTACACGTTTATCAAAGCGGATATCTGCGATAAGGAGGCAATCTCAAAGATTTTTGCGGAAAATGAGATTGACAGGGTGGTGCATTTTGCGGCGGAAAGCCACGTGGACAGAAGCATCAAAACGCCGGAGGTGTTTGTAAAAACCAACGTCCTAGGTACGGCGGTGATGCTCAACTGCGCAAAGGCGGCGTGGGAAAATCCCGACGGGACTTACAAGCCGGACAAAAAATTCCTGCATGTGTCAACGGACGAGGTGTACGGCTCCTTGACGGAGGACGGCGGCTATTTTTACGAGACGACGCCCTATGCGCCGCACAGCCCTTACTCCGCCAGCAAGGCAAGCTCGGACATGCTGGTAAAATCTTATATGGACACCTATAAATTTCCGGCTAACATTACGAACTGTTCCAACAATTACGGGCCTTATCAGTTCCCGGAAAAGCTGATTCCCCTGATTATCAATAACGCCCTTCAAGGGAAAAAGCTGCCTGTTTACGGGGACGGGAAAAACGTCCGGGACTGGCTTTACGTGGAGGATCACGCCAAGGCCATAGACATGGTGCAGGAGCAGGGAAAGCTTTTTGAGACCTACAACGTGGGCGGGCACAATGAAAAGCAGAACATTGAAATTATTCACATTATTTTGGATACTTTAAGGGAAATGCTTTCCGACGACGACCCAAGGAAAAAGCTTGTGAGCGACGATTTGATTACCTATGTGGAGGACAGAAAGGGGCATGACAGGCGGTACGCCATCGCACCGGATAAAATTAAGGCGGAGATTGGCTGGGAGCCGGAAATTATGTTTAAGGAGGGAATCAGGCGCACCATCGCATGGTTTTTTGAGCATGAGGAATGGATGAAGAACGTGACCAGCGGAGATTACCAGAAATATTATGAGGATATGTACGAAAAATAAGGAAATGAAAGCGGAGGTATTATTTTGAAGGGTATCATATTGGCCGGAGGCGCGGGAACCAGACTTTATCCCTTGACGAAGGCAATCAGCAAACAGATTATGCCGGTTTATGATAAGCCCATGATTTATTATCCCCTGTCAACCTTGATGCTGGCGGGAATCAGGGAAGTGCTTATCATCTCCACGCCGAGGGATTTGCCTGTTTTTGAGGACCTTTTGGGGGACGGAAGCCAGCTTGGCATGAAGTTTTCCTATGCGGTTCAGGAGCAGCCCCGCGGGTTGGCGGAGGCCTTTATCATAGGGGCGGATTTTATAGGGAAAGACCATGTGGCTCTGGTGCTGGGCGACAATATTTTTTATGGACAGAGCTTTTCAAGGGTGCTGAAGGAAGTGGCGGCAAGGGAAAAGGGCGCGACGATTTTCGGGTATTATGTCCGCGATCCCAGAGAGTACGGGGTAGTTGAATTTGACGAGAACGGCAGGGCTCTTTCCATTGAGGAAAAGCCGGAAAATCCAAGGAGCAATTACGCTGTGCCGGGGCTTTATTTTTACGACAACGACGTGGTGGAAATTGCGGCGGGGGTTAAGCCCTCGGAAAGAGGAGAGATAGAAATTACCAGCATCAACAATGAGTATTTAAGGCGGGGGACGCTGTATGTGGAAACCCTTGGAAGAGGATTTGCTTGGCTGGACACGGGAAATCACGATTCTTTGCTGGACGCGGCGGATTACGTCTCGGCGGTTCAAAAGCGGCAGGGGCTTTACGTGTCCTGCATCGAGGAAATTGCCTACAAGCGAGGTTTTATCGACAAGGAGC
>JAMPGS010000170.1 GCA_023663815.1 Clostridium sp.
AATACCGAGGTAGAAAAAGAGGAATTCTGCTATCATTTTGAAATACATTTGGGGGAAAAGGTGTATATTTACGATGCAGGCGGAATGGAAAAGGAGGTAAACCCTGAGTACGCTTTCAGGGTGATTCCGGGGTTTAAAACGCCCCGCTGGGCAAAGGGGGCGGTCATGTACCAGATTTATGTGGACCGCTTTTGCAATGGGGATGCTTCAAACGATGTGCTCACATCGGAATACGAATACGTAAACGGAAAAACGGAGCGCGTGGAGGATTGGGGAAAATGCCCGGCCGCCATGGGCGTGCGGGAGTTTTACGGCGGCGATTTGCAGGGAGTTATCGACAAGCTGGATTATCTTAAAGGGCTGGGAATCGATGTGATTTATTTTAATCCGCTGTTTGTCTCGCCCTCCAATCACAAGTATGATATTCAGGATTATGACAATATCGACCCGCATTTTGGAAAGCTGGTAAGCGACGAGGGGGAACTGCTGGCGGAGGGCCAAAGGGAAAACCGCCTTGCAACCAGATATATTGACCGCGTTACCAACAAAAAGAACTTGGATGCCAGCAACGAGCTGTTTGCCAAGGTGGTGGCGGAGGCCCATAGGAGGGGAATCCGGGTCATTCTTGACGGCGTTTTTAATCATTGCGGCTCCTTTAACAAGTGGATGGACAGGGAGCGGATTTACGAGAATGCGCCGGGATATGAGAAGGGAGCCTATATAGAGAAGGAAAGCCCTTATCATGAGTACTTTAAATTTTTTGACGAGAACGCATGGCCCTATAACGGCGGTTATGAGGGCTGGTGGGATTACGATACGCTGCCCAAGCTAAATTATGACAATTCGGAGAAGCTCACGGATTATATTTTAAAGATTGCGGCAAAGTGGGTGTCTCCGCCCTACAACGCCGACGGCTGGCGGCTGGATGTGGCGGCGGATTTGGGTTACAGCGCCGAAAGCAATCATAAGTTTTGGGAAAAGTTCCGGCGCGCGGTGAGGGAGGCAAACCCTGACGCCATTGTGCTGGCGGAGCATTACGGAAGTCCAAGAAGCTGGCTAAACGGCAGGGAATGGGATTCCGTCATGAATTACGACGCGTTTATGGAGCCTGTGACATGGTTTCTCACGGGGATGCAGAAGCACAGCGACGATTACAGGGAGGATTTGTACGGGAATGTAAGCAGCTTTATGGGGGCTATGCGCTACTATATGGCGAATTTTACCACGCCTTCCCTGCAGATAGCCATGAACGAGCTTTCCAATCACGACCACTCAAGGTTTCTCACAAGAACCAACAAGAAAATTGGGAGGACTGAAATCTTAGGCCCGCGGGCCGCGGACGAGGGGATAAATAAAGCGGTGATGCGCGAGGCGGTAGTGATGCAGATGACGTGGCCGGGGGCGCCCGCCATTTATTACGGCGACGAGGCCGGCGTGTGCGGCTTTACCGATCCGGACAACAGGCGGACCTATCCATGGGGACATGAGGATAAGGAGCTGATAGCGTTCCACCGGGAGATGATTCGGATTCACAAGGGGAGCCCCGCCATTTTAACCGGCTCCATTAAGTATATCAGCTTTGACTACAATATCTTGGGCTATGGGCGGTTCAACCGCAGGGAAGCCGTGGCGGTGCTGATAAATAACAACGATTACGAGGTGACAAGGCGCGTGTCCGTGTGGCCTTTGGGCATCCCCAAGGAGTGCGTCTTTGAGAGGCTGATGCTCACCACGGCGGAGGGCTTTACCACGGAGCGCCAAAGCTGCCCTGTAAAGGATGGGATTTTGGAGATTATGCTTCCAAAAACCTCGGCGGTAGTGCTGAAATATAAACGTCTCCAGAAAGGGGATTTTATCAACCGGAAAAGAAGAAGCAAAAACGCCGGGCGGCGTTCCCGAAGGGGAAGCTCTCCATGGCGCAGGCCATTTTAAAAATTATGATACGGGGGGATAGAAATGAAATATCATAACGGGTGCTGGTTATTAAAGGAAGGCTTTGGAAGCTTTTCACCGAAACAGGTTTATGAAGTAAAAAAGAAGGAAAGCGAGTTGATACTGTGCGCGCCTACGGCGAGGATTGAAAAGAAGGGCGATACCTTGGGAGGCATCAATTTAACGGTGCGAATCACCGCGCCTATGCCGGAGGTTATCCGCGTGCAGGCAGTCCACCATAAGGGCGGGCTTAAGAAAGAGCCGGAATTTGAGCTAAATCTTCCGCAGCCGCAAAAGCTGGACGTGACGGAGGAAGCAGGCAGTATTCGGGTAAGCAGCGGCCGTTTAAGCCTTGTAATCCATAAGGAAAACTGGACCATGAGCTATGAACGGGATGGAAAGCCTTTGACGAAAAGCGGGGCGGGAGATCTTTCTTATTTAAAAGAGGATTGGACGGGCATGGCTTATGATAAGGGCAAAAAGGCCTATATGAGCCAGCAGCTTGGCCTGTCCGTGGGCGAGTTGATTTACGGCCTTGGGGAGCGTTTTACAGCTTTTGTAAAAAACGGGCAGTCCGTTACGATTTGGAATGAGGACGGCGGCACAAGCACGGAGCAGTCCTATAAAAATATTCCTTTTTATCTGTCAAATAAGGGGTACGGCGTTTTTGTAAACCACCCGGAAAAGGTGGAGTTTGAGATAGCCACGGAGCAGGTGAGCAAGGCGGCTTTCAGCGTGGAAGGAGAAAGCCTCGATTACTTTTTGATTGACGGGCCTTCCATGAAAGAAGTGTTGATGCGTTACACAGATTTGACAGGAAAACCCGCTCTTCCACCGCAGTGGACCTTTGGGCTGTGGCTGTCCACCTCCTTTACCACGGATTACGACGAAAAAACGGTGATGAGCTTTATAGACGGGATGCTGGATAGAGGAATTCCTCTTTCCGTGTTCCACTTTGACTGCTGTTGGATGCGGGAGTTCCACTGGACGGACTTTATCTGGGACGAGAGGATTTTTCCCGACCCCAAGGGGATGCTTGGGCGCATCAAGGAAAAGGGCGTAAAAATCTGCGTGTGGATTAACCCTTATGTGGGACAGGATTCCGCCCTGTTTGACGAGGGAATGGAGAAAGGATACTTTTTAAAGAGGCCGGAGGGTGGTGTGTGGCAGTGGGATATGTGGCAGCCGGGCCTTGCCATTGTGGACTTTACCAACCCAGAAGCCTGCAAGTGGTATCAGGATAAGCTGGAAATGCTGCTGGATATGGGCGTTGACTGCTTTAAGACCGACTTTGGCGAGAGGATTCCCACCGACGCGGCGTACCATAACGGCGCAGACCCGGTAAAAATGCACAATTATTACACTTATCTTTACAATAAAACGGTTTACGAGCTGCTTACAAGAAAGCGGGGCAGGGAGGAAGCGGTGCTGTTTGCCCGTTCCGCCACGGCGGGAGGCCAGAAATTCCCGGTTCATTGGGGCGGCGACTGCTGGTCCGAGTATACCTCCATGGCGGAGAGCCTTAGGGGCGGCTTGTCCTTAACCAGCAGCGGCTTCGGCTTTTGGAGCCACGATATCGGGGGCTTTGAGAGCACTTCCACGCCGGATGTGTACAAGAGATGGGCGGCCTTTGGCCTTTTGTCTACCCACAGCCGTCTCCACGGGAGCAGCTCCTACCGTGTGCCCTGGGTTTACGACGAGGAGGCCGTGGATGTGGTGCGGTTTTTTACAAAATTAAAGCTGGAATTGTTACCGTATCTGTATAGCAGCGCGGTAAACACTTCCCGCACGGGAATCCCTATGATGCGCAGCATGGCGTTGGAATTTGAGGAGGACGAAAACTGCAGCTATCTGGACAGGCAGTATATGTTGGGCGACAGCCTTATGGCAGCTCCTATTTTCAATGAGGAGGGCATGGCGCATTACTATCTGCCGAAGGGCATTTGGGTAAATTATCTAACCGGCGAGACTGCCGAGGGCGGCGTGTGGAGAAAGGAAAAGCACGGTTATCTCTCTATCCCCCTTTGGGTGCGGGCGGACAGCGTGGTCGCCGCGGGGATAGATATCGCGCGTGGGAGCGGAGAGCGCGGCGCGGAGGCAGGAAACGCTGATTATGATTTTAAAGGAAATTTGGAGCTGAAGGTGTTCTTCTTGTCGAAGAAGGCGGAGGCTTCTGTTTATCAGGCGGGCAAGGAGCTTGTGACGGCATTGTTTGAGCGGGACGGAGACGAGATTAAGGGCTGCGTAAAGGGCGGCAATGGCTGCAGAGTTCGACTTGTAGGCTGCCGTTTAGGTTCGGTTGACGGAGCTAAAATGGAGGTTCAGGGACAGGATACGGTGATTGCGCTGGAGGGGGATGATGTGAGGTTTAGGGGTAAAAGGGATTGACGGACGTATTCACACGTATTACAATAAAGCTGGAAAGGAAATTCCTGTTCCCCGTCATAAAGATGAGGTGAAAAGCGGAACACTAAAAAGTATTTTAGAAGATGCAGGAATCAAGTAATTTTTGGTTTCATTTTCGCAGCCAGAAAGGAGAGGTTTATCAGAATGGCAAAATATGCTTATCCGGCAGTTTTCACTCCCGAAGAAGACGGCGGTTTTTCAATTAAATTCCCTGATTTGGAAAGCTGTTATACCTGCGGCGATGATATGGTTGACGGGCTTACAATGGCGGAAGACGTTCTGGCCCTTGTTCTTTATGGATATGAAAAGGAAGGGAGGGAGATACCTGAGCCCTCTAAAAAAGCGGATATTTTTCTAAAGGAAGGGGAATTTATAAACTTTATAGCCTGCGATACTTTGGAATATAGAAAAATGTATAGTAGTAAAGCAGTCAAAAAAACGCTTACAATTCCGGAATGGTTAAATGAGGCAGCGACGGCAATGGATTTAAATTTTTCACAAATTTTGCAGGAAGCGCTTCTTTCTAAAATTCAAGTTTAATAGCTGTTAGGATTTTTTATCGTGTTTCAGGCCACTACTAAACACATATTTGCGATGTGCTAAAAAATCATAAAAAGCTGGTGAAAAATAAGTGAGTATTGTTGGAAACTGAGATTGTATTTTAAAGCCGAAATCACTCTTGAGGAGTTCGACATTTTTTGATAAAATATTTATACGGGTACTGCCATAACGGTAGGCGGCTAG
>JAMPGS010000171.1 GCA_023663815.1 Clostridium sp.
GCCGAGGAAAAACGCGGCGATTTTGGAGGGAAGCAAGGCTTTTTCCAAGGATTTAATGAAAAAATACCGGATTCCCACGGCGGCTTACGAGACCTTCGACACGGCGGAGGCGGCTTTAAAATATTTGGAAACGGCTGATTTCCCTATCGTTCTTAAGGCCGACGGTCTGGCGCTTGGAAAGGGAGTGCTTATCTGCCAGAATTTGGAGGAGGCAAAAGAGGGCGTTGAAACTATTATGTTAAAGCGTCAGTTTGGAAGCGCGGGCAGCCGCCTTGTGATAGAGGAATTCTTAACCGGAAGGGAAGTGTCGGTGCTTTCCTATGTGGACGGGAAAACCATTAAGACTATGACCTCCGCGCAGGACCACAAGCGGGCGGGGGACGGAGATACCGGCTTAAATACCGGCGGAATGGGAACCTTTTCGCCCAGCCCTTTCTACACGGCCAAGGTGGACGAATTCTGCCAAAAATATATTTATCAGGCCACGGTTGACGCCATGGCGGCGGAGGGAAGGGAATTTAAGGGGATTATCTTTTTCGGCTTGATGCTGACGGAAAAAGGCCCCAGAGTGTTGGAGTACAACGCCAGATTCGGGGACCCGGAGGCGCAGGTGGTGCTGCCCAGAATGAAAAATGATATTATTGAGGTGATGGAGGCCTGCATTGACGGGCGGCTTGGCGAGATTGACCTTCAATTTGAGGATAACGCGGCGGTCTGCGTGGTTTTAGCCTCCAAGGGTTATCCGGTGAAGTATGAGAAAGGTTTTGTGATAAAAGGACTTGAAAAATTCGAGGGACAGGATTCTTATTTCTGTTTCCACGCGGGGACCAAGAAAACGGAACAGGGCATTGTGACGAACGGCGGAAGGGTTCTCGGTATTACCGCTAAAGGAAAAGATTTAAAGGAAGCCCGCGCAAATGCATACGCTGCTGCGGAGTGGGTGGATTTTGAAAATAAATACATGCGCCGGGATATCGGAAAGGCAATCGACGAGGCGTAGGATAGGGGGAAGGATGCTTTGGCAGGAGATGTAAGAATACTAAAATTGACCGATGAGCTTCATATGCCGATAATTTGCAACGTGTGCGGCGGCGTTCTGGTTTATAAGGGACTTGGCGAGTACCGCTGCGAGGACTGCGGAAAATCGGAATATGACGATTACGGCAAGGTAAGGAACTTTTTGGAAAAGCACAAGGGGGCTAATGTAAACGACATTTCGGTGGAGACAGGGGTTTCCCGCAAATCTATCCGCACAATGGTAAAGGAAAACCGTTTTGAGGTGATTGAGACGAGAAGCGGCTATCTGCGATGCGAGATGTGCGGAGTGGAGATTAAAAGCGGGCACTATTGCCCCAAATGCGAGGAGATTCTTCACAGGGGCGTGGAGAAGGAAGCAAGGAACGAGCGGCACAGGCAAAGCGGTATGTCCGGTTTTGGGGAGGCTCCCCGCGGAGACGACGGAAGCAAACGATTTACGAGAGAAAGATGAGGATACAGTCAATGAAAAGGGTGAATGTAACAAAGGTTTTGGCCGGTATGGCGCTGTTTTTGGCAGTATTTTGCGGAACGGCAATTTCCAGCCTTGCGGCGGACGGAAAGGTAATTGCAAAGACGGCGAATATACGGGCGCAGGCCAGCGCGGACAGCGAGGTGGTGGCAAGCACCACTCAGGGAAAAGTTATCGATATTCAGGGCGGCGTGAAGGACGGTTCGGGAACCATATGGTATCAGGTGCCTATCTCCAACGGCGGCCACGGCTATATCAGGAGTGATTTGGTGGAGACCAGCGAGACCATCAAGATAATTGAGGGGTCTTCCAATGCATCCCAGAGCGCGTCGTCGTCCGGGCCTGCCCCCGAAGAAACGGTTCCCACCGCTATCGGCGAGCAGCAGGCGGTTGTAAAATCCAGCCAAAACGTGCGGGTGCGTTCCGGCGCGTCCACAAAGCACAGCGCGTTGGCGTCCCTGCCAAACGGCACCACAATCACTTTGATTGGGGAAGCTACCGACAATTCCGGTAACAAGTGGTATCAAATGACCTGCGAGCATAACGGCAGGACTGTGGAGGGCTATGTGCGCTCCGATTTGATTGAGGTTGTGGAGGGAAGCTCCTCGGAGGGCGGCGAGAATCCCGAAGGGGAAGGGGGCGAAAACCCCGAAGGCGAGAATCCCGAAGGGGAAGAGGGCAATTCGGAGCCTGAGCCAGAACCGGAACCGGAGCACAATGATTATGAGATTGTTTATACCCAGAACGACACCGGCGAATACGAGTATTATCTTTACAATAATATAGAGGGCAACAGACAGAAATTAAACGAGCTTTTATCGGCGGTGGGCATGGCAAACGAAAACAACCAGAAGCTCCAAAAGCAGGTGGATAACGGGAAAATTATCATCATTATTTTAGCTGCTCTTGTGGTGGTTTTGGCGATTGTGATGATTGTGCTTGTCTTTAAGATACGTTCGCTTTATTACGATTATGAGGACGACGAGGAAGAGGAGGAAGAAGAAGAGGAAGAGCCTGAGCCGGTGAAGAAAAAGAGAAGAAAACAGCCGGAGGAGGAAGAGGAGGAGGAAGCTCCTGCAAGGACGTCCGTTAAGGGGAAAAAATCCGCATCCTCCGAGAGTGCGGAGAGGACTTCAAAGCCGGGACAAAAGGAATCCCGGCCCAGAACAAAGAGCGAGCAGGGCAGCTCCCAGCGGGAAGCCGCGGCAAGGCCCGCTGCCAGAAAGCCTCAGAATTTCCTCATAGACGACGATGAATTTGAGTTTGAATTTTTAAACATGGATGACAAAGATTTATAAAATGCATGACCGCAAAAAGATAGAAAGGATGTGCATATGGTCATAGAAATAGATTTCAACAGTGAGGAGGCGCTGTATTTACAGCTTCGCAACCAAATCATTCTTGGAATTGCCTCCGCAAAATTTCAGGAGGGGGATGCGCTGCCGTCGGTAAGGCAGCTTGCGGACGATATTGGCATCAATATGCATACCGTGAATAAAGCCTATACGGTATTGAAGCAGGAAGGGTTTGTAAAGGTAGACAGAAGAAAAGGCGCTGTAATCGCGTTGGACGCTGATAAGCTTAAATCTCTGAGGGAGATGGACGAGGCCTTGCGGGTGATTCTCGCAAAGGGGATATGCAAAGGAGTTTCCAGAGAGGAAGTGTATCAGATGATTGATGAAATATATGAAGAATTTGGAGGAGCCTAACATGCAGTCAGGTGGTTTTACGGACAGGGCAAAAGCGGCGTTGACGCTTGCGGAGAAAATGGCGTCCAGAATGAATGTGGGCTATGTAGGTACGGAGCATATTTTGGTAGGGCTCCTTCGTGAAAGCGGGGGAGTGGCCGCCAGAGTTTTAAAGAGCAGCGGCGCGGACGAAGAAAAAATTGTGGAAATGATACGGGATTTGATTATGCCGGAGGGAAGGACGGCTTTCAAGGAGCGGGAGGGATATTCCCCAAGGGCCCGTGCTGTTTTGGAGGAAGCGCACGCTCAGGCAGACCGCTTTGGGGCGGAGGCCACGGGTACGGAGCATATTCTTTTAGCAATCCTGAAGGAAGGGGAAAATGTAGCCGTCCGGCTGTTAAATACCCTTGGAATTTCCATTCAAAAGCTTTACGCGGACACGCTGGTTGCCATGGGTGAGGACGGCAATCTATACAAGGAGGATCTTGGCAGGAGGCAGAACCGGAAGGGGCGGGGCTCCTCCGCCTTGGAGCAGTTCAGCCGGGATTTGACGGCTTTGGCGGCGGCTGGTAAGCTGGATCCGGTGATTGGAAGAGAAGACGAGATTAAAAGAGTGATAGAAATATTGAGCCGCAGGACCAAAAACAACCCTTGCTTGATTGGCGAGCCGGGGGTGGGAAAGACCGCGGTGGTGGAAGGGCTGGCCCTGCGCATTGTGGCGGGGGAGGTGCCTTTTACCGTACAGAATAAAAGAGTGCTGACGCTGGACTTATCGGGAATGGTGGCGGGATCCAAGTATCGCGGCGAGTTTGAGGAGAGAATCAAAAGGGTTATCTATGAGGTACAGGAGGACGGCGACGTTATTCTTTTTCTGGACGAGATGCACACGATTATCGGCGCGGGCGGAGCGGAGGGGGCGATTGACGCTTCCAATATATTAAAACCTTCTCTGGCAAGAGGCGAGCTGCAGATGATTGGCGCCACAACGGTGGGGGAATACCACAAATATGTGGAGAAGGACGCCGCTTTGGAGCGGCGGTTCCAGTCGGTTTATGTGGAGGAGCCCACCATAGACGAGGCGGTGGCAATCCTGCGGGGCGTGAAGGGAAAATACGAGGAACACCATAGGGTGACGATTACGGAGGACGCGATTGTGGCGGCCGTGCAGCTTTCGGAACGCTACATTAACGATAGGAATCTTCCGGACAAGGCAATCGACTTAATCGACGAGGCAGCTTCGGCGGTGAGGTTAAATTACACGCGAACCCCGGAGAATTTAAAGGAAATGCTGACGCGTATTCAGGAGATAGACGCCGAGGTGGAGGAGTGCCTAAGAAGCATGGAGTTGGAGCGGGCCGCCGAGATACGCAGGGAGCAGGAAAAGCTTATCCGCAATTACGAGCGGGCAAGGGAGAGAAAGCGCAGGCAGCAGACGGAAAGCAGCCTTACGGTGACGGAAAACGAGATTGCCAGCGTGGTTTCCTCGTGGACCAAAGTGCCTGTGAAAAAGCTCACGGAAAAGGAAAGCGAGCGGCTGCTCAAATTGGAAAAAGTACTTCACAAGCGGGTTATCGGTCAGGAAGCCGCGGTAAGCGCCGTCTCAAGGGCTATCAGAAGAGGCCGGGCCGGGCTTGCCGACCCCAACAGGCCCATAGGCTCTTTTCTGTTCTTGGGGCCTACAGGGGTGGGAAAGACGGAGCTTTCCAAGGCTCTTGCGGAAGCTATGTTTGGCACGGAGAACGCGCTGATTCGGGTGGACATGTCGGAGTACATGGAAGGCCATTCGGTGTCAAAGATGATTGGATCCCCGCCGGGCTATGTGGGCTTTGAGGAGGGCGGCCAGCTCAGCGAAAAGATACGGAAGCATCCCTAT